>CAYLSO010000266.1:0-4507 GCA_964386525.1 uncultured bacterium
TCCAGCTCCTCGACCGTCAGCCCGCGGGCCGCCGCGACGTCGGCGGCGCGGCGCAGGCTCTTGAGCCCTGCCACCGTCGCCTTGACCACGTTGTGCGGGTTGTTCGACCCCAGGGACTTGGTCAGCACGTCCTTGATCCCCGCCGAGTCGAGCACGGCGCGCACGGCGCCGCCGGCGATGACGCCGGTGCCGCTCGAGGCCGGCTTGAGCAGCACCCGCGAGGCGCCGAAGTGGCCGACCACCTCGTGCGGGATGGTGGTGCCGACCATCGGCACCGCGAACATGTTCTTGCGCGCCACCTCGCCCGCCTTGCGGATGGCGTCGGCGACCTCGTTCGCCTTGCCGAGGCCGGTGCCGACGCGCCCGCTCTGGTCGCCGAGGGCGACGATGGCGTTGAAGGAAAAGCGCCGGCCGCCCTTCACCACCTTCGCGGTGCGGTTGACGTTGATGACCCGCTCGACGAACTCCGAGCGGCCTGCCGCTTCCGTCTGGCGCGAGCCGCGCTCGCGACGATCGCCATGGGCCATGTTAGAACTCCAATCCCCCTTCGCGCGCCCCGTCCGCGAGCGCCTTGATGCGCCCGTGGTAGATGTAGCCGCCGCGATCGAAGGCCACGCGGGTGATGCCGGCGCTCTTGGCGCGCTCGGCCAGCACCCGGCCCACGACCCGGCTCTTGTCGGTCTTCGTCTTGGCCTCGCCGCAGCGGGCCTGCACGTCCTTCGCCAGCGAGGACACCGCCGCCAGCGTGTGCCCGGTCGTGTCGTCCACGATCTGGGCGTAGATCTGGCTCAGGCTGCGGCGCACCGCCAGGCGCGGCCGCTCGGCCGAGCCCGCCACGCGCTTGCGCAGCCGCAGATGGCGGCGCTCCCGGCTCTCTTCTTTCGTATTCCAACGGGCCATGGTTCCGCTTCCCTCTCGGCTTGCCCGGCCACCCCGGCCCGGCGCCTAGGCGCCGGCCGACTTGCCGGCCTTCCGCTTGACGACTTCGCCCTCGTAGCGCACGCCCTTGCCCTTGTAGGGCTCGGGCGGGCGGAATCCGCGGATGTCCGCCGCCACCTGCCCGACCTGCGCCTTGTCGGCGCCGCGGACCGTCAGCTTGGTCGGCGTGTCGACGGTGATCTGCACGCCCTCGGGCACCGCGTACTCGACCGGATGCGAGTACCCGAGCTGCAGCACGAGCTTCTTGCCGCCGTCCAGCGCCGCGCGGTACCCGGTGCCCTGGATCTCGAGCGAGCGGCTGAAGCCCTCGCTGACGCCCTTCACCAGGTTGGCGAGCAGCGCGCGGGTCAGGCCGAATACGGCCGAGGCGTTGCGGTCCTCGCGCTGCAGGAGCACCGTCACCTCGCCGTTCTCCTTCTGCAATTCCACTCCCGGCTCGAGGCGCATGGTCAGCTCGCCCTTGGGCCCCGTGACGCGGACCTCGCGGCCCGCCTCGGCCACCTCGACCCCCTGCGGGAGCACGATCGTCTTCCTGCCGACGCGCGACATGGCCGCCCCCTACCAGACCTGCGCCATGACTTCGCCGCCGAGACCCGCCTGGCGGGCCTCCTTGTCGGTCATGACGCCCTGCGAAGTGGACAGGATCGTGGAGCCCAGCCCCCCGAGCACCCGGGGGATCTCGGTCTTGCGCAGGTAGACCCGCCGCCCCGGCGTGCTCACCCGCTTGATGCCCGAGATGACGCACCGATCCTGGCCCGCGTACTTGAGATAGATGCGCAGGACCCCTTGCCGCGGGTCCTCCAGCACCTTGAAATTGCTGATGTAGCCCTCGCGGAGCAGGGCCTTGGTCAGCTCCACCTTGAGGTGCGAGCTGGGCACCTCGACCTTGCGGTGCTTGGCGCTGCACGCGTTGCGCACGCAGGTGAGAAAATCCGCGATCGGATCCGCTACCGACATTCTTCCTCCTGCCTCCGAACCATGGGGCGTTCGCCCGATTGCAACGGCCGGCGGCCGTCCGCCGGGCCCGTCACCAGCTCGCCTTCACCACCCCGGGGATCTGACCCGACAGGGCCAGCTCCCGGAAGCAGATGCGGCAGAAACCGAAGCGCCGCAGGTACGCCCGGGAGCGACCGCAGCGGCGGCAGCGGTTGTAGGCGCGGACTTTGAACTTCGGCGTCCGCTTCCACTTCTCGATGAGCGACTTCTTGGCCACCCCCGCCTCCTAGCGCGCCCGGAAGGGCATGTTCATCAAGCGCAACAGCTCGCGGCCTTCCTCGTCCGTGCGTGCGCTCGTGACGATCGTGATATCCATGCCGCGGATCTTCTCCACCTTGTCGTAGTCGATCTCCGGAAACACGATCTGCTCGGTGACGCCGATCGTGTAGTTGCCGCGGCCATCGAACGAACGCGGCAGCACGCCGCGGAAGTCGCGGATGCGGGGCAGGGCCACGTTCACCAGCCGATCATAGAACTCCCACATGCGTCGGCCGCGCAGGGTCGCGGCGCAGCCGATGGCCTGTCCCTCGCGCAGCTTGAAGTTGGCGATCGATTTCTTGGCGCGCCGCACCGCCGGCTTCTGCCCGACGATCTGCATGAGCTCGGCGACCGCGGCCTCGAGCAGCTTCGGGTTCTGAATGGCCTCGCCGACCCCCATGTTGACCACGATCTTCTCGAGGCGCGGCACCTGCATGCGGTTGCCGTACGAGAAGGCCTTGACCATCTCGGGAACGACCTTCTCCTCGTAGTGCTTGCGCAGGCGCGGGTACACACCGGCCCCGTCCACCTGCCCGGTGGGGCCCGCCGCGCGCGCCTTCGCTTCCCCCGCCCCGCCGCCCTTCTTGGCCTTCTTTTCGGCCTTGGCCGGCTTGCCGGCCGCTTCGGCCTTCGCGGCCTTTTCGGGCTTCTCGGGCTTCTCGGTCTTTGCGGCCTTCTCGGCCTTGTCCTGCTTCTCCTCCGCCATGGTCTCCGTCCTCTATGCCTTGCCCAGCGCGTCGCCGCTCGCCCGCGAGATGCGCTCGACCGAGCCGTCCGCCGCGCGCCGCACGCCGACGCGGACACCGCGGTCCACCTTCGGGTCGTGCAGCAGCACGTTGGAGATGTGGATGGGGGCTTCCTTCTCCAGGATGCCACCCTGTTGGCCGGCCCGACGCGCCTTGGTATGGCGCTTGACGAAATTCACGCGCTCCACCAGCAGCCGGTTGGTCTTGGGAAACACCCGCAGGACCTTGCCGACCCTGCCCTTGTCGTCGCCGGCGATCACCTGGACCATGTCGCCCTTGCGGATCGTCGTGGCCCGGCGCTCGCGCGGCCTGCGGTTCTTACGATCCGCAATGGTTTTCGGTCGCGGCATGGATGCCTCCTAGATCACTTCGGGAGCCAGGGAGACGATCTTCATGAACGCCTTCTCCCGCAGTTCCCGGGCGACCGGGCCGAAGATGCGCGTTCCGCGCGGTTCCTTCTGGTCATCGATCAGCACCACGGCGTTGTCGTCGAAGCGGATGTACGAGCCGTCGCGGCGCCGCTTCTCCTTCACGGCCCGCACCACCACCGCCTTGGCGACGTCGCCCTTCTTGACCGCCGCGCCCGGGATGGCGTCCCTCACCGAGACGACGACGATGTCGCCGACCCGCCCGTAGCGCCGGCCGGTGCCACCGAGCACCTGGATGCACCGCGCGCGCCGGGCGCCCGAGTTGTCCGCAACCGTCAGCATCGTGCGTAGCTGAATCATCGATCACTCCGCCTGTCGTTCCCCCCGCGCCCCCGGCGCCGGGGAGACCGCCATCAGTGCGCCCGCTCCACGAACTCCACGAAGCGCCACCGCTTCTCCTTCGACAGCGGGCGCGTCTCCATGAACCGGATGACGTCTCCGACCCGGCAGACGTTGCCCTCGTCGTGCACCTTGAACTTGCTGCGCCGGCGGACGTACCGCCCGACGATCGGATGGCGGACGAGGCGGATGATCTCCACCACCACCGTCTTCGCCATCTTGTCGCTCACCACCCGGCCGACGCGGGACTTGCGTCGCCCGCGCTCCGCGGTTGTCGCTGCCGTCATCGGGCCTTCTCCTTTGCCGCCTGCCGGGCGTGCTGGCTCAGCAGGGTCTCGGCGCGCGCGATCTGGCGCCGCACGAAGCGGATGCGCACTGGGTTGTCGAGCGTCCGCATCCTGTTCTTGAAGCGCAGGTTGAAGAGCTCCTCGCGCAGCTCACCGGCGCGCGCGACCAGTTCTTCGGCGCTCATGTCCGTCAGCGACTGCATGTGCTTGCTGGCCACCTCAATCCCCTCCCAAGACCTGCCGGTCCACGAACCGGGTGCGGATGGGGAGCTTCGACGCGCCCAGCTTCATGGCCTGCTGCGCCGCCAGCCGGGGGATGCCCTCGAGCTCGAAGAGGATGCGCCCCGGCTTGACCACCGCCACCCAGAACTCGGGCGCGCCCTTGCCCTTGCCCATGCGCGTCTCGGCCGGCTTCTTGGTCACCGGCTTGTCGGGGAAGATGCGGATCCACATCTTGCCGCCGCGCTTGATGGACCGGGTGATGGCGACGCGCGCCGCCTCGATCTGCCGGTTG
>CAYLSO010000267.1:0-38889 GCA_964386525.1 uncultured bacterium
CGGGGTCTCGGGCGGAACCGGGGGCTGGGATTCCATGGCTCTAGGCCTCCTCTCCCAGGAGTGCGGCCACCGCCTGCCGGCGGTAGCCGAAGATGCGCTCGATCTGGCGGCGGACGAGGGGGTGCGCCAGCTCGCCGAGCGGCGCCAGCGGCAGCGCGTAGCGCACCTCGTCGGCGACGGTGGTGACGCCGTCCTCCTCGCGGAAGGAGTGGGTGTGGATCCACGTCCGGTACGGGCCGGCGAGCTGCTCGTCGACGAACTCGTCCGGCGGGCGCCAGCGCGAGATCCGCGTGCGCCAGCGGAAGGGGACCGGCCCGAGGCGCAGCCGGTAGTCGATGAGCGCCCCCTCGCCGATGGCGATGGGCAGCGGCGTGAGGATGCGGAACTCCAGCTCGGGGGGCGTGATGCGCTGCAGGTTCGCCGCGTCGCCGAAGAAGGCGAACACCCGCTCGCGCGGCAGCCGCAGCCGCATGGAGGTGGCGAAGACGTGCATGGGAGACGGAAGATAGCACATCCGGCGGGCGGCGGGCCGGGTGGCCGAGCCGCCGCCCCGGGCGGAGCCCCGCCGGCCCCTCCCGCCCCTTGACCGGCCGCGCGGCCGCTCCCTAGACTCCGCCCGACTCGTCCGCCCGCCGCGTCCGTCCGGCCCGTCGCGCACGCCGTTCCCGACCAGCGCCCATGATCCGAGGCATCGGCATCGACATCGCGCAGGTTTCCCGCATGGAAGAGGCCGTGAAGCGTCACGGCCCGCGCTTCCTCAAGCGGCTGTTCACCGAGACCGAGCAGGCCTACTGCGAGCGCCATCGCGACCCGGGGCGCCACTACGCCGCCCGCTTCGCCGCCAAGGAGGCGACGATGAAGGCGCTGGGCACCGGCTGGAACAGCGCCGTGTCGTGGAAGTCGATCGAGGTGGTGAACCTGCCGAGCGGGGAGCCGACGCTGCGGCTGTCGGGAGCGACGCTCGAGATCGCCCGCCGCATCGGAGCGGCCACCGCCTTCGTCACCCTGAGCCACGACGCCGGCCTGGCGGCGGCGTGCGTGGTGCTCGAGGGGCCCGACTCCGGCGAGGGCGCGGCGCGCGGCACGCCGGTGGAGGGCGTGGCCCTGCCGCCGCCCGCCGGCCCGGTAGCCCCCGCTCCCGAGGATGGGACCGGTGGCGCCTAGCGGCTTCCGCCGCGTCCTGGTCGCCAACCGTGGCGAGATCGCGGTGCGCGTGCTGCGCACGCTGCGCGAGATGGATCTCACCTCGATCGCCGTGTACTCCGACGCCGACCGCACCGCCTTGCACGTCCTGCACGCCGACGAGGCGTACGCGCTGGGACCGGCGCCGGCCGCCGAGTCGTACCTGCACGGCGAGCGGTTGCTGGCCGTGGCGCGCCGATCGCGCGCCGAGGCCATCCACCCCGGCTACGGCTTCCTCTCCGAGAACGCCGAGTTCGCCGTCGCCTGCCAGCGCGCCGGCCTGGTCTTCATCGGGCCGTCGCCCGCGTCGATCCGGCAGATGGGCAACAAGCTGGCGGCTCGCGAGCTGGCGCGCGCCGCCGGGGCGCCGCTCATCCCCGGCAGCCCCGGCCCGGTGGCCACCCTCGACGAGGCTCGGGCCGAAGCGCAGCGCATCGGCTACCCGGTGCTGCTCAAGGCGGCGGCCGGCGGCGGCGGCAAGGGCATGCGGGTGGTCGCGGACGCCGCCGCGCTCGCCGGCGCCTTCGAGCTCACGCGCGGCGAGGCGCGTGCCGCCTTCGGCGACGACCAGGTCTACCTCGAGCGCTGCCTCGAGCGCCCGCGCCACGTCGAAGCCCAGATCCTCGCCGACGCGCACGGGCGCGTGCTCTGCCTCGGCGAGCGCGAGTGCTCGGTGCAGCGCCGCCACCAGAAGGTCCTCGAGGAGACCCCCTCCCCCGCCCTCACCCCGGCCACCCGCGCCGCCCTCGGCGAAGCGGCGTGCGCCATCGCGCGGGCGGCGGGCTACGTCAGCGCCGGCACCGTCGAGTTCATCGTGGACGCGCGCGGGACCTTCTACTTCCTCGAGATGAACACGCGCCTGCAGGTTGAGCACCCGATCACCGAGATGGTGACCGGCGTCGACCTGGTGGCCGAGCAGGTGCGCGTGGCGCGCGGCGAGGCGCTGGCCCTGCGCGAGAGCGCTATCGCCCCGCGCGGCGCCGCCATCGAGTGCCGCGTCTACGCCGAGGATCCGGCGCACGGCTTCCTGCCGAGCACCGGCGCGGTGATGCGCCTGCGCTGGCCGTCCGGCCCCGGCGTGCGCATCGACGCCGGCGTCTACCGCGGCTACCAGGTGCCCGTCCACTACGACCCCATCCTCGCCAAGATCGTCGCCTGGGGGCAGGACCGCGAGCACGCCATCGCCCGCATGAGCCGGGCTCTCGACGAGACGGTGATCACCGGCGTGCGCACCAACGTCGGCCTGCACCGCTGGATCCTGCGGCACGCGGCCTTCCGCTCGGGGGCCTACGACACCGGCTTCCTCGAGCGGCACTTCACGCCGGCCGCTCTCGAGGGCGACGTCGAGAGCGAGCGCATCGCGCTGTTGGCCGCCTCGCTGCACCAGTGGCAGAAGAGCCGGGCGACCGCGCTGCCGCGGCCGCGCGGCGGGCAGTGGCGCTGGGAGCGCGGCGCCGAGGACGGGTCGCGATGAAGTTCTGGGCGCTGATGGGCGAGGGCGCGCGGCGCCACGAGATCCACGTCGAGGTGCAGATGGAGGGCGGCCGCCTGGTGCTCGACACCGGCGCCGAGCGCATCGCGGCCGACGTCGTGCCGCTGCCCGACGGCGAGTCCTACTCGCTCCTGGTGGACGGGCGCTCCTACGAGGTGGCGGTCGAGGAGGACGGTGCGACGCTGCGCGTGCGCCTCGGCGGGCGCACCTTCCGCGCCGCGGTGCGCAGCCCCCTGGAGAAGGTCCTGCGCGAGGTGCTGCCCGCCGCCGGGGCGGCGGGCAGCGTGCTCGCCGCCCCCATGCCCGGCCTGGTCGTGGCGCTCAAGGTGGCGGTCGGCGACGCGGTGAGCGCCGGCCAGGCGCTCCTGGTCATGGAGGCGATGAAGATGCAGAACGAGCTGTCGGCCGAGGTGGACGGCGTGGTGCGCGCCGTGCACGCGGAGCTCGGCAGGAGCGTCGAGGCGGGGCAGCCGCTGGTGACGCTCGGGCCGGCGGAGGAGGAGGCCACACCATGAGCGCCGATCGCGGGGCGTGGGAGAAGCGGCAGGCGAGAGCGCTGGCCGGAGTATTGCCGAAGGCGACCTCCTCCGGCATCCCGCTGACGCCGCTCTACGTCCCCGACGACGCGCCGGTGGACTACGCGCGCGACCTCGGCTTCCCGGGCGAGCCGCCCTTCACGCGCGGCGTCTACCCGACCATGTACCGCGGCCAGCCGTGGACCATGCGCCAGTACGCCGGCTTCGGCTCGGCCCGGCAGACCAACGAGCGCTTCCGCTATCTGCTCGAGCGCGGGCAGACCGGGCTGTCGGTGGCCTTCGACCTACCCACCCAGATGGGCTTCGACTCCGACCACGCGCGCGCCCAGGGCGAGGTGGGCCGCGTCGGCGTGGCCGTCTCGACGATCGACGACATGGCCGAGCTGCTCGACGGGCTGCCGCTCGACCGGGTCACGACCTCGATGACCATCAACGCCACGGCGGCGATCCTGCTGTGCTTCTACGTGGCGGTGGCGGAGGCGCGCGGCATCCCGCGCCGCGCCCTCGGCGGGACGGTGCAGAACGATCTCCTCAAGGAGTACATCGCGCGCGGCACCTACATCTACCCGCCGGCGGGCAGCCTGCGGCTGACCACCGACCTGGTCGCCTTCTGCGCCCGCGAGCTGCCGCGCTGGAACCCCATCTCGATCTCGGGCTACCACATGCGCGAGGCGGGCGCGACGGCCGCGCAGGAGATCGCTTTCACGCTCGCCGACGGGCTGACCTACGTGCAGGCGGCGGTGGACCGCGGTCTCGACGTCGACGACTTCGCGCCCCGGCTCTCCTTCTTCTTCAACGCCCACAGCCACCTCTTCGAGGAGGCGGCCAAGTTCCGCGCCGCGCGCCGGCTGTGGGCGCGGCTGTTGACCGAGCGCTACCGGCCGAAGAACCCCAAGAGCCTCATGCTGCGCTTCCACGCGCAGACCGCCGGCTCGACGCTCACCGCGCAGCAGCCGGAGAACAACATCGTGCGCACGACGATCGAGGCGCTGGCGGCGGTGCTGGGCGGAGCGCAGTCGCTGCACACCAATTCCTACGACGAAGCGCTCGGCCTGCCCACCGAGAACGCGGTGCGCCTGGCGCTGCGCACGCAGCAATTGCTGGCCGCCGAGAGCGGCGCCGCGGACACCGCCGATCCGCTGGCCGGCGCCTACTTCGTCGAGGCGCTCACCGCCGAGCTGGAGGAGCGGGCGCTCGGCTACCTGGCCGAGATCGACAAGCGCGGCGGCATGCTGCGCGCCATCGAAAGCGGCTACGTGCAGCACGAGATCCACCTCGCCGCCTACCGCCACCAGCAGGACGTGGAGGCGCAGCGCACGCCGGTGGTGGGCGTCAACTGTTTCGTCGAGGACGAGCCGCGCCCGGAGAACATCTTCCAGCCCGACCCGGGGGTCGAGCACGAGCGGGCGGCGCGTCTGGCCGCGTATCGCGCGGCGCGCGACCCGGCGGCGTGGGCGCGGGCCCTGGCGGCACTCGAGGCGGCGGCGCGCGCCGACGGCGACCTCGTGGAGCGCACACTCGACGCGGTGCGCGCCCGCGCCACCCTGGGAGAGATCTCCGACCGGTTGCGCGCCGTCTTCGGCGAGTACCGGCCGGCCCGGCAGCTCTGATCCGGCGGGCGCCGGCCGCGCCCGCGCGAGGAGACACCGTGCACACCGAGTCCCACCGCCCCACCGGCCTGGCCCACGTCTCGCTTGCCGTGGCCGACGCGGAGAAGACGGCAGCGCGATACCAGGCGATCCTCGGCGCCGTCGTGCGCTCGCGCGAGACGCTGGCTGAGCGCGGCTTGCTGGTCGTCTTCCTCGACGTGGCGGGCGTGCCCCTCGAGCTGATGCAGCCGCTGGACCCCGGGGACGAGTCGAACCCCGTCGCCCGCTTCCTCAGGAAGCACGGCGAGGGCATCCACCACCTGGCCTTCGCGGTGCCCGACGCCGCCGCCGCGGTGGCGCACGCCCGCGCCGCCGGCGCCGAGCTGGTGGACCCCGAGCCGCGCCCGGGCGCCCATGGAACGCGCATCGCGTTCCTGCACCCGCGTTCCACCGCGGGAGCGCTCGTCGAGTTCGTGGAGGGGGATGATCCGCACCGGCAGGAGGGCTGAGGCGTTGTCCTGGCCGCGCGAGCTGGCCATCGCCGCGCTGCGGCCGCGGCCGCCGCGCGGGGCGCTCTGCCCCGCCGAGCTCGACGGCGTGCGCCGGCTGCTGGTGGTGCGCGCCCACGACCAGCTCGGCGATTTCCTGCTCGCCACCCCGGCGCTGGCCGCCCTGCGCGGGCGCTTCGCCGCGGCGCGCATCACGCTCGTGGTGAACCGCTTCCTCGCGCCGCTGGCGCTCCACCATCCCGACGCCGACCGCGTGCTGATCGCGCCGTGGGGGCGCGGGGCGGGCGGGCCCGCCGGTGCGCCGCCGTTCTGGCCGGCGCTGCGTGCGGCGCCCTACGACCTGGCGGTGGTGCTCAACACGGTGAGCCACTCGCTCACGAGCGACGCCGTCGCACGCCTGGCGGGAGCGCGCCGCGTGGCGGGGCCGACCTCGCCGCCGCTCAAGGACGCGCCCGGCGCGCCGCTCTACGACTGGGCGTACGAGCCGGCGGCGCCGGCCGGCCCCCACCAGATGGACCGCGCGCTGGCGGCGGTCGCCCCGCTCGGCTGCCCCGAGGTACCGCGCGCCTACCGCTTCGCCTTGGCAGCCGAGGAGGCCGAGCACGGGGCGCGGGCGCGCGCCGCCCTGCCTCCGGGACCGGTCGTCGCCGTGCACCTCGGCACCAAGGACCCGGCCAAGCGCTACCCGACGGCCCTGTGGATCGCAGCGGCCGACCTCGTCGCCGAGCGCCTCGGCGCGCACCTGGCGTTGCTCGACGCGCCCGACGCGCGGGCGGCCGGCGCCGAGCTGGCCCGCGGCCTGCGCGCCGCGCGCACCCCGCTGCCCCCGATGACGCTGCGCGACACGGCGGCGTTCCTGGCCCGCGCCGACCTGCTGCTCTGCCACGATTCCGCGCTGCTGCATCTGGCGGCCGCCGTGGGCACGCCCACGGTCTCGATCCACGGGCGCGGCGACGCGGCGCAGTGGAAGCCGCCGGGCGGGCGCCACGTGGCGCTCCAGGCGCCGGATCTCCGGCCGGGGAGCGTGCCGCCCGCGCGCTTCGCCGAGGCTGCCGTCGCGGCCCGGAGCGCGGCGTGAGAGGCGAGCGCGGCGCACTGCTCTTCATGGTCGGCGTGGTGGTCATCTGGGGTGTCAACGTCAGCGTCATGAAGGCGGCGGTGAGCGAGCTGTCGCCCCTGGCCTTCAACGCCCTGCGCTTCCCGCTGGGAGCCACCGCGCTGGCGCTCTTCGTGTGGCGGCTCGAGCCGCGCCCGTGGCCCGGGCCCGGCGAGTGGCGTGAGCTGTTCCTGCTCGGCCTCGTGGCGCACCCGATCTACCAGGTCTGCTTCGCCAACGGGCTGGCGCTGACCGCGGCGAGCCACACCGCGGTGCTGGTCTCCACCACGCCCATCTTCGTGGCCCTGGCCGACCACTTCCTCGGCCACGAGCACCTCCCCCGTCAGGCGTGGGTGGGCATCCTGCTCTCGGTGGCGGGGGTTCTCCTGCTCGTGATGGCGCGCGGCGGCGCGGGCGAGACGCCGTCGCTCTTCGGCGACGCGCTCGTCTTGCTGGGCAGCATGTTGTGGACCATCTACGTGATCCGCTCGCGCGCCCTGCTGCGGCGGCGCTCGCCGCTGTGGGTCACGGCCTGGGCGCTCTTCCTCGGCACGCCGTTCGTGGTCTTGATGGGTCTGCCGGCGCTGGCCCGCACCGATTTCTCCCGCCTCACGGTGGCGGCCTGGGGCGGCGGCGTCTACGCCGGGCTCTTCGCGCTGGCCACCGCCTATTCGTGGTGGGCGGTGGGCCTGCAGCGCCTGGGGGCTTCGCGCACGGCCATCTTCTCCAACTTGATCCCGGTGGTGGCCCTGGCGGTGGCGTGGCTGTGGCTGGGCGAGCGTCTGCCGGCGCTGGCGTGGGCGGGCGTGGCCACCGTGCTCGCCGGCGTCTGGCTCACCTCGATCAGCCGGCGCGCGGTGAGCGGCGCGGCGCAGCCGGATTAGATGCCGACTTCCCGGCGCCCGGGTTCTTCGCTTGACGCCCGGGCCGCCACCTGTTTTCGTGCGCGACAAGGCAGTCCGGCTTTGCCCGTCTCGCGTTCTTCCGCAGCCCACCGTCCCAGGAGGCCGCTGATGACCCGATCCTCTCCGCCCAGGCGGCTCGTGTGGGCCGCCCTCGCCGCCGTCTTAGTGATCGCGCCGCCGGCCGGCGCCCTGGCCGCCAAGACCGCGATCACCAAGACGGCCGTCACGCCGGCCTCGCCCAAGCTGCCGGTCGAGGAGCACTTCCTCGCCAACGGCATGAAGCTGGTGCTCATCCCCCAGCCCGTCACGCCCACCGTCTCCGGCGCCTGGGTGGCGCACGTCGGCTCGGCCAACGAGCGGCCCGGCATCACCGGCATCTCGCACCTCTTCGAGCACATGATGTTCAAGGGCACGCACAAGATCGGCACGCGCGACTACGCCAAGGACGTGGCGCTCATCGAGGAGCAGGAGCGCCTCCGGGACGAGATGCGCGCCGAGCTGTCCAAGATGCGGGCCGCGCAGCGGCGCGGCGAGCTCGAGGACATCAGCAAGCCGGAGGCCAAGACGGCGCGCTACCGGGAGCTGGAGGCCCGCTTCGACTCCCTGGTCGCCGCCCAGCGCGCCAACATGGTCAAGAACGAGTTCAACCTCGTTCTGCAGAACAACGGCGCCACGATGATCAACGCCTTCACCAACGAGGACATGACGGTCTACTTCGAGACCGTCCCGGCCAACAAGCTCGAGCTGTGGTTCTGGATGGAGTCCGACCGGCTCGCCAACCGCGTCTTCCGCGAGTTCTACTCGGAGCGCGACGTGGTCTACGAGGAGCGCCGCCGCTCCTACGAGTCCACCCCCACCGGCCAGTTCGAGGTCTCCTTCGACGCCGTCTTCTGGGATTCGAGCCCCTACCAGTGGCCGGTGATCGGCTGGCCGAGCGACGTGGCCGCGATCTCCAAGGCGCAGGCCGACGAGTACTACTCGCTCTACTACGCGCCGCAGAACCTGACCGCCGTCCTGGTCGGCGACTTCGAGCCCAGGCAGGCGCTGGCGCTGGCCGAGAAGTACCTCGGCGCCATCCCGCGCGGGCCCCAGCCGGCCCCCGAGATGATCACCGCCGAGACCAAGCCGCTGGCCGAGAAGCGTTTCTACGCCGAGGCCGAGACCAACCCGGCGGTGTGGGTGCGCTGGCACACGCCGGCGGCCGTCCACTCCGACACGCCGGTGCTCGAGGTCATCTCGGAGCTGCTCAACGGCCCCACCGGCCGCCTGCAGAAGAACCTGGTGATGGGCGGCGGCATCGCCACCAGCGCCGGGGCGCGCTCCGAGCCGCGCAAGTACGAGGGCCAGTTCCAGGCCCAGGCCGAGTGCAAGGAAGGCCACACGCCCGACGAGGTGGAGAAGGCCCTGCACGCCGAGATCGAGAAGCTGCAGAAGGAGCCGGTGGGCGCCGAGGAGATGCAGAAGGTGAAGAACCGCTACCTGGCCTCGGCCTACCGCCAGATCGGCTCCAACATGCAGCTGCTGCTGCGCTACGCCGTCGCCGAGGGGCTGGCCACCTGGCGCGACGCCGACCGCCTCGACGAGGCGGTGCAGGCGGTGACCCCGGCCGACGTGCAGCGCGTCGCCCAGAAGTACTTCCAGAAGGAGAACCGGGCCGTCGCCGTGTGGACCCGCAAGGGTGGCAGCGAGCCCGAGGACCCGGCGCTCGCCGCTCTGCCGCCCGAGGCCAAGAGCATGGCCAAGGGCATGGTGGCGCGCATCGAGGCCACCGACGACCCGGCGCAGCTCACGCGCATGCTCGAGGGCATGGACCGGATGGCCGGCCAGATGCCGCCGGAGATGAAACCGGCGCTCGATTACATCAAGGGCAAGGCGCAGGCGAAGCTCACCCAGCTCCAGGGCTCCAAGTGACCGGAGGGACGACGATGAACCGCAGCCATCAGTTCCGCCGGCTCGCAGGGACCGGCGCGTTGCTGGTACTCGCCGCGGCGTTCGCGGCCGGGCTCGCCGCGGCTCCGGTCGCGGCGGCCGCCCCCCCCGACCGCCCCGAGGGCCTCCAGTATCCCAAGCTCGATTTCAAGCCGCCCCGGGCGGCCGACTACCGCGTCAAGCTGGCCAACGGCATGGCCGCCTACCTGGTCCCCGACCGCGCCCTGCCGCTGGTGACGGTCACCGTGCTGATGCGCGTCGGCCCCGACCTCGATCCCGAGGGCCAGGAAGGCCTGGCGGCGACCGCCATGCACCTGCTGACCCGCAGCGGTACTGCGGCCATGACCGCCGAGCAGCTCGAGGAGCGCCTGGCGTTCCTCGGCGCGCAGCTCGAGTCGGGCATGGGCGGCGGCGGCGGCGGCATGTTCGGCATCGGCGGCGTGGCCCTGTCGGGCGCCGAGTCGCGCGTCACGCTCAACCTGCTCTCCAAGGACCTCGACGAGGGGCTCGCGCTGCTCACCGCGTGTCTCAAGGCGTGCGCCTTCCAGGAGGACCGGCTGCAGCTGCGCAAAGACCAGATGCTGCAGGCGATGAAGCAGCGCAACGACGAGACGGCGAACATCGAGGAATACCAGTGGGGCTTCCTGATGCGCGGCGACGGCCACTGGTCGAACCGCTACGCCACCGAGGCCTCGGTGCGGTCGCTCACGCGCGACGACCTGACGGCCTTCGCCAAGCGCTACCTGGGGCCGAAGAACTTCGTGCTCTCGGTCTCCGGCGACTTCGACAAGTCGGCCATGGTGAAGAAGCTCGAGAAGGCCTTCGCCGCCTGGCCGACGGCCGGCGAGAACCCCGGGCTCCCGGCGGCGCCGGCCGCCCCCTCGGCGCAGGGTTGGTTCGTCACCGGCAAGGACGTCAACCAGACCCGCGTCTCACTGGGCCTGCGCGCCCTCGACCGCTACGACCCCGACTTCTACGCCGCGCAGGTCATGAACTACGTGCTCGGCGGCGGCGGCTTCACCTCGCGGCTGGTCAACCGCATCCGCTCCGACGAGGGCCTCGCCTACACGGTGCGCTCGACCTTCGAGGGCGGCTTCTACTATCCCGACCCGTGGCGGGCCTTCTTCCAGACCAAGGCGCGCTCGACCGCCTTCGCCATCCAGATCGCGCTCACCGAGATCAACCGCGTGCGCGACTCGCTGGTCACGGCGAGCGAGCTGGAGACGGCGAAGAACGCGCTCATGGAGGGCTTCCCGGCCCGCTTCCCCACCGCCTCGGCGATCGCCGGAGCGCTGGCCGCCGACGAGCTGACCGGCCGCTACGCCAAGAACCCGGGCTACTACCAGGACTTCACCAAGCGCGTCGGCACGGTGACCTTGCCGGACGCGCAGCGCGTGGCCCGGCGGCTGCTCGACCCGCGGAACATGGCCTTCCTGATGGTGGGCAACGCCGCCGAGATGATGCAGCCCGACGGCAAGCACGAGGTGACGCTCGAGCAGCTCGCGGGCGGGGCGCCCAAGCCGCTGCCGCTGCGCGATCCGCTGACCATGAAGCCGCTGCCGTAGGACGAGCCGGACAGGGAGGAGCAGGCGAGCGGGGGCCGGGCGCCCGGCCCCCGTCCGTGTTTACGGCGTCCGCCTCTGCCCCAGCATCCACCGCGGCAGCTCCTCCTCCGCGTACGCCGGGTCCCAGCTGTTGTGGTTGGCGTCGGGATAGAGGGTCATGCGAGCGGCGGCCGGATCGAGGCCGAGCTTCTCGCGCTCGGCGCGGAGCGCGGCGACGATCTTCTGGGTGTCCTGAGGATCCACGAGGTCGTCCTTGAGCCCGTGGAACGCCCACACCGGCAGGCGGGCCACCCGCTTGGCCACTGTCCGCGCCCGCCCGTAGCCGCACACCGGCGCCAGGCAGGACCACAGACCGGCATGCCGCGCCCCGATCATCCAGGCGCCGTGGCCGCCCTGTGAGATCCCCGTGAGCGCCACACGGTCGGGGTCGACGCGGAACTCGCGCTGTGTTGAGTCGAGCGCCGCGAGGACGAGAGCTTCGTGCTCCTCCCATTCCTCATCTTCGAGCGGCTTCTGGGGGAAGACGACGAGGCACGGCCAGCGCCCGGGGTGCGCCAGCAGCGCCGGCCCGAGCCCGACCCGCGTCGGCTTTTCGCCGTCGTCGCCGCACTCGCCGGAGCCGTGCAGGAACACCACGCACGGCCAGGCGCGAGCGGAGTCGTAGCCCGCGGGCACGTAGACGGAGTAGCGCATGGCGACGCCGCCGAGGGTCAGCCGACGTGGCACGAACACCCCAGCGCGCTCGGCGGGCGCGGCCCCGGTCGCCGGCAGCGCCATCGCCAGCAGCCCCGCCACCGCCAGCCCCATCACCCACACACGCAGGCTGCGCATCCCCCGACCCTCCTCGGCGCGGCTGTCCGCCCGCCCCGCAAGCCGACGCCGCCGTCTCCGCGGGCACCATACCGCCGCTCGCACCGCTCCGCAAACGCCGCGGTGACCGCGGCTTGTCGTTGACGACCCAGGAGCCGCTCCCGTATGTTGCCGCGGACCCTCGCAGCGCCCGGGCGCAACCCGGC
Organism: uncultured bacterium; assembly: GCA_964386525.1. GTDB lineage: Bacteria > Eisenbacteria > RBG-16-71-46 > RBG-16-71-46 > DASYSL01 > CAYLSO01. The sequence goes on from CAYLSO010000267.1 coordinate 11,820, forward strand.
CCCCGGCGGCTGCGCCGGCCGTGCACCGCCAGGCAGTCCACCCATCACCCTTGTGCGACACGGGGACCCCATGGGCAATCCGCTCTTCGCCAGGAAGCCTCTCGCCCTCCTTCTGGAAGAGATGAAGGGCGAGAACCGGCTGCGCCGCATCCTCGGCCCGATCACGCTGTCTAGCCTCGGCATCGGCGCCATCATCGGCACCGGCATCTTCGTGCTCACCGGCATCGCGGCGCACGACAAGGCCGGCCCGGCGCTCACCCTGTCGTTCTGCGCCGCCGGCACCGCCTGCGTCTTCGCCGCCTTCTGCTACGCGGAGTTCGCCTCCATGGTGCCGGTCGCCGGCTCGGCGTACACCTACGCCTACGCCACCCTCGGCGAGCTGTTCGCGTGGATCATCGGCTGGGACCTCATCCTCGAGTACGCGGTGGGCTCGGCCACCGTGGCCCACGGCTGGTCGCACTACTTCCAGGACTTCATCGGCATCTTCCATCTGCATCTGCCCAAGGCCCTGACCATCGCGCCCTTCGACTACGACGTGGCGGGCGGGCGCTTCTTCGCCACCGGCTCGGTCTTCGACCTGCCCGCCATCGTCATCACCGCGATCGTCACGCTCATCCTGGTGAAGGGCATCCGCGAGAGCGCCACCTTCAACGCCACCATGGTGGGCGTCAAGCTGGTCATCGTGCTGCTGGTGATCGGGCTGGGCGCCTTCTACGTCGATCCCAAGAACTGGCAGCCCTTCGCCCCCTTCGGCTACGGCGGCATCAGCTTCTTCGGCAAGACGCTGTTCGGCCAGACCGCCCCCGACGGCACGGCGCTGGGCATGCTGGCCGGCGCCGCCACCATCTTCTTCGCCTACATCGGGTTCGATTCGGTCTCCACCCACGCCGAGGAGGCGCGCCGCCCGCACATCGACGTGCCGATCGGCATCATCTCGTCGCTGGTGGTGTGCACGGTGCTCTACATCGCGGTCTCGACGGTGCTCACCGGCATGGTCCCCTACGACCAGATCGACATCAACGCGCCGGTCTCCAACGCCTTCGCGCGCGTCGGCCTGCCGTGGGCGCAGTTCGTCATCTCCATCGGGGCGGTGGCCGGCATCACCTCGGTGCTGCTGGTGATGATGCTCAGCCAGCCGCGCGTGCTGCTCGCCATGGCGCGCGACGGACTGGTGCCGCAGAGTTTCTTCGGCGCCGTGCACCCCAAGTTCCGCACGCCCTACAAGTCCACCATCCTCACCGGCCTGTTCGTCGCCACCATGGCGGCGTTGCTGCCGCTGCGCGTGCTCGCCGAGCTGGTCAACATCGGCACCCTGCTGGCCTTCGTCATCGTCTGCGCGGCGGTGCTGATCATGCGCTACAAGCACCCCGAGGCCGAGCGGCCGTTCCGGGTGCCGTTCTTCCCGGTCGTCCCCATCCTCGGGATCCTCACCTGCCTGCTGCTCATGTTCTCGCTGCCGGTGGAGAACTGGTGGCGGCTCTTCGTCTGGCTGGGGCTCGGCTTCGTCATCTATTTCAGCTACGGGCGCCACCACAGCGTCATGGCCAAGACGCGCGCCGCCGAGAAGCAGGACTGACGCGATGGCCGCCCCGCACGGGTTTCGGCGCGAGCTGAAGCTGCTCGACGCGACGATGATCGTCGTCGGGTCCATGATCGGATCCGGGATCTTCATCGTCAGCGCCGACATCGCGCGCACCGTGGGATCGGCCGGGTGGCTGCTGGCCGTGTGGGCGATCGCCGGCGCCATCACCCTGGTGGCCGCGCTCTCCTACGGCGAGCTGGCCGGCATGATGCCGCGGGCCGGCGGCCAGTACGTCTACCTGCGCGAGGCCTACAACCCGCTCGTCGGCTTCCTCTACGGGTGGACGATGTTCCTGGTCATCCAGACCGGGACCATCGCCGCGGTGGCCGTGGCCTTCGCCAAGTTCACCGCCGTGCTGGTGCCGGCGCTCGGCGAGAGGGTCTACGTGCTGAGCGCCGGGAGCTTCCACGTCAGCGCCGCGCAGCTCGTGGCCATCGCCAGCATCATCGTGCTGACCGCCATCAACCGGCGCGGCATCCACGGCGGCAAGCTGGTGCAGAACGGCTTCACCCTCACCAAGATCGTCTCGCTGTTCGCGCTCATCGCCCTGGGGCTGGCCATCGGACGCAACCCCCAGGCCATCGCCGCCAACCTGGCCGGGTTCTGGGACGCGGCCTGGACGCGCGTCGCCGGCGGCGCGGTCACTGCGGTCGAGCCGCTGGCCGGCGTGGCGCTGCTCTCCGCCATCGGCGCCGCCATGGTGGGCTCGCTCTTCGCCAGCGACGCCTGGAACAACATCACCTTCACGGCCGGCGAAGTGGTCGAGCCGCGGCGCACCATCCCCTTGAGCCTGCTGCTCGGCACCGCCGTGGTGACGCTCATCTACCTCCTCGCCAACGTCGCCTACATCGTGATGCTGCCGATGGCCGGCTCGCCCGCGGCGGCCGACGCCTTCGGGCGCGGCATCCAGTTCGCCGCCTCCGACCGGGTCGGCACCGCAGCGGCGTCGATGATCCTCGGCGCCCCGGCCGCCGCCGTGATGGCGGTCTTCATCATGATCTCGACCTTCGGGTGCAACAACGGGCTGATCCTGGCGGGCGCGCGCGTCTACTACGCCATGGCGCGCGACGGGCTGTTCTTCGCCCGGGCGGGCGAGCTGAACGCCCGCGCGGTGCCCGGGGCGGCGCTCGGGGTGCAGGCGGTGTGGGCCAGCCTGCTCTGCCTCTCGGGCACGTACGGCGATCTGCTGGACTACGTTATCTTCGCGGTGCTGATCTTCTACATCCTCACCGTGGCCGGCATCTTCGTGCTGCGCCGCAAGCAGCCCGACGCCGAGCGCCCCTACCGCGCCTGGGGCTATCCGGTGGTGCCCCTGCTCTACATCGCGGCGGCGGCCGCCATCGCCGTGGACCTGCTGCTGGTCAAGCCGAGGTACACCTGGCCGGGCGTGGTCATCGTGCTGCTCGGCGTGCCGGTGTACTTCCTATGGACGCGCTTCGCCAGGAAGGCGGGCGCGGCGGGCGCGTAGGCTCCGGCCGCGGTCGCCCCTCCCCCCGGCTCAGGACTTCCGCTTCGTGACCGCGAAGAAGGCGCTGACCTTCTGCTTCACCTGCCGCGAGCCGCACTTGGGACAGGTGATCCGCTTGGTGCCGTGCTGGGAGATGGTGAGCGCCAGGCTGAAGCTCTTGCGGCACTTCTCGCACCGGTAATCGTAGGTCGGCATGTTCTTGCCCTCCGGCGGGAGATTACCTCCCTTTGCGGCCGCATTCCATAGCGCTGTGGGCTGCTCAGCGCGACCCGGGACATCCGTGCTAAGCTGACCTGGCCATGAGCCACGACGTCACCGATTTCCAGGCCGAGGTCATCGAGCGCAGCCGCACGCTGCCCGTGCTGGTGGACTTCTGGGCCGCCTGGTGCGGCCCCTGCCGGGTCCTGGGCCCGCTGCTCGAGCACCTGGCCGGCGAGGCCGGCGACCGCTGGGCGCTGGCCAAGGTGGACACGGAGAAGTTCCCCGAACTCGCCGGGCAGTACGGCGTCACGAGCATCCCCAGCGTCAAGTTGTTCGCCGGCGGCGAGGTGGTGGACGAGTTCGTGGGCGCCCTGCCGGAAGCCGACATCCGCCGCTGGATCGACGCCGCCCTGCCCTCGCCGCTGGCCGCCAGGGTCGCCGAGGCTCGCGGCCTCGTCGCCGGGCGCGCCTACCGCTCGGCGGCGGAGACGCTGCGCGAGGTGCTCGCCGCCGAGCCGCGCAACGTGCCGGCTCGCGTCCTGCTCGCGGAGGCGCTGCTGCACACCGACCCGGCCGCCGTGGCCGAGGCGATGGCCGGCCTCGAGCACGAGCCCGAGGTCGGCGACCGCGTCGAGGCCCTGCGCACGCTGGCCCGTGTGGCCGCACTCGTGGAGCGCCCGGCGGAGCTGCCGGAAGCTCCGGTGAAGGCCCGCTTCCTGGACGGGGCGCGCGCCGTGCGCGCGGGCGACTGGGGAGCCGCGATGCAGGCTTTCATCGAGGTGCTGCAGGGCCAGCGCGGCTACGCCGACGGCATCGCCAGGGAGGCCGGGCGGGCCATCTTCCTCCACCTCGGAATTCGCCACCCGGTCTGCGAGCAGTACTACCGCGCCTTCTCCAGCGCCCTGAACGTCTGAGCGCGACCGGGCCCGCGCCGCGCTCGTGGTGGCGCCGCTGCCCCGCCCAGGCTGCGGCTATCCCCCGTACTTCTTCTTCCCCGGCGGCGGCTCCTCGCCGCGCACCTTGGGTTCGTACTTCGTGTCCGGATCCAGCGGCCTGGCTCCCGGCGCCGTCCAGCTCGTCTCGAAGACGGCCCGCGCCGCCTCGGCCAGCGGCCGGTTGCGCAGGGTCACCGCCAGGTTGCGGGCGTTGTGGAAGTAGCTCCCCTCCCAGTTGCTCGTCCCCACCCAGGTCCACAGGGTGTCGGCCACCAGGTACTTGCAGTGCTCGACGCGCGCGAACGGGATGTAGCCGCCGCTCCACTCGGGCACCGTGGAGAGCTTCACCTCGAGGTTGGGCGCGCGCGCCAGGCTCTGGAGGTCCGCGAGCCCGGACGAGCCGGTCACCCAGTCGGAGACGATGAGCTTCACCTTCACCCCGCGCGCGGCGGCGCGGCGCAGGGCCGCGTCGAGCGTGTCGTCGCGCTCGCGCCGCCCGGCCACCGCGTAGCTCAGCACCTGCAGGACGATCTCGCGGCGCGCCCCGTCGAGCGTGCGGACGATGAGATCGCGGTCCCACAGGTTGGAGTCGGGGATGGCGCCGCGGGGGCTGTAGCTCGGCCACAGGGAGACGGTGTCGCCCGGCGCCTGGACGAGCCGAATCGGCAACTCGCCGGCGGCCCGCGTCACCTGGACGGGGCGCAACGCGAGCGTCGTGTCGGGCGGCTGCCCGGCCGGCGAGGCCGCTGCCCAGTCCATCTCGAAGACGCGCTGGAACTCGGCCGCCACGCGCCGGTCGCGCACCAGCACGCCCAGCTCGTGGATGTGCTTGAGGGCCCGCCAGTCGAAGTTCTGGCTGCCCAGGAAGACCGCGTCGCCGTCGACGAGGAAGAACTTCGAGTGCTGCACGCCGCCGGCCAGGCGCCCGAAGTCCACGAGCCGCACTTCGAAGCCGCCCACAGCCGCCAGCGAGTCGGCGGTGCGCGGGTAGGTGCGGTACATGCGCGCGTCCAGCAGCAGCCGCACGCGCACGTCGCGGCCCGCCGCCTGGCCGAGCGCGGCCAGCACGTCCTCGGTGGGCTCGCCGGGCCAGGTGGAAAGGTAGAACTCCTCGAAGTCGAGGCTGCGCTTGGCGCCGCGGATGAGCTCGAGCCAGGTGTCGAGGGCGGCCGGGAGCTTCGGATTGCCCAGCCCGGCCTCCACCGGGCGGGTCTCGACGAGCTGGACGGGCGGGGCGGCGTGGGCGCCGGCGCCGAGGGCGGCGGCGAACGCCGCCAGCAGGACGGCGCGGACGGCAAGGCGCAAGCCGGTCATCATTTCGAGCCTCGTGGCGGACGTTCCATGGCCAGGTAGCGCCGCCGCTCGGCGGGGCGCAGCCGCTCGATGGCGTAGCGCAGCGCGGTGCGCGGCAGGCGCGGCCCGTGCGCGTCGAGAAAACCGCGCAGCACGGCGGCGTCGCGCTTGCCCACCTCGCGCAGCATCCACCCCACCGCCTTGTGCATCAGGTCGTGCGGGTCGTCGCTCAACCGCCGCGCCAGGCGCAGGGTGTCGTCGAACTGCCCCTGCCGGATGAAGGCCAGCGTGGCCAGCACCGCGATCCGCCTCTCCCACAGGTTCCGCGAGCCGGCCAGCCGCGTCAACACGCCGCGCGGGCGGTCGAGGAGCCAGGCGCCCAGGATGTGCGGCGCCGACAGGTCCACCAGGTCCCAGTTGTTGACGCGATCGGTGCGCCCCAGGTAGAAGCGCACGATCTCCCGGCGCTCGGCTCGCCCGGCGCGCCGGAAGCGGTCGCCGAGGACGAGCAGCGCCAGCGAGCGGTCCTCGTGCCAGCGGCTGGCGAGCAGCCGCCCGATCTGCCCCGGCGGCAGCGCGGCGAATCGCTTCGCCGCCGCGCGCAGGGGCGCCGCCCGGATGCCCAGGAAGCGGTCGCCCTCGCCGTACTCGCCGGGACCCGTCTTGAAGAACCACGCCGCGACGCGCGCCGCCTCGGGGTCGGCGAGTGAGCGCAGATGCCGGCGGGCGGCGGCGGCGGTGGGGGCCGCAGCCAAGGTCGGGGCGACCACGGGCGCCGGGCGGCCTCGTCTCATTCGCCGCCTCTCCACAACAGCGGCCGAGCTGCACCGGCCCAGAGCCCGACAAGCGGGGCCAGCCGCCCGGGAATGGGCAGATAGGCAGGTCTAGGTATGCGCGTGGACTGCATGGAGCCGCAGTGTACGACGGCCGCGGGGCCAAAGCGAGCGCGCGGCAGGTCGCCCCACCGCGCGCCGCTCGGTCGCTGAGTATCCGGCGGATGCCGGCGCCCAGGCGCCCCTAGATGTCGTCGTCGCCCTCCGACGGGCCGCCCGGCCCGCCGTGGGGATCCGGCCCGCCGTGGGGATCCGGCCCGCCAGGGCCGCCCATGCCGTGGGGCCCGCCCGGGCCGCGCCCCATCCCCGGACGCATCGAACCGCGCATCTGGCGCAGCTTCTTCTGCTGCTCGGGCGTGAGCACCGAGCGCGCGTCCAGGAGCGCCGCCGCGCGCGCCTTCTGGATCGCCGCGCGCAGGCCCGAGACCTTGTCGATCTGCGCCTCGATGGCGCGGGCATCCGGGGTCTCGGCGCGCATCAGCTTGTGCAGGTCCATCTGCGCGATGCGCAGATCGGCGCCCGTCTGGATGTTCTGCTTCATCGTCCGCTCGCGCAGGTCCGCCAGTTTCTCGCGCTGGGCCTCGCTGAGATCGAGCTTCCCCATCGCCTCGCGGCCCGGCTCGAACCCGAATCCCGGACCCGGCTCGAATCCGCCGCCGCCTCGCGGCCCCGCCCCGGGAGCCATCCCGGCCTGCGGACCGTGGCCGGCGCTGTGCCCGGCTCCGCACCCGGCGCTGTGCCCGGCGCCACACCCGGCGGCGCGCTCATGCCGGCACGCCTGACCGCAGCAGCGGCCGGCGTGCATGGCCATCCCGCAGCACTCGGGCGCCGCCATGGCGTGCCCGTGCGGTCCGCCGCCCCAGTGAGGCGCGGAGAGCCCGGCGGCGTCCGAAGAGGCGTCGGGCCGATCCTTTGGAGCATCGGCGGCCGCCCCGCCCGCCAGGGCGAGGACGCCCCCCACCAGTATCGCGATCCACAAGTTGCGCTGCATCGTACCTCCCTCGCGGGCGTCGCCCGCCGCGGGTGATTTGAGTCGCCTCTTCACGGTCGATCCTCGTCGGCGGGACCGCGCTCGCGTCCCCCGCGCCGGTCGTGCTGGTACAGATTCTCCATCTTTCGCCAATCGGCGAGCTGCTTCTCGGTGAGCACGCGCTCGATCGCCACGCGGGTGCTCTCGTGCATCGCCACGCGCTGCTCGTGCGCCTGCCTGAGGGTCTCGAGGACCGCCTGCCGCTGCTCGGGTGTGAGGTCCAGGGCCGCCTCGAGATGCGCCAGGAGACGTCCCGGGCCCATCCCGTCGAGCGGGCCGCCGGGCCCGCGCATCCCGGATCCCGGCGCTCCCGGCGACGCGTGCGGGAAGGCCGTCAGGTGCGGCCGCCCCGGCCACGCGAAGCGCATGAAGACGATGCCGCTCACCATGCCGAGCGAGAAGCCCACGAGCAGGGCCGCGACGATCGCGATGACCAGACCGCGCGTGCCGTTCATCGCGCGCCTCCGCTATCCGGGGTCGCCGCCGGTGGGGTCGCCGGCGTCGGGATCGCCGCCGCCGCGGAGCCGTTGAGATCCGCCACCAGCGCCTCGGTGAGACTCTCGTAGCTGCCGTCGGTCAGCGCCCGCGGCGCGGTCGTCACCAGCGCCGCCGAGACCGCCACCGCCCCGGCGAAGACCGCCAGCGACGCGCCGAGCGCGGCCGGCCGCATGACCCACGCCCACCAGCTCCCGACGCCGGCGCGCGGCCGCGCCTCGATGCGGGCCCGCGCCCGCGTCCACAGGGCCGGCTCCGCATCCGCCCGGACCGCGCCCAACAGCTGGCTGAGATCGTCGTCACGAATCATGTCGCGCTCACTCCCCGAACTGCTCGCGCAGCGCCTGCTTCAGCTTCTCGCGCGCCCGATGCAGCTTCGACTTCACCGCCGCCGGGCTGGCGCCCATCGCCTCCGCCACTTCCTCGTAGGACAGACCCAGCCGGTCGCGCAGCACCACCGCCTCGCGCTGTCCCGCCGGCAGCGCGCCGATCGCCCGCTCCAGCGCCGCGAGCAGCCGCGGCGCGTCCATCGCCTCGTCCCACTGCTCGACCGGGTCCACGCGCAACCCCGACTCGGCGATCGGATCCTGCATCTCCGGCGGCCCGGCCGAGAAGCGTCGGCGGCGCAGCGCGTCGCGGCAGCGGTTGGCGACGATGCGCAGCGCCCAGGTCTTGAGCCCGCGCTCGCCGCGGAACCGCGGGGCGCCGTCGTGGATCCGCAGGAGCGAGTCCTCGACCGCGTCGGCCGCCTCCTCCGGGTCGCGCAGCAGGCTGCGCGCCAGGGTGGTCATGGCGGCGCCGTGCAGGCGGTAGAGCTCGCCCAGCGCTTCCAGGTCCCGGGTCCGCAGCCGGGCGATCAGCTCTTGTTCCGGTGTCGGTCCCAGGTCCGCCTCCGCGCCATCGCTCAATGGACGAACGGGGGGCTGTGAGGTTCCGCGGCGGCGCGCCGCCCCGGCCGGGCTTCACGGGGACTTGGCACGGGGCCCCGACACGGAGGCCGCGAGCCGGCTACCGCAAGAACAGCACGATCACGCCGGCCACCGCGACCAGCGTGCCGCCCAGCGCCCGCAGGGTGAGCTTCTCGCCGTGGAAGCGCGACGCGATGAGCAGCGTGAGCACCGGGTAGATGGCGGTGATCGAGGCGGCCACGCCGGCCTCGATGTACTGCAAAGCGAGCAACGAGAGGGTGACGCCGAGGAACGGCCCGAAGAACGCGCCACCCACCATGAACGCCGAAGCCCGCCGGTCGCGCAGCGCGGCGAGCGAGCGCGCCACCTGGCCGGTCAGCGCCGCGATCACCCACACCGCCACCGCCGCGGCGCTGACCCGCACCACGGTCGCCGACAGCGCGTCGAGCCCGCCGCGCAGGGCCAGCTTCGAGAGCACGTAGCCCGCCGCCTGCCCCACGGCGCCGAGCACGCCGGCGAGCACGCCGGCCGCCGCCGAGCCCTCGACGTGCGTGGGCCCGATCCGCTCCCGGTCGTAGAGCACCCAGAAGATGCCGCCCAGGGTCAACGCCATGCCGACGAGCGCCAGCGGCCCCGGCAGCTCGCGCAGCACCGGCCACGCCAGGACCGCGGTGAACAGCGGCGCCAGCGAGCCGATGAGCGCAGCGCGGCCCGGGCCGAGGATGACCAGGGCCTTGAAGTAGTTGGCGTCGCCCCAGACGAAGCCCAGCAGTCCGCTGACCGCGAGGATGCCGACCTGCGCGGGCGTGGCCCAGGTCGGCCAGGGCGAGCCGTGTGTGATCCACAGCGCCAGCCCGAGGAAGCCCACGGCCACCGTGATGCGCAGGCGGTTGAGGATGAGCGAGCCCATGCGGCGGCCGGCGGCGGCGAAGAGGTTGGACCCCGTCGCCCAGCAGGCCGCCGTGCCCAGAGCGGCGAATTCGCCCGTGAAGGCCACCTGTGACCCCCGCCCTACTTCACGACCAGCGTCTGCGGCTCGCCGGTGAGGGTGAGACTCAGCCGCAACCGGCGGCCGCTGCGGCGCGCGACGACCGGGCGCCCGTCGAGCCGCGCGCCCCTCGCCGCCGTGACCAGCTCCACCTCGGCGGCCGCTGCGCGCGCCCCGGTTACCGTGAGCGCCAGCCGGCCGGCCCGCCGCCCCACGTCGAGCACCTCCGCCGTCGTGTAGCGCAGCACCTCGCCGCCGGGCAGCGGCAGGTTGAGCGGCAGGATGTAGCCGCGGCGCCGCTCGAGCCGCAGGCGGCCGCGCGCCGGGAAGACAGTGGGGCGCGTCTCCCCCGGCAGCACCATGCGGATGCGCCCGGCGTTCGGCACGTCGTGGAAGTTGGACACGAAGAGGAACCCGAAGCGCTCGTTGGCCCGCAGACAGACCTGCAGGTCGCCGTCGGCCGCCACCGCGGGCTCGACGCCCAGCGCCCGCGCCAGATCGCGCACCAGGCCGACCTGGTAGTCGAACATGTGATTGAGCCCGAAGCCGAGCACCAGGGCGATGCCGCCCTCACGCGCCACCCGCAGCCCGCAGGGCACCCCGTCGAGGGTGCGCGCCACCACCTCCGCCCCGCCCGCTGCGAGCTCGGTGATCGACCCCTGCGCCAGATAGTCCTGCTTGCCGATCAGGTAACCCAGGCCGCGCGTGCGCCGCCCGGTGACACGCACGCCGAGCGCATCGGCCAGCCCCGTGCACGGCCCGCCGCCGAGGTCCTCCACCGGCAGGTCGGGGTTGAGCAGCAGCCGCCCGCCGCCGCGCACGTAGTCGCGCAGCTTGGCCTGCGTGCCGGCGTCCATGAACTCGAGCGCGAAGACGGCCAGCGCCGGCTGTCGCCGCAGCTCCTCGAGCGTGGCGCGCTCCAGATCGACGAGCGAGAAGTTGAGGCCGGCCAGCTGCAGCAGGCGCGCCAGGCCGTCGTAGAACAGGTGGTGCTTCTGCCACTCCCAGCGCTCGACCGCCGGCCCGCCGAGGTACTCGGTGGTCCAGTACGGCGCGTAGAAGCCGACCGCCAGGTCGCAGTGCTTGGCGGTCTCGGCGAGCTGCGGCCCGAAGGCGCGCACCTGGCGGCCGAAGTCGCGCAGGGCGGCGAAGTGCGGCCGCTTGGCGCCGTCGGCGGTCACCGGCGCCTGCCACTCGTGCCGGCTGCCGAACGCCCCCATGCCCGGGTCGTTGCGCCCGCCGGAGAACATGTAGGCGTTGACGCCGCCCAGCCCGTGCGCCACGGAAGTCTTGAGGTTGAGCTCGACGTCGGCCGGGTAGAGCCGCGGCCGGTCGCGCAGGATGCCGGTCTGCAGCTCGGCGCAGATCGACGGCGTGCCCGGCGCGGCGATCATCTTCACCACCTCGGTGGTGATGGCGATGTCGTGGAAGTTCTCGTAGTCGAGCCGGCGCATCTGGTAGGCGCCGCCCAGCACCACCTGCGGCACGCGCGCCGCGAAATCGCGGAACATCATCGTGGTCATGGGGGCGAACACGCCGCGCCCGCGCACGTCGAAATCGTAGAACTGGGGGATGTTGGCGAGCACCGGCAGGGTCAGCCCGGCGCGCGCGTAGCGCTCGTGCAGCGTGGCGAAGTACTCGGCGTAGTAGGCCTGGTAGAAGGCCATCCAGTCCCACAGCCGGAGCCCCGGCCGCGCCGCCTCGCCGGAGGCCGGCTGCGCCAGCTCGGCGAAGTCGCGGTGCTCGGCGCCGTAGGCGCGGTTGACGGCGCCGAGGTTGCCGCGGTAGCGCGCGCGCACGAACTCGCGGTAGCGGCGCTCGGTGTCGGGGCTGTAGTCGGCGGCCTTCTGCAGCCACTGCACCATGCCGATCTCGTTGTCGAGCTGCACCAGGGCCACCGGCCCGCGGGGGGACTGGCGGGCGTGCACCAGCGGCAGCACCTGGTCGTACCAGCGCCCGGTGTACTTCTGGAAGGCGGGGTTCAGGTAGGCGAGCAGCGTGGTGTGCGGCAGGTTGGTGATCTCGCGGCCGCGCACGAAGATCTCCGGGTGGCCGTCGATGAGCCACTGCGGGATGCCCTCGTTCACCAGCTCGGCGTTGCTGACCGGCCCGACGCGGGCCAGGAACTTGAGCCCGTGCTTCTCGACCAGCGCCAGGAAGCGCACCAGATCGCGCCGCGGGTGGGTGCGGCCGGTGAAGTCGAAGCGGCCCGCCTCCGGCTCGTGCCACAGCCACGGGATGTACGAGCTGACCGCGTTGAGCCCCGCCGCGCGGGCGGCGCGCAGATGCGTCTCCCAGCGCGCCGGCGCCACGCGGAAGTAATGGATCTCGCCCGAGTAGAGGAAGAAGGGCTTGCCGTCCAGCAGGAACCGACCGGTCTCGCAGGTGACCACGCGCGGATCTCTCCTTTGGTTCGATGGGAGGGCCGGGGCCGCGCCGCTCAGCGCGCCGGCCGGCCGCTCAGGTGGCGCAGCAGCACCACCGTGGCCGGCAACCGGCGCACGACCAGGCCCTGGCTCGCGAGCGCCACCGGCTCCCCGTCGATGGCGGCGGCGACCCACGGGATCTGCGGCGGCACCACCGCGATGCCGCCGGGCGGGACGGCGAGCCCGTCGGCGATGCGCACGGTGAGCGAATCGTTCCGCAGGCGCATGCTGAAGTCCAGCTCGCCGTAGGGCGTGGCCAGGCCGCGCACGCGCAACCCTTCGCCGCCCTCCACCCAGGCCAGCGGCACGCCGGCCCCCAGCACCAGGCTGCTGTCGCGCTCGCGCGCGTAGGCCAGCAGGTCGAGCACCGAGCGCACGTAGTCGGAGCCCACCCAGGTGTGCGGCAGATCCCCGATGAAGTGCGGCTTGACCTCGTCGCGCCACACCACCTCGGCCCACTGCTTCCAGCCCGGCGGGCGGCGGTACGCGAGGAAGTAGCGCAGCAGCTCCTGGGCGCGCTCGCCCCAGCCCAGCTGCACGAACGCCCCGATGGTGCGCATCTCGTAGGGCGTGTACGCCTCCCAGGCTTGCGCCCCGTCGCGCCGAGCGGTGAAGTTCTCCCAGTACTTCTCGAAGGTGCGCGTCAGCGCCGCCTTGGGCAAGAAGTCGTCGGCCTGCACCGGGTCGAGCGCGATGGTCGTCGAGGTGGCGTCGAAGTCGCCGAGATCGGCGCAGCCGGGCAGGTAGTCGATCTTGTGCGCCGCCATCGCGGCGCGCAGCGACGCCGCCAGCTCGCCCTGGAACTCGGCCCGCGCCGCCGCCCAGCGGGCGCTCGCGTCCGCCCGCCCCAGGACCCCGGCCAGGTAGGCCGCGTCCTTGAAGCCGCGCAGCGCGAAGAAGTCGTCCCAGTACGAGTGCATGGGCTTGGCCGAATAGCCCTCGTGGCTGATCGACGGCGGCAAGAGCCCGAAGAACTGGATCCGGTCGGGGGCGCGGTACTCGTCGGTGCGGCGCAGCTGGCGCAGCGAGTCGAGGTAGGCGGCCGCCTTGGCCACCGCCGGCCACAGCCGCTCGGCCAGCCCGCGGTCACCGGTGTAGCGGTAGTACTCGGCCACGAGGTAGATGAACTCGCCGCTCGAATCGTGCTCGGGCACCGGGTCGGAGCCGCGCGCGTCCACGCAGCACGGCACCTTGCCGTCGGCGTACTGGTAGCCGGCGAACCACTCGGCGAAGTCGCGCACCACGTCGGCCTGGCCGAGGCGCAACAGGGCCGACGAGGTCAGCGCCCCGTCGCGGATCCACGAGCGCTCGTAGGAGCGCGAGCCCGGCTGGATGCCGGGCCCGTCGCGGTTGACGAGGATGTAGGCGAGCTGCGCCTTGAGCGTGCGCACGACCTCGGCGCCCAGCGAGTCGGGCAGTGTGATCGCCACCCGCTCGGTGCGCGCCCGCCAGGCCGCGCGGCAGGCGGCCAGTTCCGCTTCCACGTGCGCGCGGGCGGCCTTGGCGTCCATGCCGGCCGGCGGCGCCGTGGGCGCCTCGCGCAGCGGGATGAGGAGGTCCACCTCCGCGGTGGCCCCCGGCGCCAGGTCCAGTGGGTAGGCCAGCGCCCCGGAGGCGCGCTCGAGCGGATCGATAACGCTGCGCGGCGCCGGCAGGCGGCCGGAGCGCAGGTACTCGGTGATGTCGCCCTGGTCGAAGGCCGCCGCCCCGAAGGCGGCCGGGGCGGTGAGGCAGACCACGCCGCGCTCGCCGTTGGCGCGCACCACCGCGCCGGCGGCGGCCAGCGAGCGCAGCGGAGCGGTGCCGCCCGGCGTGTTGAGGAACTGCACCGGCGGGTTCACCTGGAAGGGCCGCAGCGCCAGATAGAGGGTGGCCCGCGTGCGCCGCGGTCCGCCATTGGTGACGCGATAGCGCGCGTAGACCCGCGGCGCCGCGGTGTCGCCCGCGGCGAAGGCGGTCACGGCCATCGTCAGGGCGCCGCGCGTCCACTTCACGGTCGGGATCGGCAGGTGTCCGTCTTCCAGCCACTGCTCGGCGCGCACGTCCGCCCAGGTGATGAGCTTGCCACGCGCGTAGAGGAACGGCTCGACCGAGAAGGCCGCCTTGCCCGACTCCAGCGCGCCGTCCTCGCTGAACAGCGCCTCCTCGCGCCCCCCGTCGAGCCCGGTGATCGTCCAGAACTGCTGCTCGCCGGTGATGCCGCGCGGATAGCTGCCGCGCGGCGCGTCGCGGGCGACGGCCTCGTAGAACTTCTCGGGCGAGGCCGCCCACTCCAGCGGCTGCACGGCGATCTCGCGCAAACCGGCGCCGACGCCCGCCGCCCGCCGCACGTGCAGGCGCACGAAGCGCGCTTCGCTCTCCGGCAGGCCGAGGTAGTCGCGCCCGCCGTTGCCCCCGCGCACCTCGCGCAGCGCGCGCCACGCCACGCCGTCGGTGGAGCCCTCCACCAGGTAGTCGGCGGCGTAGCGGTCCGGCTCCCAGTCGAGCACCAGCCCGCCGAACTCGCGGTCCATCTGGAAATCCAGCAGCATCCAGGGGCGCGGGTCGGTCGCCAGGCCGCGCCACGCGGTCTGCGGGTCGCCGTCCACGGCCCGGGCCGCCTCGTGCCCGGCCGGCGCGCCGGAGGAGCTGGCCACGATCGCGGGATAGGCCGCACCCGTCCGGGGCTGCTCCTGCAGCGTCAGCTCGTCGATCCACACCGTGCCCGTCCCGCCGCCGCCGGCGGTGACCGCGAACTCGAGCGCCGCGGCGCGCCGCAGGTCCCCCCCGCCGGCCGGCCCCCAGGCGAAGCCGATGTGCCGCTGCTTGAGCGTCACCGAGTCCCACTGGGCCGGGAAGCGGAAATCGCGCCGGTTCGCCCACCAGACGTTGGCGCCGGTCGAGTCGATGAGCTTGAACTCGAGGTTGTTGGGCAGGCACTCGCCGCGGATGGCGAAGCGGAAGCGGTAGTTCTCCGGCAGGTCGAGCGCCAGGTCCTTGTGGACCACGGCGTAGCCGCCGCCCTTGACGAAGCGGAAGTCGAGGCGCAAGGCGTTGCCGACGAGCCCCGGCTCGCTCGTCACCTTCAGCTCGACGCCGTCCGACGGCCGCGCCGACCACCCGTCGGCGGTCTCGAAGGCGTCCACGACGACGGGCGGCCGCGGCTGGGCCGCGGCCGCGACGACCAGGGAAGCGAGGGCGGCCAGGGCGCCGGCGACCGCCCGGCCCGCGAGTCTCGTCGTCATGGAGCGATCACCCCTTCACGCTGCCCATCATCACGCCGCGCATGTAGGCGCGCTGCAGCGCGATGAAGACGAGGACCACGGGCAGCACGGTGAGCACCGAGCCCGCCATCATCAGCTCGGTGTCCTGCACGTGCTCGCCCGACAGGCTGGCCAGCGCCACGGGCAGGGTGTACTTGGCGTCGTCGGAGAGCACGATGAGCGGCCACATGAACTCGTTCCACGACGACAGGAAGACGAACACCGCCAGGGTCACCAGGATGGGCCGGATCACCGGCAGCACCACGGTGCGGAAGATGCGGAACTCGCCGGCGCCGTCCACCCGCGCGGCGTCGAGCAGGTCGTCGGGGATGCTGAGCGCGTACTGGCGGATCATGAAGATGCCGAAGATGCCGGCCATGAATGGGATGACCACGGCCGCCATGGTGTTGACCAGGCCCAGCGCCTTGAGCATCAGGAAGAGCGGCAGCATGCCGACCTGGGCCGGGATGACCAGCGCCCCGAGCAGGAAGCGGAAGACGCGCTCGCGGCCGCGGAAGCGCAGCTTGGCGAAGGCGTAGCCGGCCATCGAGTTGATGAGCAGCGACAGCAGCGTGGCCGAGACCGACACGATCACGCTGTTGAGGAAGTACCGGGACAGGTTGAGGCGCGTGAACAGGCTGACGTAGTTGTCGAGCGTGAAGGCGCGGGGCAGGAAAGGCGGCGGGAAGCTGTTGGCCTCGCCCGGCGACATGAAGGAGGCCGACACCATCCAGGCCAGCGGCGTCAGCGTCACCACCGCGCCGGCCACCAGGACGGCGTGCAGGGCGAGGCTGGGGAGCCAGCGGCGCCTCACCGCCGCTCCCGCGCCAGGCGCATCTGCAGCAGGGTCCCGCCCAGCATGATGACGAAGAGCACGAAGGCGATGGCCGCCGCCATGCCCATGCGCCACCAGCGGAAGCCCTCCTCGTACATGAGCAGCACCACCGTGGTGGTGGCGCGCAGCGGGCCGCCCTGGGTCATCACGTAGGGCTCGGAGAAGAGCTGGAAGTTGCCGAGCATGGTCATGACGCCGACGAACAGGAAGGTGGGCGCCAGGCCCGGCAGGGTGACGTGGACGAAGCGCTGCCAGGGGCTGGCGCCGTCGAGCGCGGCCGCCTCGTAGAGCTCCTCCGGGATGCTCTGCAGCCCGGCCACGAAGATCAGCATGTTGTAGCCGAAGTTCTTCCACACCGCCATGAGGATGATGCCGAGCATGGCGGTGTGCGGGTTGCCGAGCCAGTCCACGGGGCCGATGCCGGCCAGTCCCAGGGCCCAGTTCAAGAGCCCGTACTGCGGGTGGTAGAGATAGCGCCACACGATGGCCACCGCCACCAGCGTGGTCACCACCGGCATGAAGAAGATGGAGCGGAACAGCCCCGGGAAGCGCGCCAGCCGGGCGCTCACCAGCATGGCCGCCACCAGCGAGGCGAGCACCGACAGCGGCCCGCCCACGATCACGAAGTAGAAGGTGTTGAAGAGCGCCTGCCAGAACAGCGGGTTGGTGAGCACCTGGGCGTAATTGCGCACGCCGACGAAGCGGGCGACGTCGGGCCGCCCGATGGCGTAGATGTCGAAGTCGGTGAAGGACAGCACCAGCCCGGCCAGCACCGGCAGGAAGAAGAAGACGCCGATCAGCGTCAGCGCCGGGGTCACGAAGGCCCAGCCGGCGCGGTGCTGGCGCCCCTCGCCCGCGCTCTTCATCGCCGCGCCCCGCCCGTGATCCTCACCGACGCGCCCCCCCCTCCCGCGCCACCAGCCACCGCCGCTTCTCCAGGATGCGGTCCACGTCGCGGTCCAGGCCGGCCAGCGTCGAGTCGGCCGGCGCGTGCCCCAGGACCATCGCTTCCACCGCGAACTGCAGCTTGATCGAGATGTTCTCCCATTCCGGCACCTTGGGCGTCGAGACCACGCGCCCCAGCTGCGTCTCGAAGGCACGCAGATTGCGGTCGTTGGCCAGCGCCGTGTCGCGCCACGCCGCCCGCGCCGCCGGCAGGTCGCCGGTCAGCGCGTAGAAGCGCAGCTGCTGCTCGGGCCGCGACAGGAACTCGACCAGCTTCCACGCCGCCTCCGGGTGGCGCGAGGCGCGGAACAGCACCAAGCTCGAGCCGCCCGCCGTGGACACCCCGCTGGCCGGCCCCCGGGGCCCGGGCAGCGGCGCCGTGGCCCAGGCGCCCTGCATCCCGGGGGACAGCCGGCGGCGGAACTCGCCCAGGTTCCACGGCCCCGTGATGTACATGCTGAAGGTGCCGCGCTCGAACTCCTGATACAGATTGGCGATCGAGGATCCCGGCACCGCCGGCGCCAGATCGTGCCCGAAGATGTCGAGGAAGAAGCCGGCGGCGCGGCGGTAGGCCGGGCCCGAGAAGTCGCCGCGCGTGTCGCCGTCTCTGAGCAGCCCGGAGCCCGCCTGCAGGCCGAAGACGATCCACGGCGTGTACTCGTTGGTCGGCAGGAAGATGGCGAAGCGGCCCGGGCCCTGGGCGCGCACCACCGCCTCCATGGCGCGCCGCCATCCCTCCCAGTCGCCCGGGATCGAGTCGTAGCCGGCCTTGGCCAGCAGGTCGCGGCGGTAGAAGAGCACGCGCGTGTCCACGTACCAGGGCACGCCGTAGACCTCGCCATCGACCACGTTGGTGTCCCAGATGCCGGGGAAGTGCGCGTCCCGCGCCACCACGCGCGAGGCGGCGATGCGCTCGTCGAGCGGGGCGATGGCGCGCAGGGCGGCGAATTCGGCGACCCAGGTGTTGCCGAGCTGCGCGGCGTCGGGCGTGGAGCGGCCGACGTGGGCGGTGAGCAGCTTCTCGTGCGCCGCGCCCCAGGGGATCTGCTGCACCACGACTTCGATGTCCGGGTTCTCGCGCTCGAAGTCGCGCACCAGCTCCTGCACGACCTCGCCCTCGCGCCCCATGGCCCAGAAGCGCAGCGTGGTGCGGCCGCCGCCGCGCCCCCCCCCGCAGCCGGCCAGCAGGAGGACGCCGGCGAGGAGGACGCCGGCGAGGGCGGCGCCGGGGCGAAGCCGGGCCGCGATCCGGGCCGCGCGCGCCGTCACGCTCATTCGCCCTTGGGGGCCAGGTCGAGCCAGCCGCCGGTGAAACCCGCCGCCCGCATGCCGCGGACGACGTGGGGATTGCGCCGCATCACCCGCCACACCAGGCCGCTACGGTAGTTCTCGGTCATGCACAGGATGGGGCCCTGGTCGATGCCCAGGTAGTCGCTGTCGAACCAGCCGACGCCGGGCACCGTGCGGCCGTGGTGCGTCTGCCCCGGTACGTCGAGCGTGGGATTGAAGGCGTCCACGAAGCCGTACTGGCGGAAGAGGTTCTCCCCGTACGTCTCGCGCATGGCGATGAGCGCCGGGATGACGATCTCGGGGGCGAAGGCGATAGAACCGCCGGCCGCCGCCGGCGAGACCGTGCCGTCGTCGACGATCTCGTGGAACGAGGCGCCGCGCGCCGCGTAGGTGCGGAAGGCGCGCTGGCGCCCGTCGACGGTCAGCTGGCCGTCGAGCGGCCCGTCGCAGGCGGTCAGGCCCCACAGGCTCTCGCCGTAGCCGCGGAAGCCGCCGGGGTTGGCGACGGCGTAGGCCCGCTGCGCGTAGGTGGCGCGCCGGGAGTTCTCGAACCAGTCGATGCCGTGCGCCTGCATGAGGCTGTCGCGCACGCCGCGCAGGTCGAGCCACACCTGCGAGTACTGGTGTCCAAACAGCGGCGGGAAGCCGACGTGCTCGTAGCCCTGGAAGGTCCCCCACTGGCAGCCGCGCAGCCAGTCGGCGTAGACCGCGTGCGGCAGCGGGTGGGTGGGCGAGCCGAGCGCCAGGATGGGCAGGATCAGCGACTCGTTCATGCCCCGCCAGTCGTAGGGCAGAAAGCCCTCCTTGGGGTCCCAGCCGTGCACGATCATGGGCGGCCGCACGAAGGCCCAGTTCCAGTCGGCGCGGAAGTAGAGCGAGTCGGCGAGGGCGCGGATCTCCGCCTCGCCCGCGTCCGGCCCGTCGAAGTAGCTCTGGCAGAACAGCGCTCCGGAGAGCAGCAGCGCGGTGTCCATGGTGGACAGCTCGACGTCGGCGAAGCGGGTGCCGGTGGCCGGGTCGAGGAAGTGGTAGAAGAAGCCGCGGTAGCCGATGCAGCCGGCGGGCGCGTCGCCCTGGCTGGCGGTCCAGAAGAAGCGCAGGGTGCGCTGCGCGCGCTCGGTCGCCTGCACCCGGGTGACGTAGCCGCGCTCGACGCCGATCGGATAGGCGGTCAGCGCGAAGCCCCCGGCGGCCACGCTGGCGAACGACTTCGTCGGAGCGCGGTCCGGGGTCAACCCGGTGCGCGGGTCGGAAAGCTCCCAGAAGAAGCGGAAGGTCCGCAGCTGGAGCGTGTCGAGGAACGCCGCCTCGCGCAGCGTCAGCGGATGGCCGGGCGTCGCCTGCGCGGCGTAGCCGGGGGCCGCTCCCGGCGCGGCGCCAACCGCCGGCGAACTGCGGCCCGGCGCGGGGCGGCAACCGGGCAGCACGCAAGCCGCGGCCACCGCGGCCGCTGCCGCCAGCGACAGGATCCGGAAGCGCAACGTCATGTTCTCCTCCCTGGGCCCAGCCCGATCTCCACGCGGTGCGCCCGTCCGTCGTGGATGACGGGCACGCGCGCCTCGCCATCTTCCACCGGAACGGGCGCGCCGTCGAGCGCCGCGTCCAGGACGCGCTCGGCGCGGCCCTCCGGGTTGCGGATCCGCACATCGTAGCGCGTCGCCTCCCCGGGCACCCGGTACCTGATCCGCACCTCCCCCCAGCGGTCCGGCAGGCACGGCCGCATGGCGAGCGTGTCGCCGCCCAGCACGCGGAAGCCGAGCACCGACTCGAGCGCGACGCGGTACATCCACCCGGCCGAGCCGGTGTACCACGTCCAGCCGCCGCGCCCCACGTGCGGGCGCTCGCCGTAGACGTCGGCGGCCATCACGTACGGTTCCACCTTGTAGACGGCCGCGTCGGCCGCGGTGCGCGCGTGGCTCACCGGGCTGAGCATCTCGAGCAGGCGCGCGGCGCGGTCGCGGCGGCCCAGCTCGGCCACGGCGCGCACCACCCACAGCGCCCCGTGCGTGTACTGGCCGCCGTTCTCACGCACCCCGGGAACGTAGCCCTTGATGTAGCCGGGGTCGTGCGGCGTCTTCTCGAAGGCCGGGGTGAGCAGACGGATGAGCCCGTCGCGCTCGGCCACCAGCCGCCGCTCGACGGCGTCCATCGCCTGGCGGGCCCGCTCCGGCGCCGCCGCGCCCGAGATCACCGCCCAGGCCTGCGCCAGCGCGTCGATCTGGCACTCGTCGCCGGCTCTCGACCCCAGCGGCGTGCCGTCGTCGTAGTAGGCGCGCCGGTACCACTCGCCGTCCCAGCCGGCGCGCTCGAGCGCCTCGCGCAGCGCGTCGCGGAAAGCCGCGTAGCGCTGCCGCCGCCCGCCGTCGCCGCGCCGCTCGACGGCGGCGGCGAAGTCCCCGATCACGGCGTAGAGGAAGAATCCCATCCAGACGCTCTCGCCCTTGCCCTCGCGGCCGACCCGGTTCATGCCGTCGTTCCAGTCGCCGCAGCCGAACAGCGGCAGGCCGTGGGCGCCGGTCACCAGGGAGCGGTCGATGGCCCGGCAGCAGTGCTCGTAGAGGTCGGCCGACTCGCCGGAGTCGCCCGGCACCAGGTAGGCCTCGTCCTCACCGGCGGCCAGCGGCGGGGCCGCCAGGAAGCGCACCCGCTCGTCGAGCACGCCCCAGTCGCCGGTCGTCCGGACGTAGTACGCCGCCAGGTACGGCAGCCACAGCAGGTCGTCGGCGAAGCGCGTGCGGATGCCGCGGGCCAGCGGCGGGTGCCACCAGTGCAGCACGTCGCCCTCGACGAACTGGTGCGCGGCGTGCAGCAGGATCTGCGCGCGCGCCAGGTCGGGGCGCAGCACGGTGAGCGCGGCGGCGTCCTGCAACTGGTCGCGGAAGCCAAAGGCCCCGCCCGACTGGTAGAACGCCGAGCGCGCCCAGATGCGGCAGGCCAGGTTCTGGTAGGCGAGCCAGCCGTTCACCATGAGGTCGATCTCGGGCGACGGGGTCTCGACGCGGATCCCGGAGAGCGTGTCGCGCCAGAAGCGGCGCACCTCGTCGAGCGCCGAGCCGAGCGCGCCCGGCTCGCGGTAGCGCGCCGCCAGGGCGGCCGCCTCCGCCTCCGAGCCGGCCTCGCCGAGCAGGAAGGCGCACTCGGCGGTCGCCCCCGGATCCAGTTCGATCGCCACCCGCAGCGCGAAGCACGGGTCGAGGCCGGCGCCCGCGCGAGCGTCGAGCCCAGCCCCGCCGCGCAGGGCGGCCGGTGCGGCCGGATCGCCGCCGGCCCCGAGGAAGCTCCCGCGGTCGCAGGTGAAGCTCGCGGGGCCGGCGGTCCGCGTGCCGCGGCCCACCGGCCCCGCCGAAGCCGCGAACGCCACGCCGTCGGCGAACTCGGCAGCCGTGCGGTTGACCGCCGTGAGCAGGCCCGCCGCCGCGTCGTGGCGCGTGACCACGAAGCGCCCGCTCTCCTCCGGCAGCACGCCCAGCACCAGGCGCTGGTACGAGACCAGCGCGAGCCGCCGCGCCGCGCCGCTCTGGTTGGTCAGGCGCAGCCACACGATCTTCACCGGGTCGTGTCGCGGCACGAAGACCGTGACCTGCTGCCCCAGCCCGTGGCTGGCGTGCGAGGAGCGCGTCAAGCCGAAGCCGTGCCGGATCTCGTAGCCGGCGGCCGCCGGCGCCGGCCCCGGCAGCGGCGACCAGAGCTCGCCCGAGTCCTCGTCGCGCAGGTAGAGCGCTTCGCCGTGCGGGTCGAGGAGCGGGTCGTTGTACCAGGGCGTCAGCCGGTGCTCGCGGCTGTTGCGGCTCCAGGTGCAGCCGGCCCCGGTCTCGCTCACCAGCGTGCCGAAGTCCTCGTTGGCGAGGACGTTGATCCAGGGCGCCGGCGGCCGGCCGAGCCCGCCCGCGCCGGCGTGCGGCAGGCGGATGACGTACTCGTCGCCGGCCGACGCGAAGCCTCCGTGGCCGTTGAAGAACAGCAGCGGCTCGCCCGGGCGCGGGGGCACGGGGCGCAGATCTCGAGAGGGAGGAACGGGCGCCGGGAGCGGCCCGCCCGCCGGCGGCGCCTCCAGGGCGCGTGGGGCGGCGGCCGGCGTCTCCGCGGCGGGCGCGGCCACCGACACCGCCCCCGCTCCCCTCGCCAGCTCCCCCAGCCGGCCGTCGAGCACGAGCCGGGCGGCCCCCGCCAGCCGGTCCAGCTCCCCGTCGGAGACGTCCGCGGCACGCCGCACGTGGAAACCCTCCTCACCGCCGTCCGGCAGACGCGCCTCGACGGCGGCCGGGTCCTCGCACAGCATCAGCACGTCGATCCCCAGGCCGAGATCCCGCCAGTAACGCGCCGCCGCCAGCAGCTCGTCCGCGCAGTCGGCGGCCGCGGACATCTCCGCGGAGCAGAGAACGAAGGGCCGTTGCGCCGTCACGCCGTACGCCGCCAGCCGGCCGAGGTCCCCGGCGCAACGCTCCAGCCGCTCGGGCGCGGCGCGCAGGCCGCCCTGCCCGTACAGCATCCCGGCCGCCAGCGCCTCGAGCCCTTCGGCCTGCTCCGCGCTCAGCCCGAGCCGCGCCATCCGCGCGCGCACGCGCTCGGCCGCGGCGGGAAAGGCCGCCTCGGCCCGCTGCGGCCCGGCCCAGGCGCCGGCGGCCGCCAGCGCCGCGTCGCGGTCGGGTGCCACGCCCATCACGAAGACGAAAGCGGCGCTCTCCCCCGCCGGCAGCCGGCAGTCGCAGCGCAGGACGAACGCCGGATCGAGCACGTTGCCGGTCGTACCGGCCAGCGGCGCGGCGGCGGCCAGCGCCGCCGGACGGGCGAGGCTCTGCCCGCGGCCCACGAAGCGCGCGCGGTCGGTCTCGTACTCGAGCGGACCGTCGCCCAGCACCGTCTGCCACAGCCACGGGTGGCGCTCGTCCTGGCCGCGCGCCCGCCGCCGCGCCAGCAGCGCGCGCCGCTCGGCGGCGTACTCGGTCTGCACGAAGAGCTTGGCGAACGCCGGGTGGCCCGCGTCGGCCGCCCGGTCGTGGAGCACCACCTCGGCGTAGCTCGTGACCTCGAGCCGGCGCGCCTCGCCGGAGAGGTTGCGCAGGGTGAGGCGGCGGATCTCGACCGGCGCGTCGGGCGCCACGCAGAGCTCGAGCGCGGTCTCGATGCCGTCGTCGAGGCGGGTCAGCTCGAAGCGGCCCGGCTCCCAGGCTGTCGCGTAGCGCTCCGGGACCCGCGCCGCCGGCCGTGCCCCCGCCGACCACAGCGTGCCGCGCTCCGGGTCGCGCGCGTAGTGGAGCCAGCCGTCGCGGCCCGCGAGGGAATCCGCGGCCCAGCGCGTCAGGAAGTCCCCGGCGGCCGCCGAGTAGCCCGTCCCGGCGGCGGTGATCAGCACCGTGTAATCGCCGTTCCCGAGCACGCCCGCCGCCGCCGGCGACAGCCCCGGCCGCCGGCGCGCGAGCGCCGCCAGCGTCGCGCTCACGGCCGCAGGTGCACGCACTTCTTGACGACCGCCTCGCCGCCGGCCTCGAGCCGATAGGTGTACACGCCGCTGGCGAGCCGCGCCGCCTCTAGTCTCGCCACGTGCTCGCCGGCCGGCCGCACCTCGTCCACCAGCGCGGCCACCCGCCGGCCGCGCGCGTCGTACAGCGTCAGCCGCACCGGGCCCGCCTGCGGCAGCCGGTAGCGGATGGTGGTGGCGCCGCGGAAGGGATTGGGGTCGTTCTGCGCCAGCTCGATGGCCACGCCGGCGCTCGGCCCGGGCGCCTCGACGTCCACGGCCGGCAGGAAGCCGGCCCGCGACAGGCCGAGGGTGATCGCGGGGATCTGCATGCAGCGGTCCCACACCGACTCGGTGCGGTAGTTCTCGATCATCAGCACGATCGGCCCCTGGTCGATGCCGATGACGTCGGTGTCCCACCAGTTGGCCGTCAGGTTGAAGGCGTCGCGCAAGCCGTACATGTGGCGCGAGTTCGGGTAGTTCTCCCACATGTTCTGCAGCGTCGGGATGACGATCTCGGGGGCGAAGGCGATCGCGCCGGCGGCCGCCGTCGGCGCGATGGTGCCGTCGTCGTTGGCGGCCGGCGGCGCGCCGCGGGCGATGTAGCCGTGGCACGGCGGATAGGCGTCGGGTCCGTCGCACGCGGTGAGCCCCCACATGACGTCGGAATAGCCCGTCCAGCCGCCCGGGTTGGCCGTGCAGTAGGCGCGCTGCGCGTAGGTGGCGCGCCGCGAGTTCTCGAAGTAGGTCATGCCGTAGGCCTGATCGGGATAGTAGGTGGCGTAGAACCGCATGTACGCGTCCTGGAGGTTGCGGAAATCCACCCAGCAGTGCGAGTACTGGTGGCCGAACAGCGGCGGGAACTCGACGAACCAGTAGCCGTAGTGGTTGCGCCACTTGTAGCCGGAGAGCCAGTAGTTCCAGGCGGTCGCCGGGATCGGGTAGGTCGGCGAGCCGATGGCCAGCAGATACATGATCATCGCCTCGTTGTAGCCGAACCACAGGCCGAACGTCGAGAAGCCGCTCTCCGGCAGCCACCCCATCGCGATCCCCTGGCTGCCGTTCTGCATCCACTGCCAGTCGACGCGCCCGTTGATCGAGTCGGCGAGCGCGCGGATGTGCTCTTCCGCCGGGTCGACGCCGTCGAAGTACTGGCGCGCGTCGAGGATGCCGGCCAGGAGCAGCGCCGTGTCGATGGACGACAGCTCGCAGGTCCACGTGCGCGTCGCCGTGGTCATGTCGAGGAAGTGGTAGAACAAACCCTTGTAGCCGATCATCCCGCTGACGGCCGTGCCTTGCGGCCCGCGCCAGAAGGTCTGCAGGGTGCGCTCGACCCGGTCGGCGCCCTGGGGCCGCGTGATCCAGCCGTGGTCGACGCCCACGCCGATGGCGCTCAGGCCGAAGCCCGTGGAGGCGATGCTGGCCGGCGACCAGCCCTGGCTACGGTCCTTGATCAACCCGTTGACCGGGTTGGCCTCGTACCAGAAGAAGTTGAAGGAAGCGTGCTGCAGCGAATCCAGGAACGCGATTTCCTGGGCGCCGGCCGCGGAGGCGAAGAGCGACAGCCCGACGATGACCCACAGAAGCTTGCGCATGGATGCCTTTCGAGATCGCGGCGCCCGCGGCGGCCGCGGGGTTAGAACGTGATCCCCACCGTCAGGCGGTGCGTGCTGTCCAATCGTCCGTGATCCGCCCAGGCGTAATCCAGGTTGTAAGCCAGCGTCTCCGACAGGTTGCCCTGCAGGCCGGCCCCCAGCGTCAGGCCGACCTCGGAGTCCTTCTGGAAGAGGTTCTGATAGCCGCCGCGCAGGGCGAGCATCTTCTTGTAGGCGTACTCCGCGCCGAGGCTGACGCTCTCCGAGTTGTCACTCGGGTGGAAGGCGTCCACCGCGACGCGCAGCTCGCCTTTCTCGCCGAACCGGTAGGGCAGCCCGACGCCGACGCGGAACAGCACCGGGACTGGGAAGTTCTCCGCATACGCCTCCCCGGGGAGCGCGCCGTTGTCGCCGTAGCGGTCGGGGTCCTGGTCGTAGGTGATGCGCAGGTCGCGGCCGTCGAAGCTCGCGCTGGTGCCGTAGTTGGAGATGCTGGCACCGATGTGCAGGCCGTAATCGGCGACGCGGTAGATGGTGCCCAGGTTGAAGACCGCGGTGCTGGCCGAGCTGTGCCAGATGGTCTCCTGCACGTAGCTGCCCTGGAAGCCGGCGGAGAAGCGGTCGGAGACGCGCATCCCCCAGCCGACGCCGATGGCGATGTCGGTGACGTGGTAGAGCTCGCCGGTGCCGAGCGGCTGGTCCACGGTGCGCACCGCGATGTCCCCCGAGGCCAGGGCCGTCACGCTGGCGAACAGCGTCCCCCGCTTGCGCGTCGGCAGGGCGACGGCCGCGTAGTTGTAGTCGATGTCCGCCAGCCACGCGCTGTGCGCGAACATCAGCGCGTAGCGGTCGATCTGGCCGATGGCCGCCGGGTTGTAGTAGACGCCCTGGATCCCCGTGTCCATGGTCACGCCGGCGTTGCCCATGCCGGCGATCCGGGCGCTCGGCTCGATGAGGAGGAAGCCGCCGATCGCCGTTCCCGTCTTGGTCTGGGCGCCGGCGGGCGCGGCGACCAGCGCCACCGCCGCGGCCAGGACGATCCCCTGCGCCGACGCCAGGACTGCTCTCGTCATGCCGCACCTCGCGTTCATTTCAGGATCGCGAACTTGCCGATGAAGGTCGCGCCCCCCGGCGATTCCACGTGGAAGATGTACAGCCCCGGCGCCACGTCGAGGTTGTCCTTGGTGCGCAGGTCCCAGGGGACGTAGCCCCCGGTGGACTCGTCCTGGTAGAGGCTGCGCACCAGCTCGCCCCGGACCGTGTAGATGCGCACCGTGCCGCGCAGCGGCACCGCCCGGAACTCCATGCGCCGCAGGCCGCGCCCCGAGATGGCGTAGCGCGACGGCTCGAAGCTGGCCGACCCCACGTAGGGGTTGGGCACCACATACGGCTGCTCGGTGAAGGCCGCGGCGGCCGAGGCCGGGTCCACGCGCTCGCCGCGGGTGCCGAAGACGAAGCTGTCGGCGCCCCCCAGCGGCCGCTCGAGGACCAGCCGGTAGACGTCCCCCGCGCCCGGGATGCGCTGCGGCAGGCCGCGGCCGAGGGT
>CAYLSO010000268.1:0-4596 GCA_964386525.1 uncultured bacterium
CGACTATCGCTGCGATCCCTTGGGAGAATTCATCCGCGTGCAGCTTCAGCTGGCGCGGCTGGCGCCGGAGCAGGAAATCGTCCTGAACCTCGAGCGCCGTGAGCAAGAATTGATGGCCGAGTACGAACGGGCCTGGGCGGACGATCTGCCCGAGATGACCCAGTGGTGGGTGTTCCGCCGCGGTTTCGTGGAAGAGGTCAGCCTTAGCGGCCGCCAGTTTCTCGACGCCGGGCGGGCCTCGTAGCCGGATCCCGAGGCGCAGCCGCCGCCGGAGGTCGTGCCTGCGGCCCGTATTGACCAGGACCGGAGGCCGTACTACATTGCCGTTCGCCCACCTGGGTGCGCCCATAGCTCAATTGGATAGAGCGTCTGACTACGGATCAGAAGGTTGCGGGTTCAAGTCCTGCTGGGCGCGCCACTTCTTGAGAAACCAACCTTGAAACCACTCCCGCGGATCCAGCCGAAAGCCCTTGTCGCCTGCCTGGCCGTCGTCTTGGCCCTGGGGCTGGCCTCCTGCGCCAAGAAGGACGCGCCGAAGGCCGGCGCCGGCACGGGCACCTTCGACTCCCTGCCGCCCGCCGAGCTGACCGAGCGCGGAGCCCGCGACTCCGCCCGCGTGGCGCAGCTGCTCGTCGCCTACTTCGAGCGGGTGACCGCCAAGCAGCGTGACAAGGCCCTGGAGCTGTTCTTCCCCGAGAGCCTGCGCATCGCTACGGGGGACGGCGGTGTCGAGGTCGAGGGGCGCAGCGTCGAGGCCGCGACCCGCATCGCCGCCGAGGAATCGACCGCTGCCCGCGTGCGCCGCATCGTGCTGCTGCGCCGGGCGACCAAGGACCTGCTCGACAACAACTACCGCGAGATCTGGGGGCTGCGCTACATCCCCGACCGGGCCGACTCGGCGATGATCGAGCGGCGCGTCTTCGTCATCCAGCAGCTGGGCTCCGACACCCGCTGGCTGGGCAAGGTGGAAGCCGGCCGCTGACGCCGGCGCCTCACCAACCACGCGGCCGCACGCGAGGCCAAACACGATGCAACCCACCCAGCTGGACCGCCAGGTCCTCGACCGCGCCGTGCAGGCGCGCCGGGGCGAGTACGTCACGCTGTTGCGCGAGCTGGTCGAGAGCCCGTCGGTCTCCATGCAGGCCGAGCACCGGGGCGATTGCCGCCGGACCGCCGCGATCGCCGTGCGCTGGATCGAGCGCTGCGGGGGGAGAGCCCGCAGCGTCGAGACCGCGGGCAATCCCGTGGTCGTGGGCTTTCTCGAAGGTCCACCGGGCGCGCCGACGGTCACCATCTACAACCACCTGGACGTGCAGCCGGCGGCCGCGGGGAAGGACGGCTGGACTCGCCAGCCCTTCGCCTTCGCCGAGGAGGGCGACCGCTTCTACGGCCGCGGCGCCACCGACGACAAGGGCCCGGCGGCCACGGCTCTGATGGGCGCGGTGCTGGCGCGGGAGCTGGGCATCCCGATCAGCGTGCGCCTGCTATGGGAGATGGAAGAGGAGATCGGCAGCACGCACTTCGAGCCGTTCCTGGCGGCCGAGCACGGCGATCTGAAGAGCGACTGCGTCGTCGTCTCCGACACGCTGTGGCTCGCCCAGGGCAAGCCGGCGATCCCGTACGGCCTGCGCGGCGTGGCCACGGCGCTGCTGCGGCTCGAGACGGGCACCAAGGACGCGCACTCCGGCGTGACCGGCGGCGCGGCGCGCAACCCCATCGCCGAGCTCTGCCAGGTGATCGCCGGCTGCCTCGACGGGCGCACCGGCGAGATCAAGATCGAGGGCTTCGAGAAGACCTGGCAGCCGGCCGCGGCCGACGAGGTGGACGACTTCGTGGCCAGCGGCTTCGACGTGCAGGGCTTCATGCGCGCCCAGGGGTTCAAGAGTCTGCGTGCCAGCGACCCGCGCGAGGTCACCCAGCGCATCTGGGCGCGGCCGACGATGGAGATCCACGGCCTCGCGGGCGGCTACCAGGGCGAAGGCGTCAAGACCTCCATCCCACCCTTGGCCGAGGCCAAGGTGTCCTTCCGGCTGGTGGCGCCGCAGGATCCCCAGGAGATCCTCGACCTGCTGCGGGCGCACGTGCGGCGGCTGAACCCGGACGTCCAAGTAATCGACAGCCACGGTGTGCGCGCATTCCTGGGGGAGCGCCGCGGGCCGCTGGCCGTCGCCTCGGCCGACGCCATGGAGTTCGGCTTCGGGGCGCGGCCGTCGTTCATCCGCGAGGGCGGCTCGATCGGCGCGGTGATCCTCATGGAGAAGTACTTGAAGGCGCCCATCACGCTGCTCGGGATCAGCCTGCCCGAGCATGGCTACCACGGGCCGGACGAGTTCTTCGATTGGGGACAAGCGTCGGGCGGGATGGCGATGTTCGCGTACTTCTTCGAGCGCCTGGGGGCGCTGCGGGCGTAGCGGCGGCGGCCCGGCGCGGCCCCCGGCGCGGCACCCGGCGCGGCACGGCGCCGGACGTGGCGCGGCCCCCAGCGCGGCTTTCTCCCGCTCGCGAACGGTGCTAGCCTAGCGGCAGACCGGCTCGCCGCCAGGAGGGACGTCATGCTGTCCACCCATCGCAAGCTGTCCGCCGCCGCCGCGCTCTCGATCCCGATCGCCCTCGCCGTACTCGCGTCGGGCGCGCCGGCCGCCAAGAAGTCGAAGACCGAACGCTTCCTGCACAAGGACTTCGCCTCCTACGGGGTGCAGAGCGTCGGGCTGATGCCCGTCGCCATGCTCGTCCAGGTCAACCGCCGCGAGCAGGACGAGGAGCCTACCGACCTCGTGCGTCGGCACGTCGAGCGCGCGGTCGGGCCGAGCGGGTTCAAGTTCATGGACGAAAGGGGCCTTCGCGCCGTAGCCAAGGCCGCCGGCGCGGCCGAGACACTGGAGGCGCTGGAGGGCAGCTGGCGCAAGTCGGGTGAGCTCGACACCACCGCGCTCAAGGCCCTCGGGGCGGCGAAGGTGGCCGACGCGGTGCTGGCGACCATGGTCACCACCTGGAACCGCGCGACCATCGACCCGGGCGTGGCCGGGCAGTCGATCACGGAGGTCGGTCTGCTGCTGTCGCTCTACTCGACCCGCACCGGCGAGCTGTTGTGGCGGGACATGTACCTGGAGAAGGGCGAGGGACCGTACAACAATCCCGGCAGCGGTTACGTCACCGGCGTGCAGGGGTCGAGCCTCGGCAACACGGCGCGCACCTCGACGGCGCTCGACCCGCCCACCTACGACGAGATCGTGTCCAAGGTGGACAAGAAGATCGAGAAGACGTTCCCCACGGCGCCCAAGGTCGCGCCCAAGACGGTGCCGGCGGCTCCGCCGGCCGCCCCGCCGCCGGCCGCCGCCCCGGATTCGGCCGCCAAGCCCGGCTCGTAGCCGCCGCCTTGCTCATCCGCTCGCACGAAGACGGCATGCGGGCCGCGCTGGCCGAGGCGCGCAAGGCGCTCGACGAGGGCGAGGTCCCGGTGGGTGCGGTGGTGGTCCGCGACAGCATGATCGTGGGCCGCGGCCACAACCAGACCGAGCGCCTGCAAGACGCCACCGCGCACGCCGAGATCGTCGCCGTCGGCGCCGCCTCGAGCACGCTCGGCACCTGGCGGCTCGATGACTGCGTCCTGTACGTCACGCTCGAGCCGTGCCTGATGTGCGCCGGCGCCCTGGTGCTGGCGCGCCTGGGAAGCCTGGTCTACGACGCGACCGACCCTAAGGCGGGGGCCTGCGGTTCGCGCATCGACATCCTGGGTGAACCGTGGCTCAACCACCGGCTACCCGTCACCTCGGGCGTGCTCGCCGACGAATCCGGGGGGATGCTCAGCGCCTTCTTCGAGATGAAACGCTCCGCGGCCGGCAAGCGGCCGGCGGAATGACGGGAGAGGAGACCGCAATGGCTGAAGATCCGCGCGCCCACAGCCGGCCGTCGCTACTGGGTCCGCTCGTCCTGGGCCTGGCGATCGTCGGGGCCGCCGCCATCCTGGGCGGTTCGGCCGTCCAGATCGCCAACTCGCGCGCCACCATCACGGTGACCGGCTCGGCCAAGCAATCGATCCGCTCCGACATGGTGGTGTGGCGCGGCACCTTTTCGATCATGTCGCCCTCTCTGCAGGACGCCTACGGCCGGCTCAAGACCGACATGGGCGCGGTGCGCGAGTACCTGGTGTCCAAGGGGCTGGCGGCGGACTCGCTGATCTTCGGCTCGATCAACACGCAGGTCTTCTACGAGATCGGCCCGGGCGGCCGGGAGACCAGCCGCGTCACCGGCTACCGGCTCTTCCAGACGGTCGAGGTCCGCTCCACGGCGGTGGACCGCATCGCCACCATCGCGCGCGAGGCCACCGAGCTGATCAACCGCGGCGTGCAGTTCGAGTCGATGCCGCCCGAGTACCTCTACACCAAGCTCGCCGACCTCAAGGTGGCCATGCTGGCCGACGCCACCAAGGACGCCAAGGCGCGGGCCGAGGAGATGGCCAAGAACAGCGGCTCGCGCATCGGGCGGCTGCGCTCGGCGCGCATGGGCGTCTTCCAGATCACGCCCGCCTTCTCGACCATGGT
This sequence comes from uncultured bacterium, assembly GCA_964386525.1. Classification (GTDB taxonomy): domain Bacteria; phylum Eisenbacteria; class RBG-16-71-46; order RBG-16-71-46; family DASYSL01; genus CAYLSO01. The sequence goes on from CAYLSO010000268.1 coordinate 4,542, forward strand.
CAGCGACTACGGCATCAACGACACCTCGTCGCTGCTCAAGGACATCACGGCCGTG
>CAYLSO010000269.1:0-13874 GCA_964386525.1 uncultured bacterium
CACGCTGGCGGTCTGCGCCGTCAAGGCGCCGGGCTTCGGCGACCGCCGCAAGGCCATGCTCGAGGACATCGCCATCCTCACCGGCGGCAAGGTGATCTCCGAGGACATCGGCATCAAGCTCGAGAACGTGCGCCTCGAGGATCTGGGCGAGGCCGAGCGCATCACGGTGGACAAGGAGAACACGACCCTCGTGCAGGGGCGCGGCAAGGCGGCCGACATCCAGGGCCGCGTCGCGCAGATCAAGCGCGAGATCGAGGAGACGACCTCGGACTACGACGGCGAGAAGCTGCAGGAGCGGCTCGCCAAGCTGGCCGGCGGCGTGGCGGTGATCAACGTCGGCGCCGCGACCGAGACCGAGATGAAGGAGAAGAAGGCCCGCGTCGAGGACGCGCTGCACGCCACGCGCGCGGCGGTCGAGGAGGGCATCGTGCCGGGCGGCGGCGTGGCCTACCTGCGCAGCGTCGCCGGGCTCGACAAGCTCGCCGAGACGCTCACGGGTGACGAGCTGGTGGGTCTGCAGATCGTCAAGCGGGCGCTCGAGGAGCCGCTTCGCACGCTGGTGAACAACGCCGGCCTCGAGGGCTCCGTGGTGGTCGAGCACGTCAAGAAGGAGAAGAAGACGGTCGGCTTCAACGTGGACGCGGAGGTGTACGTGGACATGTTCGAGGCCGGCATCATCGACCCGACCAAGGTGTCGCGCTCGGCGCTGCAGAACGCGGCGTCGGTGGCCGGGCTGCTGCTGACGACCGAGGCGCTGATCACCGAGATCCCGGAGAAGAAGAAGGCGCCGGCCATGCCGGGCGGCGGCGGCTACGGCGGCGAGGACTTCTAGCCGGCAGCCGGATCGCCGCGCGCCGGTCGGTGGGAAACCGTCGGCGACGGCGCCGGGAACCGAAAGCGCGCGACCCCCGGGGGCGAGAGCTCCCGGGGGTTCGCGTTGGGGGGGCGGACGGGAAGCGGCGGGCGCGCCGCGGGACCCCGCTTCGCCCTACAGCTTCAAGGCGACGCCGAGGAGCAAGGCGAAGCCCTGCGGCTTGAACTCGTATCCGATCTCGTCCTTGACGACGTTGCCGAAAGCCGTGCTGTAGCGGATGTGCGCCAGCAGGGCGGTCGTCTGGGTCGTCTGGAACTCCGCCCCCGCCCCGATGATGCCGCCGACGTAGCTGCCGTTGGCCACGTCGTCGAGATCGAGGGAGGCCACCTCGCTCAGCGACGGGTCGGGTGGGACGCCGAGGCTGATCTCCGAGTGGGCCAGCAGCCCGAGGTACGGGCCGGCGTAGAACGTGGGGCGCACGACACCACCCGCGGCGGGCGTGACCTGCACGAGGAGCGGGATCTCGACGTAGTTCAGGGCCAGCGTCTGGGTCAGCGTCAGGCCCGAGCCCAGCTCGTCGAGCTCCCAGCGTGCGCCGCGGACGGCGAAGTCGACCTCGGTCGCGAAGCTCAGCAGATCGTTGTGGCGGTAGCGCAGGCCGAGGCCGCCGTAGAACCCGACCCGGGGTTTCTCGTCCGCCGACCAGGTACCGCCCACCAGATCGTCCAGCGCCGCGGCGGTGGCGGATCCGAACGCCTCTCCGTCCTCGCCCACGCTGCCGGGGGAGACGCCGAGGAGCTGGTAGATCTCCAGCGGACCGGCCGACGCCGGCGCTCCGGACAAGCACAGCGCAGACACTCCGATGACCAGGCCCCAGCGAATCATGTCCGTTCCTCCTGACGGCCGCCGCCCTCCGGTCAGCCTCGAGCGGCGACGCTAGCGCATCGCGAGGGACCGGACAAGGCGCATGCCCCGACGGGAGGTCCGCCCGCACGACCCCGCTCCTCCGAAGTCCCGGCCGGGCGCGGCAGGACCGTCCGCCCGGGGGGCGAGGTTCTCCGCCGTCCGGCTAGAACCCGACGGAGTAGCCGGCGAGGATCGAGAAGTCCTGCGGCTTGATGCTGAACCCCTCATCGTCGACCAGGTTCGACAGCCCGAGCTGGAAGCGCGCCTGCACGAGCACGGCCGACTTCTCGGTCGTGCGGATCCTCATCCCCGCCCCGAGCAGCCCGGCGAAATAGGTGCTGTTCATCCCCTCGGAGATGTCCTGCTCGGCGGACTCGCCCTCGATCTCCAGCTCGAAGTTCGAGGAAGCCCGGATTCCCAGGACCGGGCCGGCGACGAAGACGGGCTGCACCGAACCGGAGGCCTTCGGCGCGACCTGCAGCAGAACCGGGATCTCGACGTAGTCGAGCTTCATCGTGGCGTCCAGGCGCAGGCCGGAGCCGCTCAACTCGTCGATCTGGTAGGTGGCGCCCCGGTTGACGTAGCGTACCTCGCCGGCGACGCCCCAGATCCCCGGGCCCATGTAGGCGAAGCCCGCGCCGACGTCGAAGCCCAGGCGCATCCCCATCTCCGAACGCCAGACGGAGCCGGGAAGCTCCTCCTCGAGGCCGAGCGCCACGGTCTCTCCGAACAGATCCGCGTCGCCGCCCAGGTTGGCCAGGCTCGCGCCCCCGAGGAAGTAGACCTCCTGCCCGGCCGCCGCCGCCGGGCAGACCGCAAATAACAGCAACGATCCCAAGGCGAGTCCGAGCCCGATCTTCATGGCGCCCTCCTCCGTCGTGTGCAGCGCTGACTCTGCGGCGCGGCTCCTGGGGCAGTCCCTGCAGGCGCCGCGCCCGGTCAGGGAACCCTAGCCCTCGACCGGGCCCGGGGCAAGCGACTCCAGTGCCCTTCGCAAAAGCGCCCCGGTCCCGGCCGGGAAGGACGGTATCCTTTGAGCGGAGCGCCGGCGGACAGGTCACGGGGCCGCCCGGGGTGGCCGGCGGGAAGGGAGCGATCGGGTGATCACGCACCGCGCGATGCTGCTCGAGAAGCCGGGGACGGCGTTGCGGCTCGGCGCCGCGCCGGCCGCCGGGGTGGCTCCCGGCCCGGGTCAGGTGCGCATCGGCGTGCGTGCCTGCGCGGTCTGCCGCACCGACCTGCACGTGGTGGACGGCGAGCTGCCGCGGCCCAAGCTGCCGCTCGTGCCCGGGCACGAGATCGTGGGTGTGGTGCAAGAGTGCGGCGCCGGCGTCGAGCGGCTGCGCCCCGGCGACCGGGTCGGCGTCTCCTGGCTGGGCCGGACCTGCGGGGAGTGCGGGTACTGTGCGAGCGGCCGCGAGAACCTCTGCGCCGCGGCGCGCTTCACCGGCTACACGCTCGACGGGGGCTACGCCGACTGCCTGCTGGCCGACGCGCGCTACTGCTTCGCGATCGGCCCGGAGTATCCCGACATCGAGGCCGCGCCGCTCTTGTGCGCCGGGCTCATCGGCTACCGCTCACTGACGATGGCCGGCGACGCGCAGCGTCTCGGCATCTACGGCTTCGGCGCCGCGGCGCACATCGTGGCACAGGTGGCCCGCTGGCAGGGCCGGGAGGTCTACGCATTCACGCGCGCCGGCGATGTGGCGGCGCAGGGATTCGCGCGCGAGCTGGGCGCGGTGTGGGCGGGCGGCTCCGAGGAGCGCCCGCCGGCCGAGCTCGACGCCGCCATCGTCTTCGCACCGGTCGGTGCCCTGGTGCCGCTGGCCCTGCGCGCCGTGGCCCGCGGCGGCCGGGTGGTGTGCGGCGGCATCCACATGAGCGACATCCCGTCGTTCCCCTACGAGCTCCTGTGGCAGGAGCGCAGCCTGGTCTCGGTGGCCAACCTGACGCGGCGCGACGGCGAGGAGTTCCTGGCGCTGGCGCCGCGCGTGCCGGTGCGCACGGTCACGGAGCCCTTCCCGCTCGAGCAGGCCAACGCGGCGCTGGCGCGACTGCGCGACGGAAAGCTGCAAGGCGCGGCCGTCCTGGTCATGGAAGCGGACCCCGGGCCGGCCGGTCCCGCGCAACCATGAACGCGGCCCCCGCGCGGCAGCCTTCCCGACTGCGCCCCTGGCGCTGGGCCATCGTCGGCGGGCTGTTGCTGCTGGCCGCGGCCGCCGCTCTCTTCACCTGGCTGCGCTTCACCACCCGCCGTCCCCTCGCCGAGTTCGAGGAGAGCCGGCTGCGCCATCAGATCGCCAGCCTGCGCCTCTATGCCGAGCGGCGCGCACTTCCCTCCTTCCTGCCGCCCGGCGACGCCGTGCTGGCGCTGCGCGAGGAGTTCCTGCAGGCGGTGCTCGACGGCTCCTTGCCGTTTCGCCAGCGTTTCGCCGACGGCAAGTACGAGGCCGTCCTCGACAGCGCCACGCTGCATCTCGAGGACGGTCTCGGCTCGGTGTCGCTCTCGGGCCACGGGCAGCGGGCCGGCGAGACCGACCCGGGGCTGAGCGTCGCGCTCGACCTGCAGGGCTTCCTCTCGCGAGCGGGAGTGGACACCCGGCGCGGCACCCTCGGCCTGGGGGTGATCATCACCGACGTGGGCCTGCGCCAGGCGGGGCCGGCGATGCTGAACCCGCTGCTCGTGCCGGTGGCGCGCTATTTCGGTGGCCAGAAAGCGGAGGAGTGGAACCGCAATCCGCAGACGCTCGACGTCCCGATCCGCCTCGACCAGCGGATCTCCATGCCGGAGATCAAGGGCGCCTTGTCGATCGCCGGACAGCCGGTGCCCGCCGCGGCACGGGTCTCGGCGGCGACGGTGCTCGAGCGGCGGCTGGCGGTGAGCCTCGAGCTGCTGCCCGACTCGACCACCGGGGAGGCGCCGGGCAGCCGCGATTCTGCCTGGGAGCGGGAGATGGAGCACGGCGGGATGGCCGCCGGGTGGCCGCCGGACGGGGATTCCCTCGGCCACCGGCTGCGACTCGAATGGGAGCGGGCGAGGCTGGTGGCCGAAGTGCGTGGCCTGGCGGCCCGCGACACGCTGTGGCGGGCGCTTCGGGTGTCGGATCGCGACGTCTGCGCCGTGCTGCCCGCGGACCTGCTGCAGCGGATCGCGCGCCGCCTGGCCACCCACTACCTGCGGGGGGCGGCTTTCGACTTCGATCCCAAGGTGCGCGCCCACGTCGACCAGGAGATCCGGGTGAAGGTCCTCGGCAAGGGTCTCGGGGCCGGCCACATCCGCGGCGACGTGCGCGTCTCGCACCTCGCGGGCCACCTGCGACCCGGCGGTCCGCCCGATTTGCGCATCGAGCCGCCCGACCAGGTGCTGGTACGGATTCCGGTGCGCGTCGCCGACGGCCGCGGCGACATCCGTCTCGGATTCGAGTGGGATCCGACGCTGCTGACCAGCGTGGTGTGCCGCGGGTTCGACTTCGAGGAGCGCGTGCAGGGAGACGTCGTGCCCTTCGGCCACACGGTGACGGCGCGCGTGCACCTCGCCATCGCCGACTCGGGCATCGTCGGTGTGACCCGGCTGCGGCGCGACCGGGTCGCCGTCCCGGCCGAGCCGACGCCGGCCTCGCTCGCCAAGATCCGGCAGGCGATCGAGGGGCAGGACAGGTTCCTGCGCTGCGGCATCGCCATCGACGCCGACTCGGTGGTGGCCGCGCTCGTGAGGATGGTGCGCCGCGGCGTCAAGGTCCGGCTGCCCGGCAAGCTCCTCAAGCCGTTCCACTTGCCGCTGTGGCTCGAGCAGGAGTTCGTGGCCGGGGACTACCGACTGCGGGCCCGTGCCTACGATCCCGAGTTCGTGCTGCGGCCCGGCTACCTACGCTTCGGGTTCCGGGCGCGGTTGGCTTTCCAGTCGCCGACGCCCGCGTCGGCAGTGGCGGGAGCGGCGCGAACCCCGTAGACTGCCGGCCCCGCGGGGGCGCGGCGGGGATGACTGGCGCCGGAGGAGGCGAGGGCGGGCGATGAAGATCTACACGAAGACGGGCGACGACGGGACCACGGGGCTGTTCGGCGGCGCGCGCGTGCGCAAGACCGACGCCCGCGTGGAGGCCTACGGCGGCGTGGACGAGTTGAACTCAACCCTGGGAGTGGCGCTGGCGGGCGGGGCGGGGGATCTCGCCGACGTGCTGCTCGGCCTGCAGCGCGAGCTGTTCGTGCTGGGGGCCGACCTGGCGACGCCCAAGGGCCAGGAGGCGTCGTACCTGCCGCGCCTGGCGCCGCAGCACGTGGCCGCCCTCGAGCGCCTGATCGACGATCACGACGCCCGCCTGCCCGAGCTCAAGAGCTTCATCCTGCCCGGGGGCTGCGCGCTCGCCGCCCATCTGCACCACGCGCGCACCGTCTGCCGGCGCGCCGAGCGCGCCACCGTGGCGCTGGCGGCGCTGGAGGACATCGGCCCGGTGCCGGTGCAGTTCTTGAACCGCCTCGCCGACCTGCTCTTCGTGCTGGCGCGCCGGGCGAACCACGCGGCGGGCGTGACGGAGACGGAGTGGGCGCCGCGCAGGGGGGAGTAGCGCGCGGATCGGCGCTCCTACTGCCGCCGCGCGTTCTTCTCCCGCTGCGTCGCCTTGGCCGTCTCGGCCTCGCCGGTCATCGGCACGAACTGCACGGGGATCGAGAAGCGCGGCTCGAAGCCGTCCTGGGTGCGCGTCCACACCTGCAGTTGCTGGCGGTTGCGTCCGACCGGCAGCACCAGGCGCCCGCCGACGGCGAGCTGGTCGAGGAGCGGCTGCGGCACGTGATCGGGCGCGGCCGTGACGACGATGGCGTCGAACGGCGCCTCCTCCGGCCAGCCGCGGTAGCCGTCGCCGGAGCGCACCTTCACGTCGGTATAGCCGAGCCGGTCGAGCGTGGCGCGCGCTCGCTCCGCCAGCTCGGGGACGATCTCGATGGTGAAGACCGAGCCGGCGATCTCGTCGAGCACGGCGGCCTGGTACCCGGAGCCGGTGCCGAACTCGAGCACCTTCTCGCCGCCCTCGAGCCCCAGCGCTTCGGTCATCAGTGCCACGATGTAGGGCTGCGAGATGGTCTGATCGAAGCCGATGGGCAGGGGTGAATCGCGGTACGCCGTCGAGCGCTGGTCGTCGGGAACGAACTCGTGGCGCGGGACCGTGCGCAGGGCCTGCAACACGGTCATGTCCCGCACCCCGCGGGCGGCGATCTGCTCCGCCACCATGCGCTGACGCTCCTTCGCGAAGCGGGCACTGTCGGCGTAGCTGAGGGTCGTCGGGGTCAAGTTCATTCCTTCCTTCCCGGGATCTTCGGTCCGGCAGCCCAGGGGACTTATCCACAGCAGGCCCAGCGTCGCCGCGATGGCGAGCCGGGCGCCGCGGGCTCCCGCCCGCCGGCCGCCTGGCGGACGGTCGCACCGGGTGCTCCCGCCCTGTGCCATTATGATGCAGGACGCCCGCACACGCACCAAGGGGGGCTCCGGTGCCGCTCGTTTGTCTCGCCGCGAAAGCACGCAGTCTTTGCAGGCCGGAGCCGCCCCGGCTCGGCGGCGGCGAACGCGGCCGCGCGTCCCGCCGGGCACCCCGATCACCTCTTCCAGTAGAGCGCCGCCTGCTCCGGACGGTCCGGCGCGTGGATGACCACCAGTGTGTCGCCCACCTCGACGTCGCTCTGGCGCCACGACGGCCGCAAGCGCACGTGGCACCCGCGGTGTGTCCCGCGACCGTCCTCGAACGCCAGGTCGACGTCGAGCGGCGGGCGGCCGGCGACGCGCAGCCAGGCGACGGCGACCACGCGCGTCACGGTGGCGTCGGCGGCGCGCCCGTGGCGCTGCAGCCGCGACCACCACGTGCTGCGCACCAGGGCCCACGAGAAGATGATGGCGCCGGCGGCCACCAGGCTCATGCCCACCAGCCACGCGAGGCCCGAGCCGAAGGTGGCGCGCTCCGGCGGCGGCAGCCCTTCGATCCGCGCCACCGCCAGAGCGACGGCCCCGACCGCCATCCACGCGGATCCGGTGGCCAGCGGCAGAAGGAACTCGCGCACGATCGCGGTGGCGGGCACGGGACGCGGGGCGCGCGGCACGGCGGCGGCCCGCAGGATTCTTCTCACCATGGCGCCTAGGGTACGCCCCCGGCGGGGCGCCGTCACGCGGCCGGGGTGGCTCGCGGCTCTCTGGCTCGGCGCCGCCGTGCTCGGCGGCTGCGCACGGCATGAGCCGACCGCGCCGGTCGTGCTCGCCGACTCCCTGCTGGCGAGGGACAGCACGCGCGAGCTGCGCCTGGTGCGGCTGCGCGATGGGCGCGGCACGGTGCACGAGGGCTGGCTGCGGCTGGTGCCGCCGCCGTCGCGTTTCGGGGAAGCGGCGGCCGCCGGCGGGCCGCCGACCCGGCCGGCCGGGTCCGCCTACCAGTCGGTGCTGGTGCTCGGCGGCATCGGCACCGGGCGGCGCGCCGCGGAGATCTTTCCCTGCCCGCCGGGCTTCGCCGTCTTCGCGCTCGACTATCCGTACGCCGGGCCGCGTCAGCCGACGCGCGGGGAAGTGCTGCGCCACCTGGGAGAGATCCGCCGCGCCGCCTACGCGGCCCCGCGCGGCGTGACGGCCGCGCTGCGCTATCTCGAAGAGCGGCCCGACATCGACCGCCGCGGCGCGCTGGTGGTGGGCGCCTCCTTCGGCGCGCCCTTCGTGCTGCGCGGCATCTCCGACCGGCCGCGCGCGCGCGACCCGGCCGGCCGGGATCTCGGGCCGCGCGGCGTGCGCGCCGTCTCGGTCTTCTTCGGGGGGGCCGACTTCCCCGCCCTGATCCGCTACCGGATGCGCGAGCGCCCGTGGTGGGAACGGGAGGCCGTGGCGTGGGGTCTGGCGCTGTTCTTCGGCGACCTCGACCCGCAGCGCACGGTCGGGCGCGTGTCGCCCCGGCCGCTGTTGCTCATCAACGGGACCGAAGACGAGTTCGTCCCCGCGGCCTCGGCCCGGGCCCTGGAGCGCGCCGCGCGGCGGCCCAAGCGCCAGATCTGGCTGCCCAGCGCCCACCTGCAGCCGGACGCCGAGGCGTTGCTCGTCCAGCTCACGCAAACGACCCTGCAATGGCTTCGTGAAGTCGAGGCGGAACTCCCCCGCCGGGGGCCGGTGAAGAAAGAATCCCGGAACCCGACGCGGGCCCCAGGTGTCTCAATGGGTGGACGAAGGAAAGAGAGCCTCCGGCGTCCGAGAGTGGGAGATCAGAAAACCGGCCACGACCCCAACCCGTGGTCTTCGAGGCACCCGAACTGACCCCCGGGTGCCTCTTTTTTGTCCTCCGGACGGTGCTTGCCTCGGAGGGCGGGGCCTGAATAGACTGCGGCGACCTTGGAATCGGGTGTCGCGTCGGGTGTATCTTTCCCCCGGCCGAGGCAAGGGATAGGCCCGGATGCCACGCAAGCAGGAGGCAAGATGGAGCCGCTCGTGAGATTCCCCTCGCTCCGCCGGGGCTCTGTGGCCGGTCTTTCGCTGCTTCTCCTGGCGGGGTTCCTGGCCGCCGGCTGCGAGTCGGCGCGCCAGCCGGTGCCGCGCAGCCCGCTCTCGCGGCACGTCGTCCGCCAGGAAGGGCGCGCGCTGGTCGAGCGCTCCTGCGCCGCCCACGGGGGCATCGAGCGCTGGCAGAAGACCAACGACGCCACCTTCGCCTTCGCCGACCTGTGGACCGGGCCGGCCGGCCGGGTGGTGCGCCCGTGGCCCGTGCCCGAGGCCAAGGGGCAATTCCAGATGCTGATGCACGCCGGCTACGGGCGGCTGCAGATCGCCGACAAGAAGGGGACCATCACCTACGGCTTCGGCAAGGACGGCGCCTGGGCGCTGCGCGGCATGCGGGCGTCGCAGGACGGGGGAGACCTGTCCACCGCCCGCACCACGCTGCCGGCGTACGTCTTCGCCTTCCAGTTCCCGTTCACCTTCCTGGTGGACGACGCCGTCATGCACTACATGGGCGTCAAGCCCGCCCCGCCCGGCGGGCCGGTGTACGAGGTGCTGATCACCTATCCGTGGTACACGGGCGAGCGCGCGCGCGACTGGTATGTGGCGCGCTTCGACACCACCACCCTGCGGCTGCGCTCGGTGACCTACACGCGCAGCCTCTGGGGCCCGGCGAGCTTCGAGTACACCGACGACGTGGGCGGCTACCAGCAGGTGGACTCGCTCTGGATCCCCACGCAACACGTGGTGCGCATGAGCTGGCCGTTCCGACCCGATCTGCACAAGTGGACGGTGAGCGGGATCCGCCTTAACCAAGGGCTGGACGAGACCGCCTTCCGCGGGCCGGCGCCGCTGGGCGGGCGGTAGCAATCCACAGGGCCGCCGCGGGCGCGAAGGGAGCGCCGGCGGCGGCCTTTTCTTCTCTCTGCGCGGTCGGTTCCTTCTAGCGCGGCAGTTCCCCGGGCGGCGGCAGGCGCGAAGCCATCACGGCGCGCGGCGTGGCGACCACCCGCGTGACCACCGCGCGAGCGGGTGGGATCCGCACGGTGAGGCGCTGCCCCCGGCGATCGAGGCCCACCGGCACCGGGCCGCCCGCCGCGTCGGCCAGCGCCTCCGCCAGCACGGCGAGATCGTCCACCGTCCGGCCCCCGACCTCCACCACGCGGTCGCCCTCCCGCACGCCGACGCGCGCCGCGGGCCCTTGCGGGTCGAGGTCCACGATCTCGGTCGTGCCGGGGCGGAAGAAGCGGAAGCCGAGCGTCAGCAGGTCGGCGCGGCGGGTTTCGAGGCGCAGGCCGTGCGCCGCCAGCTCGGCGATCACCGCCGCCTCGAAGCCCCGCCCCGAGAGCGAATCGAGCAGCCCCGCCGCCACCCCGCCGCCGGCTTGCGCGAGGCGTGCGGCGAGCGCCGGCCGGCGCCCCTCGCGCACCAGCTCGCGCAGCAGCGAGTCGAGGCCGCCGGCCCCCGCCAGCCGCAGGTCGAGGGCCCACGCCGCCAGCGTGCCCTTGGCGTAGGTCGCCGACCAGGCGAGCGGCTCGCTGTCGTAGCCGCGCCCCAGGGCGGCGAGCGACGAGTCGGCCCACGGGTTGCCCCGCAGCCGGTCGAAGCTGCCGGCCAGGTCGTCGGCCATCTGCAGGGGGGCGACGCGCCCCGTGGCCGCCAGGGCGCGCAGGCCGAAATACTCCGTCGCCCCCTCGGTGAACCAGCGCAGCTCCGGGGCGTCGAGATCCACGCCGCCGCCGTTCCACAGGTGGAAGAGCTCGTGCGAGACGACGCGCGCCAGCGAGCGCGCGGCGAACGCGTCGGGGTCGCGCGAGAGATCCAGGGAGACGGCGTTGAGCGCGGTCTCGCCGGCCGCCTGGTCGCCGCGGAAGGGATGGTCGGTGATGATCAGGAGGCGGCGGTGGGGGCTCGGCCCGACGGCCGCGGCGTGGGCCGCGAGGCAGGCGCGCGCCAGGGCCACCAGCCGCTCCTCGCGCCTCGGGTCGGTGCCCCGCGTCACCATCTCGACGCGTGCGCCGGCGGCGACGAAGGTGTGCGGCAGGTAATCCCCCAGCGCCACGAAGGACTCGCGCAGGCGGGTGAAGCGTCCGCCCGGCACCTCGACTTCGTCGGTGCCCGACTCGGCCCACGGCGTGTAGGCGTCCCACCCCGGCGGCAGGACGAAGCGCACGCGGATGCGGCGGGCTGCCCCGGGCACGCGGCCGTCGCCGGAGCGTTTGCGGTCGCGATGGTCGAAGAGCGCGGCGCGCGCGTCGCAGCGCAACGGCACCGTGAAGGTGCGAGGGCCCGCCAGCAGCGCGTGACGGGAGTCTCCGGAGCGCGGCGTCACTTCGTACGAGAGGGAGAGGCGGCCCCAGGGGCTCACTCGTCCCCACCACAGGCTGGGTCCCGCCGGCACGCCCTCGCGATCGGCGAAATCCGGCACCGCCGCAGGGCCTGTCTCCCGGGAGAGATCCATCTCCGGCGCGAGGAAGAAGACCCGCCCGGGAGGCAGACCATCAAGGTCCACGCGGATCCCCACGCGCCCGCTGGCGGGATTCGGGGTTACCGTGTACACCACGTCGGGGTGGGGCAGCTGCAACCGGGCTGCGGCCCAGAACATCAGCATCCCGAGGACGCCGAGGAGGGCGGAGAGGGCGAGGAGGGCGTATGGCTTCTGGCGCGAGCGCATCGCCGAGAATTGTCGCACGGGGCGCGGGACTGCCGCCAGCCGCTCCGGCCTACCGGGCGCTGGCCCGCGCCGGGTGGCGCCGCGCGGCGCACGCGGCGGCCGCCATGCCGGCGGCGCTGCGCCTCGAGATCGTGGCGCTGGGGGCGCTGGCGGCGCTGCTGCTCGCCTATCACGCCGGGCAGTCGTACTACGGCGCCTACCTCGGCGACCCGCAGGCCACCGCGGTCACGCAGCTCTCCCGCCTCATCGCCGCGGCGCTCGTGGTGTGCGCCCTGGCCCTGGCGCTGCTCGCGCCGCGGCTCTACGCGCGCGCCGGCGATCTCGCCTTCGTGCGCGCCGTCCCGCTGCCGCCGCGCGCCGTCGCCGCCTGGCGCGCCGACGCCCTGGCGGCCGCGGCCGTCCCGCTCTGGGCCGTGGGGCTCGGCCTGCTGCTGCCGCCGCTGGCCTTCGGTCACGCCGGCCCGGTGGCCGGCGCCGGGCTCGCGCTGGCCGCGTGGCTGTGGGCGGTGGCCCAGGGGCTGGCGCTGGCGCTCACCTGGTCGCCGGAGGGGCGCTGGGGTCCCGGCGGTGTGGGCGGCCTGCTGGGGCGTGCGGCGCGATTCCTGGTGGTGCCCGCGGGCGGCTTCGCCTACTTCGCCGCGCGCGAGCTGACCGCTCTGCTGGTGGACGTGCGACGCGCTCCCTCGCTCCTGGTCACCGCGCTGATCGGCGCGCTCCTCGGCTTCGCGGCCCGGCGGGTCGCGCTCGCCGTCGCGGACGGCTCGGCGGCGGTTGAAGGGCGCGTGGCCGAGCACTACGAGATCCTGGCCTGGAAGCGGCGGCGTGCCGGGCGGACCCGGCGCTGGGGCGTGCCCCTGGCGTGGTTCGCCCCCGGAGCGGCGGGCGTGTGGGCTGCGAAGGACCTGCGCATCGCGGCGCGCCATCGCGGGCTGCGCGCGCAGTGGCTCCTGGTGCTCCTGCTCAAGGTCCTGGCGCTCGCCTGGGCTTTCGGCGCGCGGCCCGAGCCGCCGTGGGCGTTCGCCGGGCTGCTCCTCGTCCTCTCCGACGCGGTCGCCGGCGTGGCGCTGCTGCAGCACTGGTCGCTCGAGCAGCCGGGATGGGTTTGGGCGGCGCCGGCGCGGCGGCGCGCGCAGTGGGCGGCGCGGGCGGTGCCCGCCCTCGGGCTCAGCCTCGCGGGATCGCTGCTGCTCGCGGCCGCGGCGTGGACGCGCTCCGGCGGGCACGTCGCGCAGCCGCTGACGCTGTGGACGGCGGTGGCCGGGATGTCGCTCGTGCTCGCGGCGGCGAATCTCGGGGCCTCCACGCCGCCGCGCAGCGCGCTGGGACAGAACCTCTACGGGCTCGGGCTGTTCGCCGCGTTCCTCGTGGGGGCGGTCTTCCCGGTCGTGGGGTGGGCGGTGCTGGCGGTTTTCGCTCTCTATACGCTGCGCTCGCTGGCGCGCGACATGCGGCCGTAGGCGGCCGGCGGGAGGGTCTCCACCCCGTCTGACAGCATCACTGCGAATATGACGCAGCGCATCAAGCGCGCCCGCGCACCGCACAAGCGTGCACGCGGACCGCGTCCGCAGGGGCACGCCGGAGGGTTCTTGACCGAACCATGACACGGGTTTCGCGTGCGGTTGACACGCTCGGCGGCGGAGTAGCCGATGCTCTTGGTGAGGCGCAGACGGGCCTTGCCGATGCGGATGGCGAGGTCGCGGCTCCGCCGGCGATGGGACGCACCTTCCGCCAGCCGGTGGCTCCCGCGCTCCGGCCCCGGACCCCGGGCGGGCAGCGCGGAAGAGAGAGGTCAACGAGATGCACACGTCGTTCGCTGGCGGCTCCCCTGCCGACGGCCGCCGCCGGTTGCGCCGCGCCCTGCGGCTGATGGCCGCGCTGCCGCTGCTCGCGCTGTGCGCGGTCGCCGCGCGCCCGGCGCGGGCCGGGAAGGTGCAGGAGATCGGCCCGCCGATGCGAACGCAGGAATGCGCCCGTTGCAACGTGCAGGCGGTCTTCGCCGAGAAGATCCGCGGCATGGGCGCGGCGATGGA
>CAYLSO010000270.1:0-6839 GCA_964386525.1 uncultured bacterium
CACGCGCTGTTCATCGCCTTCGCGCCGGTGGAAGCGCCGACGGTGGCGCTGGCGGTGGTCGTGGAGGGAGGCGGGCACGGCGGCTCGGTGGCCGCCCCCATCGCGCGCCAGGGGATGCTGGCGCATTTGTGGCCCGACAGCCTCTTCGCCGCGGCGGGCGCGGTGCGGCCGGCCGGCGCCGCGCGGGCCGCGGCCGACACGGCGGTCGTCGACACCGCCCTGGTGCAGGGGGACTGAGTGGACCGGCGGCTCCTGCGGCAGGTGGACGGGTGGCTGGTCGGCGCCGCGCTGCTGCTGGCGGTGACGGGTGTGCTCATGGTCTTCTCGGCCACCTCGATGCCGGGGCACCCGCGCTTCGACTACGCCATGCGCCAGTCGCTCTGGCTCGCATTCGGTCTCGGGGCAGCCTTCGTCGTCGCCAGCATCCCGATGCGCGCCTACGACGGTCTGGCGCCGTACCTTTACGCGGTGGCGATCGTCTGCCTGGGGCTCGTGCTCGCGGTCGGGCAGGAGGTGTACGGGGCCAAGCGGTGGCTGGGCGCCGGGGCGCTGCGCTTCCAGCCATCGGAGCTGGCGAAGCTGGCCACCGTGCTGATGCTGGCTCGGGTGCTCGACGACAAGCGGCTGGACCTGCGCCGCGCCCGCTCGTACGCGGTGCCGCTCTTGGTCGCTCTCGTGCCCCTGGCGCTGGTCCTCAAGGAGCCCGACCTCGGCACCTCGCTCGTCTTCGGGGCGGCGCTGGTGGCCATGCTCTTCTGGGCGGGGATGCCCACCGGGACGCTCCTGCTGGCCATGACCCCGGTCGCCAACGCCGCGCTGTTCCTGCTGACCCGCGGGCCGTGGGCCTTCGCCGCGGTCTTCGTCGGGGTGCTGGCGCTGACCCGCCCGCGGCTGCCCATCCTCCTCCTCCTGGTGGCTCTGAACGGCGCGATCGCGACCGGCATGCCGGCCCTGTGGTCGGCGATGGAGCCGTACCAGCGCGGGCGCATCGAGACCTTCTTGAATCCCGGGCACGACCCCTACGGCGCCGGCTACCAGATCATCCAGTCGCGCATCGCTATCGGCTCGGGCGGGCCGCTCGGGCTGGGCTATCTCCAGGGTACGCAGAAGGGGCTCGAGTTCCTGCCCATGAAGCACACGGACTTCATCTTCTCGGTGGTCGGCGAGGAGCTCGGGTTCTGGGGCGCGGCGCTCATCCTGGTGCTCTACCTGACGCTGCTGGTGCGCGGCCTGTGGCTGGCGCGGGTGGCGCGCAACCGCTTCGCGGGCCTGGTCGCGGTGGGCGTGACCGCGGTGCTCTGGTACCACGTCATGGTGAACGTGCTGATGACCGTGGGATGGGCGCCGGTCACCGGCCTGCCGCTGCCGCTGCTGTCCTACGGGGGCACGTCGTTCGTGGTAACCTGCGTGGAGATCGGCCTGCTCATCAACGTCTCCGTCCGCCGTCAGGAGTACTGAGCCCCCCGCGGGAGGTCGCTTGTATCCGGAGCTCTTCCAGATCGGACCGCTCCACCTGCGCAGCTACGGTCTCATGCTCGCCCTTGCCTTCCTGCTCGGGCTGGCGCTGGCGCTGCGCGAGGGCGCGCGGCGCGGCCTGAACCCCGACAAGCTCATCGACCTCAGCCTCGTGTTGCTGGTCAGCGGGGTGGCCGGGGCCCGCCTGCTGTACGTGGTCGGCCACCCCGGGGAGTTCCAAGGTCGCTGGCACGAGGGGCTCTATGTCTGGCACGGCGGGCTCACGCTGTGGGGCGGATTCCTCGTGGCCGTGCCCGCGGGGCTCTGGTTCCTGCATCGCGCGCGGCTCCCGATGTGGGAGACCGCCGACGTCTTCGCCGCTCCGGTGGCGATCGGCGCGGCGCTGGGGCGCTTCGGCTGCTACCTGAACGGGTGCTGCTACGGCGTGCCGACGGCGCTGCCGTGGGGCATCCGGTTTCCCGCCGGAAGCCTGCCGTTCGCCCAGTTCGGCGGCGAGGCGTTGCACCCCTCGCAGCTCTACAACGTGCTGGCCGGGCTCGTCACCGTCGCCGGCGTGGCGATCGCCGGAGCGCGACTGCCGGTCCCCGGACAGCGTTGGTGGCTGATGCTGGGGCTCTACAGCCTGCTGCGCGCCGCCGTGGATCTGTCGCGCTACTACGAACCGGCGGCGATCTGGGCGCAGTGGGGCCGGCTGGCCATCACCGAATCGCAGGTGACGGGCGTCGGCTTCGCTCTCGTCTCGCTCGGGTTCTTCCTGGCGCTGGGGCGGCGGCGGGGGGCGGTCGCGGCGTGACCGGCGGCGACACCGGGCGCCGCTTCCTTCTCCTCGGGCATCCCGTCGGCCATTCGCTCTCGCCGCGCCTGCAGGGGGCGGGGTTCCAGGCGCTCGGGATCGAGGCCGTCTACGAAGCGCGCGACTTGCCGCCGGAGACTTCGGCGGAGGAGTTCGCCCTGGTGCTGGCCGAGCTGGCGGCCGAGGGTGTGGCCGGCCTCAATGTGACCTCGCCGTTCAAGGCCTTCGCGCATGGCGCGGCGGCCGCTCACACGCCGGCGGCGCTGGCGACCGGCGCGGTGAACTGCCTGCGCCTCGAGGCGGGGGGGTACGAGGGCACCAACACCGACGGCGCCGGCTTCCTTGATTTCGCGGCGGCGGTGGGATTGCCGCTGGCGGGCAGCCGCGTGGTGCTCCTGGGCGCCGGCGGCTCGGCGGCCGGGCTGGCGCCGGCCCTAGGCAGCGCCGGGTCGCTCGTCGAAGTCGTGGCGCGGCGGCCGGAGCGGACGCCGGCCTACGTGGGGTTGGCCGCGGTGCCGGTCCACGCGTGGGGGAGCCCGGCGGCGGCGCAGGCTCTCGCCGGCGCGCGCCTGGTGGTGAACTGCACGACCCTCGGCGCGGCGGCGGGAGATGAGCTGGCGTGCGCGCCGGCAGCGATGTCCCCGGGCGCGGCGGCGGTGGACTTGCGCTATGCTCCGCGCGTCACGCCGTGGCTGCGGGCGGTGGCGGCGAGCGGCCGCGCCGCCTACGACGGCCTCGGTCTCCTGGTCTTCCAGGGCGCGCACTCGCTGCGCTTCTGGCTCGGTGTCGAGCCCCCGCTCTACCGCCTCCGGGAGGCAGTGAGATGGGACCCGGTGCCGATTCGACGCGGCGCGATGTAGGGCGTGCCGCCGTGGGCTGGCTGGCGGGGGCGATCGACGCGCTGCTTGCCGACCGCTGCCTGGCCTGCGGCGACGCGGTGGCGCGCGCGCGCGCCCGCCCGTGGCGGGAGCCGGCGGGCTGGTGCGTGGACTGCGCGGGCCGCGTGGTGCCGCTCGGCGAGGCGTTCTGCCTCGACTGCTCGGGCGGCGCGGGGCGGCGGCGCTGCGGGAGGCGCGAACACCTGCGCCTGACGGCGGCGGTCCAGTACGGGGAGGAAGTCGCCGCACTGGTCGGCGCGGTCAAGTACCGGCGCATGCCCGAGGTGCTGGCGGTGTGGGGCGAGGCGTGGGTGGCGGCCCGTGCGGCGGCCGGACGAATGCCGCCGGAGGCGGTCGATCTCCTGGTGCCGGTGCCGGCGCACGCGGCGCGCGTGCGCGAGCGCGGGCTGGACGTGGCCGGCGAGTGGGCGGCGCGGCTGGGGGCGCTCGAGGGCGTGCCGGTGGCGCGGGCGCTGACGCGCCGGCGGGCCACGCCGCCCCAGGTGGGCCGCGACCGGCAACGGCGCTCCCGCAACGTGGCCGGAGCCTTCGTCCCCGGGCCCGGGGCGGCGGTGGCGGCGGGTCGGCGCGTCGCTCTGGTGGACGACGTGGTGACGACGGGGGCCACTCTGGGAGAGTGCGCGGCGGTGCTGCGCGCGCTCGGGGCCCTCGAGGTGCGCGGCTGGTCGCTGGCGTACGAGCCGCTGGAGTAGAAGGCCACCCGCAGGCGGGGGTGACGTGACGCATCTGCACATACCCGACGGCGTGCTGCCCTGGTGGCTGTGGGCCTCCGGCCTGGCCGCGGCCGCTCTGCTGCTCGCTCTCATCAGCCGCCGCCACCGCCACGACCGCCGCGACCGCCTGGCGCTGCTCGGCGCCTTCAGCGCTCTCATGCTCGCCGCGATGGCCCTGCCCCTGGGGCCGCTCGGCTATCATCTGAGCCTGGCGCCGCTGCTCGGCATCCTGCTCGGCGGCGGCCTGGCGTTCGTCGGCGCGTGCGTGGTGAACGTGATCCTGGCTTTGTTCGGGCACGGAGGCATCACGGTGGTGGGCCTCAACGCGCTCGTCACTGGCGCGTCGGCGGCCCTGGCGGGGGCGGCCTATCGGATCCTGGCCCGGCGCGCGAGGCTCTTCACGGCGGCGTCGCTGGCCACGGTGGTGGGGCTCTGCGGCGCGCTGGTGCTGTGGCTGGCGGTGGTCGGCGTCGCCGGACTGGCGCCCAACCCCGGGCACGAGGGGCACGAGCATCTGGCGGGCGCCGTCGCGCAGGGGGCGGACGCGGCGGCGGCCGCGGCCGGAGAGGCGCGGACCCGGCTCGCCCGCTTCGCACTGCTGTCCCTGCCGTTCTGGCTCGCCGGGATGGCGGCGGAAGCGCTGGTCTGCGGCGGCGTGGTGTCATTTCTCTCCAAGGTGAGCCCGGCCCTGCTGGGCACGCCGCCGGCCCGGAGGGACAGTTGAGCCTCGACCTGGCGATCGTGGACTACTGGGCGTCCTCGGGCCGCAGCCCGTGGCACCGGGCTTCGGCGGCCTCCAAGCTCGCCCTTGCCGGCGCGCTCCTCGGCGCGTCCGTCTTCTCGAGCTCGCTGCCCTTCCTGGTCGGGCTGTTCGCGCTCCTCTGGGCCATGGTCGTCGTGGGGCGCCTGCCGGCGGGCCGTGTCGCGCTGCTGGCCGCCTACCCGGCGTTGTTCTCGCTGATCTTCATCGCCAGCCGCTGGGACGGCACCTGGACGACCCCGCTCGTCTTTCTCGCGCGCAGTTTGAACGGCGGGCTGGCGGCGATCTGGCTGGTGGGCACCACCCCATACCCCGATCTCTTCGCGCCGCTGTCGCGCATCGTGCCGCCGCTGGTGGGCGACGCGCTCTTCCTCACCTACCGCGCCTTCTTCACGATCGCGGAGAAGATCGTGCAGCTGGCCGCGGCCCTGCGCCTGCGCGGGGGCCTCGGCAAGGCGGGGCCGCGCCACGCCCTGGCCAACGTGGGGCAGGGGCTCGGCACGCTGGTGGTCTTCTCGGCCGAGCGCAGCCAGCGGGTCTACGCGGTGATGGCCCTGCGCGGCCACTCCGGCCGCATCTGCGGCTGCCGGCACTGGCGCGAGGGCAGGCGGGCGGACTGGCTGCCCGCGACCCTGGCCGTCCTGGTGGCGGCGGCGGCCGTTTGGGTCGCGGGGAAGACGCCGTGAGCGGCCTCGCCCCCAAGCACCCGCCGCGGCACCCGGCCCGCGTGCACTCGGCGCCCGGCTCGCCCGACCCCGTGGTGCACGTGTCGTGCGTGCGGCACCTTTACCCCGACCGCACCGAGGTCTACCTCTGCGGCCTGGACTTCATCGTCGAGAAGGGCCAGCGCGTGGTGATCCTGGGGCCCAACGGCAGCGGCAAGTCCACGCTGCTCTACCACATCGTCGGCCTCCTGACGCCGAGCGAGGGCGAGGTCGAGGTCTTCGGGGTCAACCCAGCGCTGCACTTCAGCCGCATCCGCGAGCGGGTCGGCGTGGTCCTGCAGAACGTCGACGAGCAGATCCTGGCGCCGACGGTCTGGGATGACGTCTCCTTCTCGCCGCGCAATTACGGCTACCCGGACGCCGAGGTGAAGCGCATGGTGGAGGCGATGCTCGAGGAGCTGGGCATCTCGCACCTGCGCCACAAGGTCTGCCACTACTTGTCGGGCGGCGAGAAGCGCAAGGTGGCGCTGGCCGGCGCGCTCGTGCTGCGCCCCGAGCTGCTCATCATGGATGAGCCCTTCGAGGGGCTCGACCCGCGCTCGCGCTCGGAGCTCATCGCCCTGCTCAACGGCTTGCAGGCGCGCTACAAGATGACCACCGTGATCGCCACGCACGACGTCGGCACGGTGACCGAGCTGGCTGACACCGTGTACATGCTGATACAGGGGGGCGAGATCGTCGCGCGCGGCTACCCGCAGGAGATCTTCGCCGACGCGGCGCGCCTGCGCGCCTCGAACATCGAGGCGCCGGCTCTGGTCGAGCTGTTCCAGCGGCTACAGGAGGCGGGGGTGGACCTCGGCGTCCCGGCCAACGTGGACGAGGCGGCGCGCCGTCTGCTCGAGCGGCTGCGGGCGGGGGGCGGGGGTGCGGGGACCGGAGGCGGCGAGCCATGAAGTGCGCGCGTCTCGCCATCGCCACCACCGCCCACGCCCAGGTGATCCTGGTGCGCTCCCGCATCGAGCAGGCCCTGGCCGAACTGGGAGTGGCGGACGGGCTGTGTCATCTGTGGTGCCCGCACACCACGGCCGGCATCACGGTGAACGAAGGCGCCGACCCCGACGTGCCGGCCGACTTCCTCGCGGGCTTCGACCGCCTGGTGCCGTGGGGCGGTGACTACCGCCACGGCGAGGGGAACGCCGCCGCCCACATCAAGGCGATGATGGTGGGCGCCTCGGTGACCGTGCCGGTGGCGGGCGGCCGGCTGGCGCTGGGCACTTGGCAGGACGTCTACTTCTGCGAGTTCGACGGTCCCCGGCGGCGCACCCTCGAGGTGCGGGCGCTGGCGGGCTAGGGCGAGGGCGTGGGCGATGAGCCTCTTCCCGCCTGACGAGAGCCCAGGCGCCGGGCAGCCCGGCGGCGGCGCCCGCCCGCCGCTCGCCGAGCGCATGCGCCCGCGCTCCGTAGCAGAGGTCCTGGGCCAGGAACACCTGCTCGCGCCCGGCGCCCCGCTCGGCAGCCACGGTCCGGGCGCCG
>CAYLSO010000271.1:0-2203 GCA_964386525.1 uncultured bacterium
GCCTCGAGGACGGCATCACCCCGGTCTCCTGGAGCCCGCTGGCCGGCGGCCTGCTGGGCGATGGCGGGAGCGTGGATCCCAAGCATCCGCGCGCGGCGAGCCTGCGCGCGCTGCTCGACCTGCTGGATGTCAAAGCCAAGCAGCATGGCGTCAGCCGCACGGTCCTCTCCCTGGCCTGGCTGCTCAAGCACCCGGCGGGGATCGTTCCCATCGTCGGCAGCATCGACCCCGCGCGGATCCGGGACGCCGCCGCGGCCGACGGCGTCGCCCTCAGCCGGGAGGACTGGTATGCGATCCTCACGGCGGCGCGGGGGGAGGGGCTGCCCTGAGCCGGCCGGGCCGGCCCCCGACCCGGCTCGGCGTCTACTCGTCGCTCTTCCGCCACCGTCAGCAGGACCGCCGGAGCCCGCGGCACGCCCCGCCGCGTCAACAGACTCGGGCTGGGACGCGATCCGCGAGCACCCGCGCTTCAAGGCGCTGCTCGTGAAGTATGCGAACCCGGAGAGGCCGGGGGGATACTCAACGGGGTAGAGGCCGCCAAAGAGAAACGGCCCCCTCGAAGAGAGAGGGCCGTTTCTTGGATGCGCCGCGGCGCCCCACAGACACTTCCGTGGGACGGCAGCTCTGGTTACCGGTAGAGCCCCTTGACCTGACCCCAGCTGGTGGTCTCGGTCGGAACCGGCTGGTGAGGACCGATGACGATCGTTCCGTACGGCCCCACATCGGTGATCCAGACACACACGCCCGTCAACCGGAAGCCGTACTGCACGTGGCGACCCGGGTCGGGGACGGTGGCCAGGGTCAGGGTGAACGGCCCAGGAGCCGTCAGCGGCAATGCGCTCTCGGTGAACGACGAGAAGTCGGGCGCGAAATCCCTGATGAACGCGACGGCAGTGTGGGCGCTGGTCAGGGTGTTGGACAGCACCACCCCGTTGAAGTTCACGGTCTGTCCCGCCAGCGGCCCGGTCTCCTCCGCATACGAGATGGCTTCCATGATCTTCTGGCCGACCGACCCCGTGCCGCCACCGGGGAGATACCAGTACGGAGCGGGATCGTCGATCGAGTTCGGAGCCAGGGTCAGGGTGGAACCGGTGTAGAAAGCGGGGAGTTTGGCGAGAGCCCAGCCGCTACCCCACTGGTACACGAGCCCCAGATCGAACACGTTCATGTACCCGACGGTGATCTTGGCAGGATCCACCGTTACGTCGGTGGCATGCGCGAGACCCGCGAACGGGATCACCAACGCGAGCGCAACCGCTATAGCAAGTTTCCTCATCGCTTAGACTCCTTGTGTTGGGGGACTCATCGGAAGATGGTGGCCCTGTGGAAGCGTTCCCCGCGATCTCCGACGTACTGTGGGTGAGTTGGTTGTGGCGCATCCCAACGCGTGTAGTATATACTTTGTTCGGAAGGCGAATCAAGTCCAAAATCGGTGATTTTGTTGCGACCCTTGGTGCGGCACTGCAACTCCAGGTGCGGCCGCCGTCGCCGAACCCCGGTCGGACGGCTAATTCGGCCACCGGGAGTGGATTAGGACTGGGGGGCCCGCTCCTCGCTTCGACGTGGAGGCCGGCTGCCCAAGCCAGTCTGTTTACATGGATCAAAACCACGGATGGGGTCCGGTGCCGCTGACGGGGAAGGACGCGGCTTCTCGTCCTGGTCCTTCTTCGCATCCCGTTTCCTCTGCCCAGGAGTGGTTCGCATGGGACGCCACCTGATGAACTGCAGCTCGCTCGCGAGAGCCGGAGTCCTGGCATTGGCGATTCTCGTCGCAGGGGGGGCGGTCACGCCGGCCGAGGCAACCTGGTCGTTGGTCTGGTCGGACGAGTTCAACGGGACCGCCGTTGATGCCGACGACTGGACCCACGACATCGGCACCGGCTGCCCGGACCTCTGCGGCTGGGGCAACAACGAGCTCCAGTACTACCGCTCCCAGAACGTGACCGTCAGCGGCGGCAACCTCGTCATCACCTCCCGCGCCGAGTCCTACGGCGGCGCCGCCTTCACCTCCGGCAAGATCCACTCGCGCGGCAAGCACGCCTTCCTCTACGGCCGGATCGAGATGAGGGCCAAGATCCCTACCGGCGGCGGCATGTGGCCGGCGTTCTGGATGATGCCCGAGGACGAAGTATACGGCGGCTGGGCCGCCAGCGGCGAGATCGACATCATGGAGTCCGCCAACGCCACGACCTCCGTCGGCGGC
>CAYLSO010000272.1:0-15156 GCA_964386525.1 uncultured bacterium
ATGCTGCGCAACACGAAGGGCTTCACGCTGATCGAGCTCATGATCGTGGTGGTGATCATCGGGATCCTGGCGGCCATCGCCATCCCCAACTTCATCGCCATGCAGAGCCGGGCCAAGGAAGGCTCGACCAAGGCGAACATGCACACGTTCCAGCTGGCGGCCGAGGACGAGGGAGTGAAGTCGGACGGCAAGTACATGGTGGCGGCGACGGTGGCCGCTGGCCTGCCGGCGAACTTCAAGAACCCGTTCGACAACACCACGGGCAGCGGCAACGCGTGGGAGGCGCGCGGCACGTCGGCCGGCGCTCCGGCGGGGACGTCGGGGATCACCTCCTACTGGACGGACACGCTGAGCTACAACGTCAAGGGCTACGGCAAGACCACAGCCCTGGCGCTGACCCTGACCTCCGGTCAGTAAGGCGGAGGGACGGATGTGCGGGGGGGGCGGCCGGGGTCCGGTCGCCCCCGTCGTATTCGGCGGAGAAGGGAGAGGCGCGGTCATGACAGGCCAGAGCGATAAGCGCCGGGCGGGCTTCACGCTCATCGAGCTGATGATCGTGGTGGTGATCGTCGGCATCCTGGCGTCGCTCGCCTTGCCGAACATGTACCGCATGTCGCGGCGGGCCAAGGAGGCGGGGGTGCGACAGAACATGCACCTGCTGCAGACGGCGGTCGAGGACTTCGCCGTGCTCTCCACCGGCCGCTATCCGGACGACGGCGCCGACGCCAGCGACGACGGGCGCACGGTGCAGCAGCTCTGCCCCGGTCAGGTCTACCCGCGCAACCCCTTCACCGATTTGCCGTCGGTCGTGGTGTGGGACGCCGATCCCAGCCCGGCGAACCCCGGCGAGCTGAGCGTCAACCCGGCGACTCCGACCAACTACCGGATCAAGGGCGCGAACTCCAGCGGCGCCCTGTTCGCGGTGTTCCTGACGACGGGTTCGTAGAGAACGGCTGCCGGCCCTCCCATCGCGCCTCCCGGGCACCCGCCCGGTGGCATGCCCATTGCAAATCACCGGGATGAAGCCCTGCGGACGGTGGCGACCGCCCGGGGCGCGCTCGGCCAAGGGGCCGTGCGACAACGGATTGCGATCGGGAAGGCCATGACCGACACGAGCCGGATGGAAACGGACACACGGGAGCGGACAGGAACTGGCCAAGCGGGACTGGGTGCCGCGCTGGTGGCGACCGGGCTGACCAAGGTGTTCCGCGACCCCTGGACCCTGCGCAGCAAGACCGCGGTCGAGGACGTGAGCCTCACCGTCGAGCGGGGCGAGACCTTCGGCCTCCTGGGTCCCAACGGGGCCGGCAAGACCACCACCCTCAAGCTGCTGCTCGGGCTCCTGCGGCCGACGGCGGGGCGGGCCTGGCTGCTGGGAGAGCCGGCAGGCAGTCCCGGCAGCCGCGTCGGCGTGGGCTATCTGCCCGAGAACCCGTATTTCTCCGATCGCCTGACGGCGCGCGAGTTCCTCACGTTCTCCGGGCAGCTGGCGGGGCTGGCGCAGGGCGAGGCGCGCCGGCTCGGCGGCCACTGGCTGGAACGCCTGAGCCTCGCCGCGCGGGCCGACACCCAGTTGCGCAAGTTCTCCAAGGGGATGCTCCAGCGGGTCGGTCTGGCGCACGCGCTCCTGGGCGACCCCGAGCTGGTCTTCCTCGACGAGCCGATGAGCGGCCTCGACCCGCTCGGGCGCCGCGAGGTGCGCGACCTGATCCTCGAGTGCCAGGAGCGGGGCGTCACCGTCGTGTTCTCGAGTCACATCCTGCCCGACGTCGAACTGCTCTGCGAGCGCGTCGCGGTCCTGGCGCACGGCCGCGTGGCGCGCATGGGCCCGCTCGACGAGCTGTTGGAGACCGGCGAGCACGGCTCCGAGGTGGTGGCCCGCGGGCCGCAGCCCCTGCTGCTGCCGCCGCGTCTGGCGGGAGTGACGCACGAGGTCCACGGCCGCCGCGTGGTGCTGCGCGCCACGACCGCCGCCGCCCTGGGCGAGCTGCTCGCGTACCTGCCGGGAGCCGGCTACGAAGTGGAGTCGGTCACCCCCGCGCGGCGATCGCTGGAATCGGTGGTGCTGGAGGTGGCAGCCGCGTCGGGCGAGGCCGAGGTGGCGGCGCGGGCGCCCGGATCCGGGCGTCGCGAGCGCCAGCGGAGGGCCGGATGATCGCGGTGATCGCCGCCAACACGTTCCGCGAAGTGCTGCGGGACCGGGTGTGGTTCGTGCTCCTGGGTTTCGGCTTCGTGCTGCTGGCGGGCTCGAAGGCCCTGAGCCCGATCGCCCTGGGCGAGGGCGGGCGTCTGACCGTCGACCTGGGGCTCAGCGCTCTGGCGCTGCTCGGTCTGCTGGTGGTGACCGTGGTGGGCGCCAGCCTGGTGCACCAGGAGATCGACCGCCGCACGGTCCACGTGATCCTGGCGCGCCCGGTGTCGCGCACCGTCTACCTGCTCGGCAAGTGGGCCGGATTCACCGCCTCGCTCTGGGTCTCGGGAGCGCTCATGGGCCTCGGCCTGACGGCGGTGGCGTGGTGGGTGCGCGGGCCGCAGGCGGTGCTGCCCACGGCCCAAGCGGTGGTCCTGATCTGCCTCTCGTTCGCCGTCCTGACGGCGCTGGCCGTGCTTTTCTCGGCGCTCTCCACGCCGCTGCTCTCGTCGCTCTACACGCTCAGCCTCTACGCCCTCGGCTGGTGGACGGCGGACATCCGCAGCTTCGCCAAGGCCCTGGCCGAGCCGGTGCGCAGCGGGCTCACCGCGGTCTCGTACGCGCTCCCCAACCTCGAACTCTTCAGCGCGCGCCTGGCGGTGGCGCACGCCGAGCCGGTGCCCGTCCTGCAACTGGCGCTGGCCGCGGTCTACGCGGCCGGCTACGGCGCGGCGGTGCTCGGGCTGGCGGCACTGGCTTTCCGGGGGCGGGAGTTCAAGTGAGCGCGGTGCAGGCCTTCGCGCGTTCGCGGCTGCCGCTCGGGCCGCTCGCCGCCTTGCTGGTAGGGGGGACGGTGGCGGTCGCCGCGGCCCACTACGCGCCGCGGGCGCTGCCGTCGGGGCAGGCCCTGGAAGAGCTGGCGTACTACCCGTCGGGACGCTGGCTGACGGCCGCGAGCCTCGGCGAGGCGGCCACGCTCGCCGACCTCACCTGGCTGCGCGCCGTGCAGTACTACGGCGAGCACCGGCTGAGCGACAACCGTTTTGCGCTGCTCTACCACGTCTTCGACATCGTCACCGGGTTGGATCCCCGACACCGCAACTCGTACGTCTTCGGCGGCACGTCGCTGGCCCAGGAGGGCGGGCAGTTCGAGCGCGGGGTCGCGCTCCTGGAGAAGGGGCGCTCGGCCGACCCGCAAGCCTGGGTGTACCCATTCGAGATCGGCTTCCTGTACTTCGTCCAGAAGCGCGACCACGGCACCGCGGCCCTGTGGTTCCGCGAGGCGGCGCGCAAGCGCGATTGCCCGCCGTACGTCGGGCGCTTCGCCGCCTACAGCGCCGGCCGGGCCGGGCACCGCGCCGCGGCCATCGAGCTGTGGCAGAGCGTGGGGGAAGACTCGGACAACCGCGTGCTGCGCGAGAAGGCGGTCGGCGAGGTCCGCCGGCTGGCCCGCGGCACCCGGGACTGGGCAGCGGCCGAGCGCTGGGCGCAGCGCATGGAGGCGGACGGCAAGGCCGCGCCCGGGAGCGCGCGATGAGCGGCGGCCTCGGCTGGTGGAGCCCGGAGGCGGCGTGGGGCTGGCTGGCCCCGGCGGCGGCGGCGCCCTGGCCGGTGGTGGCGTTCGCCGCGGCGACCGGCGTGTGCTTCGGCTCCTTTCTCAACGTCGTGATCCACCGGCTGCCGCGCGGCCAGTCGCTCGCCTGGCCGGGTTCGCACTGCCCGGCGTGCGGGCATGCGCTGGCGGTGTGGGAGAACCTGCCGCTCGTCTCCTTCGCCCTCCTGCGCGGCCGTTGCCACGCCTGCCGCTCGCCGATCGCGTGGCGCTATCCGCTGGTCGAGGCGCTGTGCGGCGGGCTCTGCGCCGGCGCCGTGCTCTGGCTGGGCATGGGTGCGGCGGCGCTGTGGGCGGCGGCGTTCGCCGTCGTGTTGGTGGCCATCGCGTGGATCGACGCAGAGCACCGCATCATCCCGGACGAGCTCTCGGCGGGCCTGGTGGCGCTCGGCCTGTGGGCGCGCGGCCCGAGCCTCGTGGGCCTGACCGCGGGCCTGGCCGGGGCCCTGGCCGGCTTCCTCACGCTGTGGGCGGTGGCGTGGGTCTACCGGCGCGTGCGGGGCGAGGAGGGTCTGGGGGGCGGGGACGTGAAGTTCGCGGCCGGGCTGGGGGCTTTCCTCGGGCTGCCGGGCCTGCTGCTCACCATCGTGGGCTCGGCGGCCGCCGGCTCGGCGGTCGGCCTGTGGCTGGTGGCCCGCGGGCGGGGCAGCGGCCGCACGGCGTTGCCGTACGGGGCCTTCCTGGCCCCGGCCGCGCTCGCCGCGATGGTGGCCGGCCCGGCGCTCTGGCGGGGGTACCTGAGCCTCACGGGGCTGCTTCCTTAGGCCCGGGGAAAGGGCGGCCGGGACCCCGTTGCCGGTGGCGGGCAGGCGCCGCCGGGGGGGGGCGCCGAGAATGCCCTCAAGAGGGTGCCCGGTCTGCCGACAACTGCATGCGGGGTCGTCCTGTCCGGGCGCCGGCACCTGCGCCCATGGAAGGTCCGGCACACAAGGAGAGTGGGATGTTCTTCCGCAAGAAGGAGTCGCTGGTCGGTCTCGACATCGGTAGCCACACGGTCAAGGTGGTCGAAGTCGAGCAGCTGCCGGGCGGGGGACACCGCCTGGTGAACTTCGGCATCTCGGAACCGCTCCACGAGGCGATCGTGGACGGCGAGATCATGGACCGGCAGCTGGTGACGGACGCCATCGCCAACCTGCTCGAGAGCCGCGGCATCAAGACGCGCTCGGTGGTGGCGGCGGTGTCGGGGCGCGCGGTGATCGTCAAGAAGATCGCCATGCAGACGCTTTCCCAGGAGGACGCCCAGCAGGCCATCCTATGGGAGGCCGAGCAGCACGTGCCCTACGACATCAACGACGTGTCGCTCGACTTCGAGGTGCTGGGGCCGCTGCCCAACGACGCGAAGCAGCAGCAGGTGCTGCTGGTGGCGGCGAAGAAGGACATGGTGCTGTCCTTCGCCGACCTGATCCGCGAGGCCGGCCTGACCCCGGTGGTCATCGACGTCGACTCCTTCGCCATCCAGAACGCCCTCTCCGCCAACTACGACTTCGGCCCCGCCGAGGTGGTGGCGATCCTCAACCTGGGCAGCGAGATCACCAACATCAACATCACGCAGGGCGGCGTGCCGTACTTCACCAAGGACCTGCAGGTGGGGGGCGACACCTTCATCGACGCGGTGCAGCGGCGCTACAACGTGACCCGCGAGGTGGCGGCGGCGGCGCTGCGCGGCCAGCGGGCCGACCTCGACGTCGTGCCGCTGGTCGAGCAGGCGTGCGAGAGCCTGGCCACGGCCCTCGAGCGGGCGCAGGCCTACCTGCGCACCACCGGCGAGACCGGCCCCATCAGCCGCCTGATGCTGTGCGGCGGCGGGGCCCTGACTCCGGGGCTGGTGCCGTTCCTCGAGGCGCGCTTCTCGGTGCCGGTCGAGGTGGCCAACCCGCTGGCCCGCATCCAGTACGACCCGGCGCTGTTCGGTGACAAGGACCCGGCGAGTGTGGCTCCGTTCCTCACCGTCGGCGTGGGCCTGGCGCTACGAAAGGTGGGCGACAAATGATCCGCATCAACCTCCTGCCCGCGGAAGAGAAGCAGGCGCGCAAGAGCCTGGCGATCAAGCGCCCCACGGGGATGCTGGTGCCGCTGGTCATCCTCGGGGTGGGCGTCACCGTCGTGGTGGCCAGCGTCGTGCACCAGCAGGCCCAGCTGCAGTCGCTGAACCGGGACCTCAAGGCCGTGGAGAGCGAGATCACGCGCCTGGGCCCGGAGGTGGCGCTGGTCGAGCGCCTCGGCAAGGAGCGGGCCGAGCTCGACCTGCGGCTGTCGGTCATCGACCAGCTCTCCGAGAAGCGCTTCGAGGCCGTGCGGCTGATGGACGAGCTGGACCGCGCCGTGCCCGAGTACCTGTGGCTCACCGGGGCGGTGCAGACCGGGCCCGACAAGATGAACGTCGAGGGCGTGACCTTCTCGAACCTGATCATCGCCGACTACATGACGCGGCTCGACCGCTCGGTCTACTTCGCCAACGTCGACCTGGGCGTCGCCGAGCGCGGTCTGATCGACGAGCGCGACGTGGTCAAGTTCAAGCTCACCATGGACCTGACCCCGACGGCGCAGCCGGCGCCGGCCGGCGACCAGTAGGAGGGCGGCGACCGTGCGCGTGAACCTCAAGGACAGCAAGACGCGGAACCTGATCCTGACCGCTTTGCTGGCGGGCGCCGGCCTGTACCTGTTCTTCGGGACGGAGTACATCCCCTTCGCCTTCCAGCCGACGGCCAAGCGCATCCAGGTCCTGCGCGCCGATTACGAGAAGAAGTCGAACGACCTGTCGCGCGCCCGCCAGGCGGTGGCCGATCTGCCGCGCTTCCAGGCGGAGTTCGCGGCCCTGCACGAGCGCTACGAGCTGGCCGCCGAGCTGCTGCCGGCCGACCGAGAGCTGCCGGGGCTCCTGCGCAAGGTCACGCTGGCCGGGCAGCAGGCGGGCGTCACCTTCCAGTCGGTGCGCCCCGAGCCGCCGGTGGCCAAGGAGCACTACACCGAGCTGCCCGTCCACATCGTGGTGCGCGGCGGCTACCACCAGGTCGGCCAGTTCCTCGCCCAGCTCGCCAACCTGGAGCGCATCGTCAACGTCGGCACCATCAGCGTGGCGAACTTCAACTCCCCGGACGAGGACGCCACCTGCGAGGCGGCGTTCACGGCCAGCGCCTACATGATGAACGCGGCGACCGCCGCGGCGGCGCCGGCCCAGGGAGGGAAGAAGTCATGAGGACGGCACGGAAACAACGCCGGCGCAGCCGGCGGGCGGCGTGGGCCGCGCTCCTCGCCGCCGCCGCCATGCTGATCGGCGGGGGCTTCGCGACGGCGTGGGGCGCGCCCGGCGCCAAGGCCCCGGCGGCGGCCGCCCAGGACGACGCGGCGGTGCCCATGGTCCAGTATGACAACGGGCTGAAGACCGCCAAGGCCAAGGCCGAGACCAAGGTCAAGGCGGCGGTGACCGCGTCGAACGACGTCGCCGGCATGCTCGCGGGCCAGCCCGTGTCGGCGGCCCCGGCGGGCAAGGCGACGAAGCCCCGGCCGGGGGTCAAGCCCGATGCGGCCGCCGCGCCGCGCTCGGCGCACGCGGTCGAGGAGCGCCACCTGCTGAACCGCGAGGTGTACGTCTACAAGACCGTGGGGCGCCGCGACCCGTTCGCGTCGCTCCTCGAAGGGGAGTTCGAGACCACGGTGGGCAACCCGCTGTTGGACGTCTCGAGCATGAAGCTCGTGGGAATCGTCTGGGGCGCGTCGGACAAGTTCGCCTTGGTCGAGGACGGGCGCGGGCACGGCCACGTCCTGCGGGTCGGAGACCCGGTGATCAACGGCTATGTCGTGGGGCTCACCAAGCAGGAGCTCCTCATCCGGCAGACCTCGTACGGCGACAGCCAGACGGTGACCATCCAACTCCAGCGGAAGGAAGGTAGCTCCGATGAGAAGTAATGACCGCGTCACCCGTCCCGCCCTGCGCGCCTGGGTGCTGCTGGCGGCCGTGGGGGCGGTTCTCGCGACCACGACGGTCGCGCTGCCCGCCGGCGCCCAATCGAGCGAACCGTCGGCGCGCACCCGCCTGGGAGTCGTCCAGACCGGGCCCGGCCGCATGTCGATCGACGTGCAGGGCGCCGACGTCCGCACGGTGCTGCGCGCGATCGCGGAGTTCAGCGGCCGCAACATCGTGGTCGGCAGGGACGTCAAAGGGCAGGTCAGCGTCACCATCCGTGACATGCCGTGGCGGGACGCGCTGGTGTCCATCCTGCGCTCGCACGGCCTCGACCTGACCGAGGAGGCGGGAGCGCTCCGCGTCGACACCGGCGACAAGCTGCAGGCCGAGCTGCTGGCGCGCGAGACCAACGACGCGCGCCGCCTCGAGGTGCTGCCCATGGAGACGCGCGTCCTCAAGGTCAACTACGCCAACGCGCGCGAGCTCCAGCCGGTGCTGCTCACCACCCTGACCAAGCGCGGGCAGGTGCAGGTGGACGAGCGCACCAACTCGCTGGTCATCACCGACGTCCCGGGTTCGCTGGAGCAGGCCGAGAAGATGGCCCTGGTGCTCGACTCGCAGACGCCGCAGATCGAGATCAACGCCAAGCTGGTGGACGTGGACGTCTCGGCGCTGCGCGAGATCGGCATCGCTTGGTCGGGCACCAACCTCAACATCGGGCACACCGAAGACACCCGCGAAGACTTCGACGTGTCGGCGCCGGCGAGCGACCCGATCGGCACCTTCAAGATCGGGACGGTGACCTCGATCGGGGCGCTGGAGGCGACCCTGACGGCGCTCGAGGTGCAGCGCAAGGCCAACATCATCTCCAACCCGCGCATCACCACCGTGGACAACCGCGAGGCCAAGATCCTGGTCGGCCAGAAGATCCCGCTCATCGTGCAGGACGTGGCGGGCAACGCGCTCACCCAGCTGCAGACCATCGGCATCCAGCTCAAGGTCACTCCCCACCTGACGGCCGACAAGCGGGTCGTCATGGACCTGCACCCGGAGGTCTCCGATCTGTCCACGCAGTCGACCGTGCAGGGCGGCGTGATCATCAACACCTCGGAGGCCGACACGCGCGTCATGGTGGACGACGGCCAGACGGCGGTGATCGGCGGCCTCATCCGCACCAACGAGGGCAAGGTCCGCCAGGGCGTGCCGATTCTGATGAACATCCCCATCCTCGGCTTCCTGTTCTCCAACACGGCCACCACGAAGACGCAGCGCGAGCTGGTCATCTTCGTGACGCCGAAGCTGATCCCGGCGGGCTCGTAGGCCACCGGCACACGCGCCCGGCGCGCGGCGCGTCGGGGCCAGGGGCGGGTGGGAGACCACCCGCCCCCTCGCTTTTGGTGCCGGTCGGCGCCGGTCGGCGGCGGTCTCGTTGACAGCGGCGCGGCCGCCTGGCTAGGGTTGGCCTGCCCGCCGAGCCGAGGAGATCCATGCCGCGAATCGCGATCCGATCGGGCGTGGCCGTGCGCCGCGCCCGCCGTCTCTCCGTCTGTCTAGGAGCCGCCGCAGCCTTGGTCCTGACGGGCTGCTGGTCGGCGCCGCGTCCGGCGGCGGCGCCGACGCAGGGGCCGGGCCCGCACGACGCCCGGGTCCTGCCGCCGAGGGAGGCGGCGCGGCTGCGCGCGGAGATCCTCGCCGGCCTCCGCCAGCGGGCCGCTCGGCTGCGCGGCCTGCGGGGGCGCGCCGAGGTGCGGCTGTCGGCGCCGGCGTGGGGCGGGGCTTCGTGGATGGAATCGGCGGTGGTGGCGGAGGCGCCGGCGCGCCTGCGCCTGCGGGCCTACGCCGGCCCGACGACCCTCTTCGACGTGGCCGCGGACGGGGAGCGCTTCTGGCTCTACCTCCCCGAGAACCAGATGGTCTGGAGCGGGCCCCCCGAGGCGCTGCCGGAGATCACGGGTTTCCCGGGGCGGCCGGGCGACGTGGTGGCGGCCCTGCTCGGGCGGCCCTTCGGCACGCCGGAGTCCTTGGATCTGGTGTCGGTGGACGCGGAACGCGCGGTGGTGCGCTGGAGCGCTCCCGGGCAGGGCGAGGTGACGGCGCGCTTCCAGCGGCGGCCGCTCTGGGCCGAGGAATTCCGGCTGGCGCGGGGAGATTCGCTGGTGGCGACGCTGAGCTACGGAGACTACCTCAAGGAGAGCGTGGGCTGGTGGCCGCGGCAGGTGACGCTCGCCTGGCCGGGTGAGCTCGCCACCCTGGCGCTCCAGTTCCGCCAGCTCGAGCTGAACCCGCGCGTCGGGTTGGAGATCTTCCAGTTCGCGGCGCCGGAGGGCGCGTTGCGCGTCGAGGTGGGCGCGGCGGGCGGGCGCGCGACGGGGACGCCGTGAGGCTCGCGGCGCTGGCTCTGGCGCTGTGTGGGTGCGCCATGGCGTCGGCCCCGGCTGCGGGCCCGGCGGCCGGCCCGGTGGCCCGCCTCGAGCGCGGCCTGGCGGGGACGCGCGACGTGGCGGCGCGCCTGGTCCAGGTCCGCCGCTCGGCGCTGTTCGACGGGCCGCAGCGCGCCGGGGGCCGCCTGTACCTGCGGCGCCCGGGCGATGCGCGGTTGGAGTACGACACGCCCGAGCCGCTGGTGCTCCTCAAGCGCGGGGACACCGCCTACGTATATGTGAAGTCGCTGGCGCAGGTGCAGGTGATGCCGGCCGCCGGCGCCGGAGTGCCCATGGCCTGGGTTCTGGGCAGCAGCCTGGCCGAGATCCGACGCCTGGCCGAGGTGCGGGCCGTGGACGGGGAGGTGGAGATCGTGCCGCGGCGCGGCTCCGGCCTGCCGTGGGGCTCTCTGCGCCTCGGCTTCCGCGGCGGCAGCGACTTCCCGGTGCGCTACCGGCTCAAGGACGCGGGCGGCGACGAGGTGGAGATCCGCCTCGAGGACGTGCGCCGCAACCGCGGGGTGCCGGACTCGCACTTCCGGCCCATCTGGCCGGCGGGCACCCGGCGCGTGGATCTGGGGCGGTGAGCGCGTCCCCGCCGCCGCGCCCGGCCTCCCGGCGGCGGGCGCGCAAGCCCGAACACTTCCTCTTCGACCTCGACGACACTCTCTACCCGCCGTCCTCGGGCTGCTTCCGCCTCGTGGCCGGGCGCATCCACGACTACGTGCGCACCCGGCTCGGTCTGGAGGAAGACGAGGCGCGCGCCCTCCAGCGGCGTTACTGGCAGGAGTACGGGACCTCCTTGCGCGGGCTCATGGTCCACCACGGCGTCGAGCCGCAAGCGTACCTCGACTACGTGCACGACGTGCCGGTGGAGAGCCGACTGGCGCCCGACCCGGCGCTGCGCGCGGTCCTGGAGCGGCTGAGCGGGCACCGGCACGTCTTCAGCAACGGGCCCGAGGCCTACGTGCGCCGCGTGCTCCGCCGTCTCGGCGTCGAGGATCTCTTCGACCGGATCTTCGACATCGCGGCCTGCGGCTACATCCCCAAGCCCAACGCCGCACCCTACGCGCTCGTGGCGCGCGCGCTGGGCGCAGCAGACGAAGCGTGCGTCCTGGTCGACGACGCCCCCGCCAACCTGGCGCCGGCGTGGCGCCGCGGCTGGTTCACGGTGTGGCTGCGCGCTCCGGAGTCCTGGGCGGGAGGGGCGCCGGGGCTCTCGGTCCGGGAGGCGCAGGCGGGCGTGCAAGCGGACGCGGTCATCGCTTCGCTGGCGGAACTGCCGGGGGTGCTGGCGCGGGCGCTCGCGGACGGCGAGGCGACGGCAAGCCTCTAGAACGGCTTGCCGAACCCCTCCTGGACGGCGCCGGGGCGGCTAGCGGCGCGGCGCGGCGAGGACGGCGGCGAGCGGGCGCAGCGGCCGTAGGAATTCGGGCGGCGTGCGGCGGGTCGCCAGCGTCAAGTCGCGGGGGCGCGCCAGCCCGAGTTCACGGGCGGTGCCGCGGCGGACGGCGGCGAGCGGCGCTCCCAGCGTCGTGAGGACGGCGATCCCGAAGCCCCAGCGGGTCAGCCGCTCGGGCCCCGGCAGGTGGAGGACGGGAGGCAGAGGCGCCGCCTCGGACCCGCGGCGCTGCGCCAGCAGGCGGACGGCCACCGCGAGCAGGGCGTCGGCCATGTCGCCGACCTCGGCCGGGCAGCGCCACTCGTCGTCGAAGAGCACGACCTCGCGGCCGGCGTCGGCGTCGGCGAGATTGCGCGCCAGGCGAGGGTCGGGCGGCGCCAGCGCGTAAAGCAGCGACGGGCGCACGAGGAGCGCGTCGGGGCAGTGCCGGCGGGCGCGCCCCTCCGCCTCGGCCTTGGCGCGGCCGTAGGGGAAGACGGGGCGGGGCTCGGCGTCCTCGTCGTACGGCGCGCTCTCGCCGTCGAAGACCATGTCGGTGGAGACGTGCACGAGGGCGGCGCCGGTCTCGGCGGCGGCGCGCGCCACCGCTTCCGTGCCGCGCACGATGACCGCGTGGAAGTCGGCCTCGACCGGTGAGTAGGCGGTGTGGAGGAGCACCTCGGGACGCGCGGCGCGGACGACGCGGGCGACGGCGGCCGCGTCGCCCAGGTCGAGCCGGAAGGCCTCGCCCGCACCGGGCGGGAGAGAGCGCGCGCGGCAGGTGTAACTCACGTCCCACGCGTCGCGGGCGCGCTCGCAAAGGTGTGCTCCGAGGAACCCCGAGCCGCCGGTGACGAGCAGGCGCGGAATCATGCGGCGCAGTGTGCGGAGGGCCGCGGTCGGCGTCAAGCGCGCGGGGCCTCCGGGTTGACACCCGCGGCCGGGCTCGGGCACAGTGGAGCGGCTGGCGCTGGAGCCTGCCCCGGAACGGTCCGGGACCGGGCCGGCGCCGTTTCATTCTCGGCCCGACCGACCATGCGTGTGATCGCGGGAGAGCACCGGGGCCGCCGGCTGGCGGCTCCGCGAGGGAGCACCACGCGCCCGACGCCGGAGCGCGTTCGCGAGGCGGTCTTCTCGGCGCTCGAGTCGCGCCTGGGCGGGCCCGGCTCGCTGGCGCAGGCGCGCGTCCTCGACCTGTACGCGGGCAGCGGCGCCCTGGGGATCGAGGCGCTGTCGCGCGGGGCGCGACTGGCCGTCTTCGCCGAGCGCGACCCGGCGGCGCTGACCGCGCTGCGGGCCAATCTCGAGGCGCTGCAGCTCGGCGCGCGGGCCCGCCTGCTGCCGGGCGACGCGGCGCGGGCGCTGGCCCGGCTGGCCGCTGCCGGCGAGCGCTTCGAGGCTGTCTTCCTCGACCCACCCTACGGCGGCGGGGAAGGAGCGCGGGCCCTGGCCGCGGTGGGCGGCGGCGGCCTCTTGCGCCCGGGCGACGTGGTGATACTCGAGCATGCGGCCCGCGAAGCGGCGCCGGAGGTGCCCGGGCTGGCGCGCGAGCCGACGCGGCGTTACGGTAGCGTGTCCGTCACGTTCTATTCCCCCGCGGCCGCCGCTGCCCCGGCCGTGCCACCGCGAACGGAGGCTGCCCCATGACGGCTCCCCGCGCCGAGGTCGCGCTCTTCCCCGGCACGTTCGACCCGTTCACCAATGGCCACCTCGACCTCACGGCGCGGGCCGCCCGGCTCTTCCCGCGCGTCGTCGCGGCGGTGGCGCGGTCCTCGACGAAGGTCCCGGTGTTCAGCGTGGAGGAGCGGATGGAGATGATCGGCGAAGCGGTGGCGACCCTGCCGGCGGAGGTGCGCGGGCGCGTCGAGGTGCGCTCGTTCTCCGGGCTGGTCGCCGGCTGCGCGCGCGACATCGGGGCGCACGTGATGATCCGCGGGCTGCGCGCCGTCAGCGACTTCGAGTTCGAGTTCCAGATGGCCCTGATGAACCGCAAGCTCTCGCCGGAGCTGGAGATCGTCTACCTGATGCCGGACGTGCGCTACACGTACCTGAGCTCGGGGATGATTAAGGAAGTGGCGCGACTGGGCGGCGACGTGACGGGGCTGGTGCCGGAGGCGGTCCTGCGGCGGGTGCTCGCGAAGTTCGACCACGGGGGCGGGGCGTAGTGGGCCTCCTGCAGACGCTGGAGCGACGGGCCCGGCTGGCGCCGTGCCGCCTGGTGCTGCCCGAGGGGGGTGACCCGCGCGTGCTGCAGGCGGCCGATCGGCTGAGCTCCGGCCGGCTCGGCGAGGTCTGGCTGCTGGGGCCCGAGGGCGAGGTGCGGGCGGCGCGGGGCACGGCGGCGGCCGGCTTGACGGGCGTGCACAT
This sequence comes from uncultured bacterium, assembly GCA_964386525.1. Classification (GTDB taxonomy): domain Bacteria; phylum Eisenbacteria; class RBG-16-71-46; order RBG-16-71-46; family DASYSL01; genus CAYLSO01. The sequence continues at coordinate 13,816 of CAYLSO010000272.1, forward strand.
CCTGGATTCGCAGTCGCCCGCGCTGGTGGAGCGCGCGCGCCAGGCTCTGGCCGAGGTGCGCGCCGGCCGCATCGCCGCGCAAGAGCTGGAGCGCTTGGCGCACGACCCGCTCTGCCAGGCGGCGGCCCTGGTGCGCGACGGCGAAGCGGACACCTTCGTGGCCGGCGTGCGGCGCTCGAGCGCCGACGTGCTGCGCGCCGCGATCTGGCTTCTGGGCACCGCCCCGGGGGTGAACACGGTCTCCTCGTACTTCGCCATGCTCAAGCAGGAAGGGCCGCGCGAGCGCGTGCTCTTCTTTGCCGACGGCGCGGTGGTGCCCGAACCGACCCCGTCGCAGCTCGCCGACATCGCCATCGCCACCGCCGACAGCTACCGGGCGGTGACCGGCGGCGAGCCGCACGTCGCCCTGCTCTCCTTCTCGACGCGCGGCAGTGCCGAGCACCCGCGGGTCGAGCGCGTGCGCGAGGCGGCGGCCCACGTGCGGGCGCGGCGCCCGGACCTGCACGTCGAGGGGGACCTGCAGGCGGACGCCGCCGTGGACGCGGAGGTGGCGCGGGTGAAAGCTCCGGAGTCGATCGTGGGCGGGCATGCCAACGTGCTCGTCTTCCCGGATCTGGACAGCGCCAACATCGGCTACAAGCTGGTCCAGCGCCTGGGCGGCTGGCAGGCGCTGGGACCAATATTGCAGGGGCTGGCTCGGCCGGCCAACGATCTGTCACGTGGGGCCACGGCGCAGGACGTGTTCGACGTCTGTGTCTTCGCCCTGGCCACGGCTGCGCAGGCGAAGACCCGGGCGGGTGCGGCGCACGCCGCCCGGAGCGAGGACAGGCCATGACGCAATACAAGCTCTCCGGGTTGTCGCGGCAGGTGGGGATGTCGGGCACCCTGGCGATCGAGGCGCGCTTCCAGGAGCTCAAGGCGCAGGGCAAGGACGTGATCTCGCTGGGGGCGGGTCAGCCCGATTTCGACTCGCCGCCGGCGGCGCGCGCCGGTGGCATCCAGGCGATCGAGCAGAACTTCACCCGGTACACGGAGGTGGCGGGCATCCCGTCGCTGCGCGCCCTCATCGCGCGCAAGCTGAAGGAGGAGAACGGCCTCGAGTACGCGCCGGGGGAGATCGTCGTGGCGGCGGGGGCGAAGCCGGCCATCTACCACGCCCTGCTCGCCTTCGCCGACCCCGGCGACGAGGTGCTGCTGCCGACGCCGGCCTGGCCGTCGTACATGGACATGGCGCGGCTGGTCGGCGCCAAGCCTGTCGAGATCCCCATCGCGGCGGCGAGCGGCTACAAGCTGACGGCGGAAGCCCTGGTGCGCGCCCTGCGCGGCGGCTCGGGAGGGGCG
>CAYLSO010000273.1:0-12218 GCA_964386525.1 uncultured bacterium
GGGGAGCGCAATGCCATCCTCTGGGCGCGCGAGCGTGCGATCGCCCGGGAAGACCATGGTGGAGTTGTAGGTCCACTGCGGCAGGGCCGCGGCGTCGCTTGGGCCTCGATCACTGGTGCCACCAGTGCAGCCGGCCGCGAGGGGGAGGCACGCGGCGCATAGCGCTATGGCCCGAACGACCCAGCAAGACCGATCCGAATCCATGGACTCTCCTTTGGTGTCACCGGGCAGTTCAAAATCCGCCACTTTTCGGTTGATGGATAACCTCACTTCTCGTTCTCGTCCACGGACCGGTTTGCGGTAGCCCTGTCCTTCATCCGGCAACTCCTTCCACAGGAGCATCTGTCGGCCCAACGCTTCGCCGCTGAGCCGCGCCCGCAGCCCGGCGGGCGGCGTGCCCCGCACGCCGCGTGACGGGCGAAGGGCGTCGGCTCTAGCGGCCAGTTAGGCGGTCGTCATCGCTGGAACATGTACGCGCGGATGTTCACGTTCTGCTCGGACAATCGCGCCCAACCCGTGTCGCCACCTCGTGTCTTGATAAGGGCCCACTGCTCCAGCTTCGGCCTTTCAACAACGCGCCCCCACCCTGCCCAAGCTTCGGAAGTCCACGGGTACTGCACCAGGATCATCGTGAATCGCCCCTTAGCCCATGCCAGTACCCAGTTAGGATAACGAAGAACATAGGCATAATACGCGGTATCGCCTCGGGCGAGGGTTGTGCCGTCGCCATCGAGCCGAGTCGGCCACCCAGCGACAATGACGCCCGGACGCAGTACGTGCACGTTGGCGTCTTGCACCACAAACGAGTCCCCGTTGGCAATCTTGAATTCGGGGTCCCCGCGACCACGCTCCTTCGCGAATACGGGAATGTCTGAGAGAGCTTCATAGGAAGCGCCCATCGCGCAGGCGGTTCTAATCAAGCACTGATGCGGAAAGACGTACGGATATGCAGCGGGAATGGGAAGCGCGGCCACCTCGGACCAATCGCCCTGAGCAGCGCGCGCAGAACCCACAAGCAGAGCAACCATGAGCACAAAAAATGGAAACACTCGCATCACGCTCACCTGCCGTAGAAACCGCCTAACGTGAAATAGACGGACCTCTGCTAAGTGCCGTAGCCTGACCTCTGCTAACGCCGTCATCAGATGTAGTGACGCCGCGGTAAGCGCGTCGCGGAGGGATCCCGTCCGGGTTACGGAATCCTAGCCGCCAAGTTCCAACTGGGGGACAGCGCCCTGACGCGGCAGTCTCGATAGCCTGCCTTGCCGGGAAGTGTACGCCCGCCGTCGGTCGCTGGCTATCTGAGATCGCCCCGCTGCTCGAAGGTTGGAGGGGCAGGGCCCACGCGGTTTGGCAGAGCGGTCCCCGCGGAGGAGGCGCGTTGATTCAGGCGCGGCCAGGTAGCGAGGGGGGCACTCCGGGGCCTCTCGAGCCGACCTCGGACCCGGGTGATGGACGCGAAGCTTGGCAGTACTGGCGAACCGAGTTTCCGTCTCAGGGGCAACGCAGCCAGAGAGGGGGCTTCGCCGGTAAGGTTCGGCGCTTCGCGCGGCCTCGCGGCGGGTCGAGAGCTGGCGCGGTCCATGCTATGTCATTCCGGCTTCCACACCCTCGACAGCGGCGTCAGCTTCAGCCCGAACTCCGCGACGGCCCGCGTCGGGTCACCGGTTGCGTCGGCCAGCATCACGTCCACCATGGCCGGGGAGAGCGCGGGGTGGAGGTGCCCCAGAAGCCGCGCCGCCCACGCCGGCACGTGCGTGATGCGCACCGGCGCGCCCCGGTTGACCAGCCGCGCCAACTCGTCGGCCGTCATCTCCTCGGGACCGACCAGCTCGTAGACGCCGGGCGCGCCGCCCCGCAGCGCCGCGACGATCGCCTCGACCGCGTCGCCGCGGTAGAGCGGCCGCTGACGCTGGCGGCCGTCGCCGAGCATGGTCGCGCGGCCGCCGCGTGCGAAGAACGCCTGCTCGAGCGGGCCGGGATCGGCCGGGCCGCCGAGGATCGCCGGGCAGCGGAAGACCACCGTCTCCTTGCCCGACTCGCGCAGCAGGCGCTCGGCGATCGCCTTGGTCCGGTTGTAGAGGTTCGGCGAGCCCTCGCCGGCGCCGACGTAGCTCAGGTAGACGGCGCGCCGCGCCCGCCCGCGTCGCAGCGCGTCGGCCACGATCTGCGTCGTGCGCACGTGCACCGCCTCGTAGCCCGCCCGGCCGCGCGCCCGCAGGTCTCCGGCCAAGGGCACGACGAAATCCGCCGCCTCCAGCGCCGCCCGGGCCCGCGGCGATTCCATCCAGTCGTCGATCACCTCGTCGGCCGGCAGGTCCGCCGGCCGGCGCACCAGCGCCACCGTGCGATAGCCCAGCTCGCACAGCCGCGGCAGCAGCCGTCGGCCGCTGTGCGCGGTGGCGGAGGCCACGGCAACGGTGGGGCGCTCACTCACCGCGTCACCGGCTCCTCATCTGGCAACAAGCCTTCCGGCACCAGGAGCAGCGGTCGCCCAGGATTGCGGAAGATGACGTCGGTCGTGCGCCCCGCGTAAGTGCGCGGCAGGAACGACGCCAGCGGGTCGTCCGGCTCCTGCCCCCACGCGGCGTCGCCGCCGAACGCGCCCCGCACAAAGCCCGGCATGAAGCTCGGCATGCGGAACAGCGGCGGCTTGGGATACTCGACCACGCTCACCTTGCGCCCCGGCTTGACCCCGCCGGCGCGCTTCGCGGCCTCGATCGTCTCCTCGAGCGTGGCGACGCGGTCGACGATCTTCTTCTCGACGCCGACGCGGCCGGGGTACACGTGCCCCTCGGCGATGTCGCGCACGTAGGCCTCGTCGAGCCGGCGCGCCGCCGCCACGCGGCCCACGAACATGTCGTATTCCGTCAGGATCAGTTCCTTGGCCAGCCCGCGCTCGCGCTCGTCGAGGTTGCGCTCGGGCAGGGTCAGGCCGACCAGCGGCAGGGTCAGGCCGCCGAGCAGGTCGGCGCTCTTGCCCACCTGCACCCGGTCGGAGCTCAAGCCCAGCTTCTTGCCCAGGCTGTCGTTCCAGAACCAGCCGCCGATGACGCCGATCGAGCCGGTGACGGTGAACGGCGAGACGGCGATCGAGTCGGCCTCCATGCTGATCCAGTAGCCGCCGCTGGCGGCGACGCGCCCCTGGCTGACGAAGATGGGCTTCTTGTCCTTGCGCAGGTCCTTCATCTCGCGGGCCAGCAGATCGGAGGCGAGCGGATCGCCGCCCGGCGAGTCGGCGCGCAGCACGACGGCGCGCACGTCGTCGTCCTTGCGGAAACGGCGCAGCGCCCGCGAGGTGGTGCGGCCGCGGATGCCGGCGTCCATGGCGCATTCGCCGAGGGCGTAGACGAGCGCCACCTCCGGCAGCTCGCCCCAGATCTCGTCGGGCTCGCGGCGGGTGCGCTCGAGCTGGGCGAACGAGCCGGTCTGCACGCTGTGCCCCACCACCTTCTTGGCAGCGTCCCTGAGGTCCTCGCGCCGGCCGATCTGGTCCACCCAGCCGCGGCGCAGCAGCTCCTGCGCCAGGAGGATCGGCCGCTCGTTGACGACCGAGTCGAGGGCCGCGCGGCCGACGCGACCGTCGCTCGCGATGCCGCTCGCGAACTCGGCGTAGTAGCCGTCGAGCAGGCCCTGGCGCTGCTCGCGGTCGGCCTCCGACATGCGGTCGCGCGAGAAGCCCTCCATCGCCGACTTGTACTTGAGGAAGCGCCACTCGTCGAAGCCGATGCCGGCCTTGGCGAGCATGTCCTTCATGTAGGTGCGGGAGGCCTGCACCCCCGGCGCCACCAGCATGCCGTGCGGGTCCATGACGATGCGGTCGGCGGCGCTCGCCAGGTAGTAGCCGGGCAGGTCGAGGTCGTCGCAGTAGACCACCACCTTCTTGCCGGCCCGCTTCAGCTCCTCGAGCGAGCGGCGCACCTCCCAGAGCATGGCGGCGTTGCCGCTCAGTCCGGATAGGTTGAGGGCCACGCCGGCGATCGTCGGGTCCTCGCGGGCGAAGCGGAGCTTCTCGGTAACGTCGCGCAGGGCGATCGAGCCGTCGTCGCCGTAGCGGTACTTCTGGTAGACGAGCGGGCCCTTGAGGTCCATGGTGGCGACCCGCTTGCCGCGGTGCGTCCACCCGTCGAGGTCGGCGCCGCGCAGCTGCGGCCGGGAGCGGATCACGTACTGGGTGCCCTGGAGGTCGCCGCCGGAGGCGTAGCTCGGGATGGCCTGGCCGCCGAGGCGCCGCAGCGTGAGGCCCACCGACACCTGGAAGGCGCCGCCTTCGCGGTACTTGAACGCCGCCTGGACCCCGGGGGTCGGGCGCAGGGCCAGGCCGCCCGACAGCTCGCCCTGGTCGAGCGTCTGCTTGTAGTAGATCGCGTAGTCGGCGAAGAGCAGGACCTGCGGGGTGCCGAGCGGGCGGACGGCGACGTCGAGGAGCCCCTCGCTCCCCGGCTGGCCAAGGGCGATGCGGCCTGCCAGGCCGGTCGAGAGCCAGGGCGCCGGTCGCGAGATCGTGCCCACCGTGAGGAAGTCCTCGCGGCCGACCAGCTCGTCATCGCCCCCCGACCAGCCGTAGGCCACGCCCACCGAGCCGCCGCTGGTGCCGCCGCCCAGTCCGATCTGGTAGTCGGTCACGTTGCGCAGGCGGCCGTCACCGGCCGTGAAGTCGTGCCGCCGGGCGGAGAATCCCAGGTTGCGGCCGAAGGCCAGTCCCCAGTTGTCGAGGGCGTCCTGACGCACGCCCCGGTCCGACCACCAGAAGTCGAACTCGCCCCGCCCCATGATGCCCCACTGCGCCGGGTTGAAGGTGGCGCCCAGCGCCCCTTCGTCGGCCGAGGGCACGGTACCCAGGAGGTTCGACTCGGCGGGGTAGCGGGGGATGGTCTCGGCGGCGGCGGCCGGCTCGGAGTCCGGGAGAAGCGGGGCGCCGAGCAGCAAGAGGGCGGCAAGGGCGGCTGCTCGTAGGGCGGCGCCGGGCGCGACGGGCGGGCGCGGGCGGACGAATCCGGGATCTCGCATGGGGGGTCTCCCTCCGGGAGCGGTTCTGCTGGGCGGCGAATCCTTCATCTTGGCGTGCTCTTCGGTCCTGACCCGGCGGCGCGCAACAGGGCCGCGCCGCCCGGCTCGAGCCGGATCATCAGGGGGTCACTCGCAGCGTCGGAAGTCCTGTAGCGGCCGGGCTCTCCCGTCCAGCGCTCCCAACCCGCCTCCGATACGATTCTGGCCTGCGTCGGGTTCCGGTAGTCGCGGTTCACCACGAGGACATGGCGCCGGCCGTCCGAAGCGAGGAAGAGCCCGAACGTGAGGTTTCCCTCTCCGCGCTGGGCGAGCCCGAAGGTGCTCCCGGCGGCGGGGTCGGGGTCCAGCCGCCCGCCCCCGCGCGGCAGCTCCCCGGTGTGGCGGACGTCCGCGCAACGCAGTGGAGCCAATTCGCGCCCGAGGGCGCCGATCCAGGCGTTCACGCGCGCCACCGAGTCGTAACTCGGGTTCCGGCTGCCGTCATAGGCGATCGGCCCGCCGCGGTAGCGCAGCGGTTCGGCCGGGTTCGGCGACCAGTAGGTGAACCAGACGATCCCCCGGGCCCCGTGGGCCAGAGCCAGGTTGGCCTGCCAGGCCAGCTCCGCCTCGGTCGGCTCGCGGTAGGGGCCGTGCGGGATCACGAGCAGGATCGCCCAGAACGGAACCTCGCCGGCCGCGGTCCGCGCCGAGTCCCAGCCGGAGCAGAAGGTCGGGATATCCGTTCCGTCTTGCTTGAGAACGTAATTGCTGAGCGAGAAGAACCCGGGGCGCACGCTCTCCACGAAGCGCCGCAGATAGGCCGAGTAGCTGAGCCCCTGGATCTCGTGCCCGACGGGACCCTCGCCGTAGAGGTTGATGTGCGCCGGGTGGCGCGGGTCGCGCATCGCCAGGCGCCGCGTCACCGCCGCGAGCGGGCCGAAGAAGTCGGGACCCGGCTCATCGGCGAGGAAATAGCCGAGAAGCGCCGGGTGGGCCGAGTAGGTCGCCACGATGGTATCGGTCGCGGCCCTCCAGCCCGGGCGCTGGGCGACGCCGGGGTAGAGCCTCTCGTCCCGCACGATCACGTACAGCCCCCGGCGTCCGGCCACCTCCAGCCGCGCGAGGTTGGGAGCGGGGAGATAGGGGTCCTCGAGCGCCGGCAGGACGACCGTGAAGCCGGCGCGGGCGTACTCGGCGTAGCGGGCGTCGGTCGTCTGGGCGACCGGCGGAGCGCACCAGCCGGCGATCGGGAAGCGCCCGTCGGGCAGCAGGGGAAACCCCGGCCAGCGGGCGGGAGCGATCGAGGCGGTGTCGGCGGGATCGAACTCGGCGACCGGCAGGGGGTCGCGCTGCCCCGGCGAAGCGCATCCGGACGAGTCCAGCAGGCGGAGCGCGATCGCTGACGCCAGAGCGGCGGCGCGAGATAGGACCCGGGGGAGAATCGGGGCGCGGTCACGCATGCGGAGAACCTACCACGGCGGGCGTGCGGCCGAGTGCCCCCGCCACAGCGTGGCGCGGGCGCGTCACAGCGCGCTTCGTGCGGTGGGGCGGGCCCGCGATCCCACAGCGACTTAGACCGGGCACGGCGCTTGCCATGACTGTCCCTGGGAGCCGGGCCGGACCTCGCTCCCGCCGGGAGTGGGACAGCGTCCTGGCCCGACGGCGATACCGGCCCGGCCGGTGGGGGCGGCCCTTCGTCGGGCAGCCGAGCCTGGAGGTGCGCGATGCAAGACCGGATGTCCATGAGTTCGAGCCGGCCGACGGCCGGGCCGGTGCTGGCAGCCATGGCGCTGGGCGCGTGGATGCTCGCATGGGGTTGGGCTGCCGAGGCCCACGAACCGTCCCGTGTCGGCGGAGCGCCCAGTGCCATCGCCGTCTCCGTTCTCGCGACCCCGTCGTTCGGGATCGACGTGATGGCGTCGCCGGCCGTCGCGGTCGCACCCCTCTCCCTGGACGCGACCGGGCCCGCCATGGCGGCTGCCGAGCCGACCGTGGTGCGCCGTCCATGGGACCGCGGCCTTCCACCTCAGCCGGCGCCGGTCGCGCCGGTCTACAGAAAGCCGCCCAAGCCCGTCGGCTGGGTGACGCTGCGCAGCGGCTTCTTCGACGGCGACTATGTCCCTAAGGACGATTTCCTCGCCGGCTTCAAGATGACCGGCCGGGTGGGAGATGCCCTGCAGATGGGGATCTCGACCGACTGGCAGTACCACTCCGAGACCGGGGTCGAGTGGGTCGGCCAGTACATCGGCCCGGGCGGCGTCCCGGTGGGGGTCACCACGACCCGCTACGAGTCGAGCTCCCACCTCATCCCCATCCTGGGAGTCGTGGAGCTGCGGCCCGACTTCGGCGGGGTCCAGCCGTATGTCGGCGCCGGAGTGGGATATGAAGTCCTGGTCGTCGAGGTCCGCGACTACTACTACGGCGTCGAGTACGAGGACGATTACGGGGGATTCGGCTGGCAGCCGTACGGCGGCCTGGGGGTGACCCTCGGCCGAAACCTCCAGTTCGTCGCCGAGGGGTACTGGAACTTCTCGACGGTCGAGCGGACCGTCCGGGATCTGGAGACCGGCTACCTCGTCGAGCAGAGGCTCGACGTGGACGGCGCCGGGCTACGGTTCGGGCTCGCCTTCGGGTTCTGAGCCGACGCGCGCGGCGGCCCCATCCAGACGGGGCCGCCCCCGCCTTGACGCCCCGCAGTCCATTCTCGATTCTTGCCTTAGCCCCAGCCCGGCCGCCCTCGGACGGCGCCCCTTGTGCCCCGCCGCCCCGCCGCCCAGCCCCGGGAGCCGGTCGAGCGCACGGTCGAGGATGTCGTGCTCTCGCGCCAGGCCATCCGCCGCTTCGCGGACCGACCGGAGCGGCGCGAGTTGCTCACCAAGCTCTTCTCGCTGGCCCAGCGCGCTCCCTCCGATTGGAACCTCCAGCCCTGGCGCTGGCTCGGGCTGCGCGGCGCCGAGTGCGACGCCCAGCAGTAGTCCGTGAACGAGTTCTTTTGCGACCGCCCCGACCGCGCCCGGGAGTTTGCCGTGCGCAACTCGATGCTCGCCCTGATGACGCTGATCCTCGTGGCGCAGGCCGAAGGGCTGGCGTCGGGTTTCGTCGGCGCCTGCGACGAAGCGGGGATCCGCCGCGCATTCCGCATCCCCGATCGCTGGGCCGTGGCGATGATCCTGACGCTCGGATATCCCGCAGAAGAGCCGCCGTTGTCGTTGCGCAGGCCGCTCGCCGAGGTCGTCGATGGGGACGGATTCGACGGCCGTGGCGCCGCCTGAAAGAATTGTCAGCGGCTCGGACAGAAGTTCGTTGACACCCTCTCGGGTGAGGTCCATACAGTCGTCATCTCGTCGCGCGCGCCCTGCTTCCGGCAAGTACGCGAAAACGCGCGCGGTGGGAGCCCCCGCAGAAATGGCGTTGATTCTCCGCAGGCCGGCGGCTGGCGCTCGGGAATGCCCACTTCGCGAGTCGCACCCGGCTCGGACGCAGTGCGCCGCCTGCACGTGCTGAATCTGCGAGGTCGGAAGTTCCGAATCTGAAGGCTGAGTTTCTGGTGGGCGGGCAGGAAGCCGCGTAGAGAATCGGGCTGCTTCCCCTCCGCCTCCAGGCGCCCCCGGGAAGGCAACGCAACGCGGGATCTGCGCGCCCCGGCGGGTGTACCGACGATGGCAGGGCGATGCTCGCATCGCGTCCAGGGAGGGCGCCCGCTTTCGCCCCCCCGGTGCAGGCGAATCTCGCCCCTGACCCAGCAGCGGTTGTGCCAGGAGGCATCCGGTGGAGATTCCCCGCCATTTCACGCGCGTGGGGCAGAGCCCCTACGCCGGCATCCCCTTTGACAAGCGCACGTCCGAGATCCGGAACCCCGACGGGTCCACCGTCTTCCGGCTCGAGAACGTCGAGGTCCCCGCGCACTGGTCGCAGGTGGCCACCGACATCCTGGCCCAGAAATATTTCCGCAAGGCCGGCGTGCCCCAGGTGGACGCCAAGGGTAAGCCGGTGCTCGACGGGGACGGCAAGCCCGTCCTGGGGGGCGAGCGCGCGGCGCGCCAGGTCTTCCACCGGATGGCCGGCTGCTGGACCGAGTGGGGGCGCCGCCACGGGTACTTCTCGAGCGACGACGACGCCCAGGCCTATCACGACGAGATGTGCCACATGCTGGCGCAGCAGATCGCCGCGCCCAACTCGCCGCAGTGGTTCAATACCGGCCTGCATTTCGCTTACGGGATCGAAGGGCCGTCCCAGGGTCACTACTTCGTGGACCCGGCCACCGGGCAGCTCGAGCGGGCAGCCAACACCTACGAGCGGCCGCAACCGCACGCCTGCTTCATCCAGTCGGTCAACGACGACCTGGTGAACGAGGGGGGCATCATGGACCTGTGGGTCCGCGAAGCCCGCCTCTTCAAGTACGGTTCGGGCACGGGGACCAACTTCTCCAACCTGCGGGGGGCGAACGAGCCCCTGTCGGGCGGCGGACGCTCCTCGGGGCTCATGTCCTTCCTGCGCATCGGCGACCGGGCGGCCGGTGCCATCAAATCGGGTGGGACGACCCGGCGGGCCGCCAAGATGGTCATCCTCGACATCGACCACCCGGACATCGAGGAGTTCGTCGACTGGAAGGTGGTGGAGGAGCAGAAGGTGGCCGCCCTGGTCACCGGGTCGCGCATCCTCAACCAGGCGGTCAACTCCATCCTCGATGCCTGCCAGGTGACCGGTGACGACGGCCGGCCCTCGGTCGAGGCCGACGCCCGGGCCAACCCCAGGGTGGCCGCGGCGGTGGCCGAGGCCCGCAAGCTGGGGGTTCCGGAGGCCTACGTGCGCCGGGCGCTCGCCCTGGCCCGCCAGGGCTACCGGCACCTGCCGATGCCCGAGTACGACACGGACTGGGACGGCAAGGCCTACGGAACGGTCTCGGGGCAGAACTCCAACAACAGCATCCGCATCCCCAACAGCTTCATGCAGGCCCTGGAGCGCGACGAGGACTGGACCCTGACCCGTCGCACCGATGGCAAGCCGGCCAAGAAGTTGCCGGCCCGCGAGCTGTGGGACCGGGTGACCATGGCGGCGTGGCAATGCGCCGACCCGGGCATCCAGTTCGACACCACCATCAACGAATGGCACACCTGCCCCGAGGATGGGCGGATCTTCGCCTCTAATCCGTGCTCAGAATTTCTTTACCTAAACGACACCGCCTGTAACCTGGCCTCCATCAACCTGGTCAAGTTCCTGCGCGGGGACGGGACGTTCGACATCGAGGGCTACCGCCACGCCATCCGGCTGTGGACCCTGACCCTCGAGATCAGCGTCCTCATGGCCTCCTTCCCCAGCCCGGCCATCGCTCGCAATAGCTACGCGTTCCGGCCTCTGGGCCTGGGCTACGCCAACCTGGGCACAGTGCTCATGCGCATGGGCGTGCCGTACGACTCCAAGCGGGGCGTGGCGCTCTGTGGAGCGCTGACCGCCATCCTCACCGGCGAGGCCTACGCCGCCTCGGCCGAGATGGCGGCGGAGCTGGGGCCGTTCCCCGGCTTCGAGAAGAACCGCGAGCCCATGCTGCGGGTGATCCGCAACCACCGGCGCGCCGCCTACGGCTCGCGCCCCGGGGAGTATGAGGGCCTCAGCAACCTGCCCCTGTCCATCGACCCCGAGCACTGCGACCAGGACCTGCTGGTGGCGGCCCAGGAGTGCTGGGACCGGGTGCTGGAGCAGGGGGCCCGGCACGGCTTCCGCAACGCCCAGGCCACGGTCATCGCCCCGACGGGCACCATCGGCCTGGTGATGGACTGCGACACCACCGGCATCGAGCCCGACTTCGCTCTGGTCAAGTTCAAGAAGCTGGCCGGCGGCGGCTACTTCCGCATCGCCAACCAGAGCCTCCCCATCGCGCTCCAGACGCTGGGCTACGAGCCCGCGGAGATCGACGAGATCGTGGCCTACTGCGTCGGGCGGGGCACGCTGGAGGGGGCGCCGTTCATCAACCAGGAGAGCCTGCACCAGAAGGGCTTCGACGCCGAGACGCTGGGCCGCATCGAGGACTCCCTCAAGGGTGCCTTCGAGCTGCGCTTCGCGTTCAACCGCTGGACCCTCGGCGAGGACTTCTGCAAGGGCGCTCTGGGTATCACCGAGCAGCAGCTCGACGACTGGAACTTCGAGATCCTCAAGGCGCTGGGTTTCACCTCCGAGCAGATCGCCGCGGCCAACGACTACGTCTGCGGGGCCATGACGGTGGAGGGCGCGCCGCACCTGCGGCCCGAGCACCTGGCGGTCTTCGACTGCGCCAGCCGCTGCGGCAAGAAGGGCCGGCGCTACATCGCCTACCAAGCGCACATCGAGCTGATGGCGGCGGCCCAGCCGTTCCTCTCGGGGGCGGCCTCCAAGACCATCAACATGCCGGCCGACGCCGCCGTCGAGGACGTGCAGCGCGCCTACGAGCTGGCCTGGCAGAAGATGGTCAAGGCGGTGGCGCTCTACCGCGACGGCTCCAAGCTCTCGCAGCCGCTCTCGGCCGCACTCGACGACGACGACGCCGAGGAGCTGAAGCGCGCCGCCGCCGAGCGCGACGTGGCGGCGGTGGCGCACAAGCTGGCCGAGAAGGTCGTCTACCGTTACCTGGCGCGGCGCCGCCCGCTGCCCGACCGGCGCTGGGGCTACACCCAGAAGGCGCGCGTCGGCGGCCAGAAGATCTACTTGCGCACCGGTGAATACGAGGACGGCACGCTCGGCGAGATCTTCCTCGACGTGCACCGTGAGGGCGCGGCGTTCCGCAGCCTGATGAACTGCTTCGCCATCGCCGTCTCGCTCGGCCTGCAGCACGGCGTGCCGCTCGAGGAGTTCGTCGAGGCGTTCCTGTTCACGCGCTTCGAGCCCAACGGGCTGGTGATCGGCAACCGCAAGATCCGCCGCGTCACCTCGGTGATCGACTACATCTTCCGTGAGCTGGCCATCGCCTACCTGAGCCGCAACGACCTGGCGCAGGTCTCCGAGGAAGACCTGCTCGGCGAGCCGGGCCCGGCGCCGGAGCCCGACTACGACGGGGAAGAGGTGGTGGAGCACGGGCAGCCGCGCGTGTCGGTGAAGCCGGCGGCGGTCGTCGCTCCCGCGGCGCCGGCGTCACCCGGCAACCCGGGGCGCGGCAAGGGCGGCCACGGTGGCCACGGCGGCAAGGGCGCCTCGACGGCTTCGCGCGGCTCGACCGGTTCGCCCGCGGCGGCGGATGCGATCGCGGCTCCGCCCGCGGC
>CAYLSO010000274.1:0-6491 GCA_964386525.1 uncultured bacterium
GCGGCTTCGGGTCCGGCTCGGTGCCGCAGGCGGGAACGAAGAGCAGGAGCAGCAAGCAGGAACCGAGCAGAGCGGAGCGGCTTCGCATGAAGGGCGTCTCCGGCCAGGCGGGAGAGACGAAGCCGCGTGCCCGGGCGAACACGCGGAGCGGCGAACCACGACTTCACGCTAGGCCCGCGGGCCGGACCGGTCAATGAGCCAGGACATACGCCGAGCCCGATTTGACAGCCCGGAACGAAGAAACCCGGGACGCCGCGCGCCCCGGGCTTGCGTTTTAGAGCGGGCGAACGCCCGCCTTCGCCTCTAGCTGCCCGCCGTCTGCGCGCCCGCCGACGCCCCCGGCAGAGCCAGCTCGCCGCGCGCCAGCAGGTCCTCGAGCGCGCCGAGCACGTGCCGGTCGCCGGAGAGCCGCGCCACCGCCTGGCGAGCCGGCGTGGCCGGGTCGAGCTGCGCGGCCAGGTCCACGAAAGCCTTCGCCACCGACAAAATCTCGCCGCCCAGCTCGGGCGCCTCGCGCAACGCGCCCCACACCGGCAGCGCCCCACGCTCGGGTTGCGCGCCGCCGCTGCCGCCGTTCAATCCGGCCGCCAGCGCCGCCAACCGCAACGACAGGGCGCTCGCGCCCTCGAAGCCCAGCTCGCGCGCCAGCGCTTCGGCCACGCCGGCCATGTCCTCGGCGCGCCGCAAGGCGCCGGGGCGCTTCGTCTCGAGCGCATCTCCGTAGGCGCGCACGGCGTGCAGATACGTCTCCTCGGCGTGGCGCACGAGCCCGCTCTGCTCGACGGCCAGCGCGGCCGCCATCGAGAGGCTGGCCGCCATCTCGAGATCCACGCCGGTGAAGCCGCCGCCGGCCGCCTTCTCCATCAGCACCGCCAGGCCCACCAGCCGTCCGCGCGCGCCCAGCGGCACGAGCAACGAGGCGCCGGCGGCGACCAGCGGGTCCAGCTCGTCGCGCAGCACCGGGAAGCGCTCCAGCTCCTCGCGGCGCACCGGGCGGCCCAGCGCCACCAGCAGGCGCGCCAGCTCGCCGTCGGCCGGCACGCGCAGCAGGGCTTCGCGCTCCGCAGTCAGCCCGCGCGCCAGGCGCGGCGCCAGGGTCGTCTCGTCGCGCTCGTCGGGCAGCAGCATGGCCGCGCCCTGCACGCCGAGGTGCGTCATGAGCGCGAACAGGAAGGACGAGGACACCTCCTCCGGCCGGTGCAGCCGCGCCAGGTCCTGCGACAGCCGGCTGTACGCTTCCTGGACGAGCTTCTCGCGGCGCAGCTCGTCCTGGGCGCGCCGCGCCTCCTCGCGCGAGCGCTCCACCTCGCCGGCCAGCTCACGGCCGCGGCGCTCGAGGGCCTTGACCTCCTCGGCGCGGGCCAGTGCGCGCTTCACCTTGGCGATCAGCTCCTTGGGCGAGAACGGCTTCGGCAGGTAGTCGTCGGCGCCGCGCGCCAGGCCCTGCAGCCGCGCCTCGGTCTCGGTCAGCGCCGACACCATGATCACCGGCAGGTGCGCCAGCTGCGGCTCGCGCCGGATGGTCTCGCACACCTCGTAGCCGCTGCGCCGCGGCAGGCGCACGTCGAGGATCACCAGGTCGGGCTGCTCGTCGAACGCCTGGCGCAGCGCGTCCTCGCCGTTGGAGGCCGAGATCACCCGGAAGCCGTGGGCGCCCAGGGCGATGTGCAGCAACTCGACGATGCGCGGATCGTCGTCCACCACGAGCACGGTGTAGCCGGTGCCGCTCGCGCGGGGGCCGGGCGCTGCGCTCATCGGGCGTCTCCCTTCGCCATCGGGGCGGGACCCATCGGGGTGCGCCGGGCCACGAGGCTGGCCAGCGCGTGCGTGACCTCGTCGTCGGACGGCGGCTTGAGCACGAACGGCACGCCGGCCAGCTCCGCTTCCCGGCGCCGGCCGGCATCCATGCCGACGAGCACCGCGCGGTCCTTCCACTCGGGGTGGGCCGCGATCAGCGCGCGCGCCGCGCCCCCGGGCAGTTCTTCATCGAGGAACACGAAGTCGAAGCCGCTCTCGGCCTGCGATCGGGCGGCGGCCGCCGGATCGCTGGTCACCGTCACCTCGATGCCGCGCTGGACCAACAGCCGCGCCAGGAAGCCGGCGGCGATGCCGGAGCGGTCCACGATCAGGCCGCGCGGACGCGCCGGGGGGCGCGGAGCGGCGGCGACGGGCGGCGACGACACGGGCGCCGACGCGGGGGCGGTTTCGATGGCCGGCTCAGGCTCGACCAGGGTCGCGGCAGCGGGCTCGACCAGGGTCGCGGCAGCGGGCTCGACCAGGGTCGCGGCAGCGGGCGCGGGCCTCGCCGGCTCGGATACGGCGGCGATGGGCACCGGCAGGGCGGCGAACGGCGCGGGCGTCGGCACGGGCGCAGCGCGCGTCGGCGGCGCCTCGATCATGATCTCCGGCCACTCCCACTCGAAGGCGCGCAGCGCTTCGACGTCTCTCGCCGCGCGGATGCTCTCCACGGCCGCGAGCACGATGCGCGCCGCCCCGCGGGCCCGCTTGCCGCGGTCGTCCACCACCGACAGCCGCGAGATCCACTGGCGCAGCCGGGGTACGTCGAACAGCTCGGCGACCAGCACCAGCACGCCGAAGGCGTTGGCCAGCGCGTCGCCGGTGAGCGAGCGGTTGAGGGCGTCGGCGGCCGAGACGAGCAGGCGGCCGGCGCTATCGGCCAGGCGGCCGTCGCTCTCGTGCGGATCGGGCGCGGGGATGGGCGGCCGCCCGGCGGGCTCCTGGTCAGAGCGCATGGCCGCCGCGAGCTGGTCGCGCGGCACGCCCGTCGAGGCGGCCGCCGCCGTCAGCTCTTCTTCCCAGAGGTCGGATGGGATCAAGTCCGTCTCCCGAAGCGCGCCACGCGTCCGTGCCGGTCCGCGCCCGCTGTGATGCTGCGACTACCGTTCGCCGCTCTCCTCTTCCGGGAGGACGTCGTCCCGGGTGAGCAGCCGCAGCGGCCGCGATCCGGCCGGCCAGGCTGCCCGCGTCGGCTCTTGCGCGGCGTCGTCGGCGCCCTCGGCCACTGCCGCCGTCGCCGCCGGTTCCGCCGCCGTCGCCGGGTCTTCGCGCGGGACCGGCGGCGGCTCCGGCCGGAACTCGAAGCGCGCCGCCAGCCCGCCCAGTTCCTCGGCGCTCGAGCGCGCCGCCGCCAGCGCCGCATCCACCTGCGCCGCGGTGCGCTCGGAGAGCGCGGTGAGCCGCTCGCCGCGCGCGATGGCGTCGCGCGTCCACTGGTGCAGACGGTCGGCCAGCGCGAGCAGTCGCTCCGGCAGCGGCTCTTGCGCCGGTAGGGCAACCGTGGCCGCCAGTTTCTCGGCCACCGCCCGCTGCCGCGCTGCCGCAGCGGCCCGCGCGGTGCGGTCCCGCTCGAGCGCTTCGCCGATCTCGCGTTCGAGGACCGCCACCGCCTCGCGCGAGCGCGAGGCTTCGGCCATCGTCCGCTTCTGCTCGGCGACGAGCGTCCACCATTGCTCCCCTGCGACTTCGCCGCGGTCGGCGCTCAGTCCCGCCGCCGCCGTCTCGAGCGCGGCCCGCAGGGCCCGCCGCTCGACGAGCCGAAGCTGCTCGGCCACGGCCGAGAGCTGCGACTCGGCCGCGGCCCAGCGCTGAGTGTAAGCGGCGGGCTCCTCCGCGGCAGGCGATGCGACCGGGGCCGGCGGCACCGCCGCCGCCTGTGCCGCCGCCGCGTTCGCCACCGCTGCCGTCTGCGCCGCGGCCACGCTCTCCTCGCGCCACGCCCGCACGCCGTCGAGCAGATCGCCGCTGAGCCGGCGCACCTCGCCCAGCGCGGTAAGCAGCGTGGCGATCTCCCGCCCGCCCCGCTCCCCTTCGCGGCCGGCGCGCAGGATGCCCTCGCAGGCCTCACCGAGCGACTCGCGCGCCAGCTCGCCCACCTCGCGGGCCTCGCGGGCGCGGTCTTCGAGATGGTCCGCGAGCAGTCGGAGTTCCGCGACCAGCCCGGCCAGCGGCCCCTCGGGCACCCAATCCGGCGGCACCTCGGTCTCCGCCCACTCGCGCACTTTCTCAAGAACGTCATCGGCAGAAGCTTGCAACGACTTGAGTTCGACGTCCTCCCGGTCCCGCTCGTCGGCCCGCGAGGTGGCCGCCTGAACCTCCCTCGCCAGGTCGGTCAGGCCACCCCAGCCCCGCCCGGCCGCTAGGCCGCGCACGTCGCCGCCCCGCCCGGTGCGCAGGGCGCGTGCCAGCAGGGCGAGTTGCCCGCGCAGCAGGAAATCCACGGCGTACGCCAGCAGCACGCCCAGGGCGGCGGCCAGGGCCGCGGTAGGGAGGAAGGCGGGGAGAAAATAGCCCACCGGCAGCGGCTCGCCGGCGCGGGTCACCAGGGATCGGGCGAGCCAGGCGCCCGCCAGGCCGAGCAGGGCGGCGGGGGCGGCGGCCGTGGCGATCAGGCGCAGGAGGAAGCCCCGGCGCGGCGGCGGAACGGGAGCCGAGGAATGGGCTTCGTGGGTCGCGGGTTCGGTCATCGCGGTGGCAGCCCCTATGGCTCTCCGGCGTCGAGCAGGTTGCGGGCGCCGCTCGCACCGTGCACGGGCGGGGCGCTCTCTCTGCGGCAACATGCCACGGCTTGCCCAGGCAAACAATACTCGCGCAATGGGGAATCGGGGGCCAGCGCGATTTGCACGTTCGCGCGCACCGGGACCGTGGCGCCGACGGCCGGTGCGCACCGAGACCGTGGCGCCGACGGCCGGTGCGCGCCGGGACCGTGGCGCCGACTGTCGCGCGCCTCCATCGGGGTGTGAAAATTGGCTACCGGACCTCTAGATCCTTTACAACCCGCGCACATCGCGCGCAGGCGATTCTCACCCGCGCTGGGAGTTCTCACCCGACCCGGAGCGCCGCCTGCCTCGCGAATGCCAGCCCTCCATGCGGCTTACGCGCCGCTGCCCCAAGCGGATAGCTCAAACTCAATCCCCGCATGCGACTAGGGATTCCGTGGCACGAATGATGCTGTCCTTCCGCAGCGGAATCGACGTGGACCCGCTGACCGCTGAGGTTCCGAACGAGGAGGTTGGCCATGGACCCCCGCTTCTGCGCGGAGATCAAAGAGTCGGGACGAGGGCTCGAGCCCACGTACCACTTCATGATCAACTGCCTCCTTTACTCCCGCATGGAGGCGGGCCTGGTCTCCAACCAGGACTTCTACGACGAGGACGTCAACGTCTACCTGGCGCACCTGCTCCACTCGTTCCTCAACCCCGACTACGTGGAGCAGTCGAGGAAATACCTGTCCAAGTATGACGCCGACGTCTTCCGCCGCCTGCAGACGGCGACCGACGCGCGCCTCAAGTACGCCATCTACAAGACGAACTCCGACTTCCTGCTCGTCTCCATCGGCATCTTCGACCAGCCCGTGACCGCGGACCAGGCGGAGAAGGTGAAACCGGCCGAGGAGGCCTACGTCGGCCGCGGCAAGAGCTACTACCACTTCGCCTACTCCTACTCGCAGCAGATCCACCGCCGCAACGCGGGCATCTCCGAGGTGCTCGAGAAGCTGTCGGTGGGTTTCGAGAAGTACCTCAAGATCCTCTCGCACATGCGCGGCGAGCAGCTCGATCTCGGGCGCCGGCTGGCCGAGGGCGAGGTCTACTACCTCGAGCGCACGGTGAACGAGGCCTCGAAGCAGGCGGCGATCCGGGAGAAGCAGGACCAGCTGCTCGAGCTGTACTCGGCGTGGCGCGCCGCACCCAGCGCCGAGCTCGAGGAGGACATGCAGCGGCTGGTCGGGGAGATCCGCACCCTGTCGCCGGGCTTCCGCTTCGAGCTGCCGCGGCGCGGCACGGAGGCGCCGGCCGAGTCTCCCGCAGCCCCGCCCGCAGCGGTCCCGACCCAGGCGAGCAAGGCCCCGGCGCGTGAGCCGGACAAGAGCCCGCGCCCCTCGCCGACCAAGCTGGCCGAGCCACGCCCGCCGGACTCGGAGCCAGATCGCTAGCGGACAGCGCGGCGCCGGCGCGCTCCCGGGCGCCGGACGCGATGAGGCCCGGGCAGCTCCCACCGCCCGGGCCTCGCAGTTTCGCGGTCGGCGGCGGCGCCGCCGCCGCCGCGCGCCCTCCTACCGAATCCCGTAATTGGGCGCTTCGCGCGTGATCGTGATGTCGTGCGGGTGGCTCTCCTTGAGCCCGGCCATGGTGACGCGCAGGAAGCGCGTGCGGGTGCGCAGCTCGTCGATGCTGCGCACACCGGTGTAGCCCATCCCCGAGCGCAGCCCGCCGATGATCTGGAAGATCGAGTCGGCGAGCGGCCCCTTGAACGGCACCCGCCCCTCGACGCCCTCGGCCACCAGCTTGCGCAGCTCGGTGCCGCTGGCCTGGAAGTAGCGGTCGGCGCTGCCGCGCTGCATGGCGGAGAGCGAGCCCATGCCGCGGTACACCTTGTAGGTCCGCCCCTCGAGCAGGATCTGCTCGCCCGGCGACTCGGCCGTGCCCGCGAACAACCCGCCGATCATCACCGAGTGCGCCCCCGCGGCCAGCGCC
>CAYLSO010000275.1:0-14783 GCA_964386525.1 uncultured bacterium
AGCCGGCTCCCAGGTAGTCGTTCTCATCACTCTCAGGGGCAGCACGCACATGCTGCCCCGCTGGAGGCTGAAATCATGCGTCGTTTCTTTGCTCTGCTATTCGGCCTTGCTTTGGGGGCTGGCATCCTCTTGGTCGGTTCCCAGACTCCGGTCCTGGCGAACAGCGACCAGGAGGGGAATCCGGGCTCCGAGCTGGGCGTGGAAAAGGGGCTTCTCCGGACGGGGAAGGAACGGTCGAGGTTCGCGACGGCCGCGATTGACACCGTCTGGTTCGGTTACAAGCAGACAAGCACCGACCCCAACAAGGTGGGGGCGGGCGTCGGCTACTTGAACGGTGGGAAGTGGGACTTCGACACGGGCATCTCGGGGACCGACTCGACCCAGTACTGGAAGTTCTATTCGAGCAACCAGACCAGCAACTCGGACATATACCCCACCCCGGCTTCCCGCCCGTGGTGGTACTTCGAATACGGCAACAGCATCAACCGGGGTAACCACAACCTGTGGAAGGCCCGCGCCCTGGCGGGTCGCGCGTTCCGGCGCACCGGCCTGGCCGGCGTCTGGCACGCGGACAACATGTCCACCGTGTCGGGCTCGCCGGGCAATATCAACGGCAGCCGGTCGGCGTGGTGCGGTCTGCGTCCTACCAGTGATGCGGGCGCTCCGATCGACGAGCTGACGGGCAACCCGTTCACCAATGCCGAGAATCAGATCGACCACCGCGGCGGCGGCGCGGTGCGCAGCTCGTACCCCGGGTACAGCAACCTGTGGAACCAGTTGCTCTACCGGGATTTCACCTATTCGGGCGCGCCCATTCCGATGAGCTTCAGGGTGCGCACGGACTTCGGCTACAATCGTGCTGCCGATCCGGGCGGCGACGGGTGGTTCACGCCAGATCCGACCTCGTCGAGCAACTTCGTGCTGAACGCGGCTGACTCGCTGTGCGTGTGGGTCGGCAAGCCGAAGGACACGCTCGTCTACGATACCAACCGTCGCTATCTGTCCGAGGTCGTCGACTTCGGCACCAACCCCCAGCCGCAGAAGCTCTACGCGGTGGGCGGCAAGCTGCCGGTCGTCCGCACCGCGGTATTCGACACGACGGTCACCCTGGCGATCCCGACGGCCACCTGGGGGGGCACGGTGCGCGTCGTGTTCCAGGTGCACACCAACCGGTTTGAGTCCGACCAGTCGACGAGCGCCACGGGCTTCAACTCGCTCGACGGCGCCGTGGTTCTGGACGACGTCAACGTCGGCGGCGACATCTCGACGTTCGATGCCGCGCAGTCGATCCGTCCGCGCGTGCTGCTGTCGCAGTCGGGCACGGAGACGCCGATCAGCCCGTCGACCACGTGGATCACGACCGGCCGTCCGCCGCGCTCGTACGGCCACATCCACAACGCCAACGACCTGCCGTATGACGACCCGTGCGGCACCCTCGACGGCTTAACGGGCGCCCGCAACTGCAACCTGGCGGGCAACGTCCTGTTGATGTCGAACCACGACGACCCGAGCCACAACTTCCAATTTGAGTCGCAGGAATGGGCGCTGACCCCGACCATCGTGATCAACGCTGCGTCGCCGCGAGGCATCCTGCAGGGAACCCCGGCTAACCTGAAGACGGAGGCCGGGAACATCAACCTCCAGATGGACTACTACAGCGGCTTCGACGCCAACGCCCTGACCGGCGTGGTCTTCTGGTGGGGCGTGCGCTACATGGGCGCGGGCCTGACCAGCCTGAACCAGATCGCCGAGCCGAAGGTGGCGAACTGGTCGCCGATCAACACCCCGGGCTTCATCTCGTCCTATGGCACGCCCACCTGTGCCACCATGGATACCGACGCCGACCTGGACGGCTCCATGCCCATCGCCTTCACGGACTCCTGCCAGTTCGGTCTCGAGAACCAGGTCCGCTGCGGGCGCTACGGCTCCACGGCGTGCGGCGAGACGCGCGGCACCTACTGGGACAACGTCCGGGCCGGTTTCATCCGGGGCGCCGCGGCCGTTCCGTCGGTGGCCACCGGTGCCTGGATGCTGTACGGCGACACCTTCCCCTTCAACGAGGACATCTCTCCCGGGTCGGTGGAGTTCGATACCACCACGGCCCTGGTGATGAGCTCCCTCAACAATGGCAACCCCGCTGGCACCGAAGGCGTGGCCCGTAGCGACACGCTGGTCTACGACTCGCCGTACAGCGGTAATGACGCCCGCATGGACCTCGTCTTCCGCATCTGGCCCGGCCCGGGCAACTACGCCGGCCGGAACGTTGGGCCGGGGGGCAGCCAGGATCCGTGGGCGCTGCGCCACAACCGCATCCTGAAGGTGCCGGCCGTCGGCGACGAGGCGGGCAACTACGCCTCGGCCAACGACGGCTCGTTCTGGGGCCAGTACATGGGCAACAACGGTCCGGTCGGCTCGGCGAGCGGCCACACCAGCACGTACTGGGATCCGCAGACCTGGAACTCGGCGCGGATGGACTCGGCTCAGCTCAACTACTCCCCAGTCGTGTCGGTCCCCCGCGGCCTGCCGCTTGTCGACACGTGGATGGGCACCTATCACGAGCTCGATCCGAACTACAACATTCTCGGCATCACTCGTGACCTGTGCTTCCTGATTGCCCCAACCGGTGTGGCCAACCACACCAACACCTGCTGCTCGGAAGCCCAGTGCGCGGGTTCCCCGTTCTTTACGTCGTGGCCGCCGCCGGGCTACGATCCGGCTCCGGGCTCGACCAGTACCAAAGAGGGCACGAAGATCCTGCCGGACGGCATCTTCACCCCCGGCACGCACGTTCAGTACTTCGTGCGGCGTTCCAAGCAGAGCAACCCTTCGGTGCTTGAGAACATGTCGCCCGATACCACTGTCGTGGCCTTCCAGCCCGGCATGATGGGTTCCACCGACTGCCTGCGCTACGACCACCTCGACGTGTTACCCGACATGTGGAAGGACTTGCGCTACTCGGGCAGCGGGCTGGCTTGCATCCTGTACGTGGACGCGGCCGACCGCCGCGGCTACGAGGACGAGGTGATCGGTGCACTCGACTCGCTGGGCTACGGCAGGGACGACGGCGCGTCGCGCGGCTGGAAGCGCACGCCGGACAACTGGACCGACCGTAACGATCCGGTGGGGTTCGTGCCTGAGAACCTAGGTCAGTCGGGCGTGGCGTACGACAAGTTCGACCAGCGTGCTTCCGAGTCCGGCGAGGCCAACCGCATCGGCTGCCGTATCGTCGGGGGCGGGGTACTCCCCGAGCTGCAGGGCGTTCAGTGCAAGCAGGGCCCGACGCCCGCCATGCTGGACGAATACTACGACACGATCATCTATGACGCCGGGGACCTGGACAATGGTGCCGGCGCTCTCCACGATTGCTCGGGTATCGCCCAGGAGCAGTCGTGCGACGCCGGGATACTCAGCCAGTGGCTCGATCTCGCCGCGGACGGCAACGAGAAGGCCCTCTTCATACTCGGCGACGGTGCCGCGCAGGACCTCGCGATCTCCGGTACGGCGAGCATGGACCTTCTGAGAAGCACCATGGGCTTCGTGCATGTGCGTGACAACTACTTCCAGTATTCGGGCAACCTACAGCCCGGCGCGGTGTACAAGCCGCTGGCCACGACGGGTGATAAGTTCAACAGCGCCCGCCGCTACGGTTTCTTCAACTCCTGCGTCAACCTCCTCGACGTGATCGACAAGGACGGTGGTGTGGTGGGTGCCGAGCTGGCTGCCCGTTACGAGCAGTTCAGCGACCGCAGCGCGTCGGGCGTCGGCCCGGGCCCCTACGGCGCGGCGGTCTATCGCCGTCTCGACGCTGACGCGGGGCGCTACTACGCCACGCTGATCAACGGCATGCCCATGAACCGTTTCCGCGCATGGAACGGGGCGGACGATCCGACGACGCAGAACATCTCGCTCTCCTTCAACAACCACGCGGGGCAGGCGTGGATGGAGGACGCGCTCCTTGCGTTCAACCTCTGCTCTCGCCCGGGGGCGGTGATCTCGGTGGGCGATCAGCCGGGCATGTCGGCGCTGAACTTCGTGCGCGGCGCGTTCCCCAACCCGTCGGTTGCGGGCGCGGCCACCGTGCAGTTCTCGCTGGCGTCGCCGGCGAAGGTCACCCTGCGGTTCTACAACGTCGCCGGCCGTCTCGTGCATGAGACGTCGGTGGACGGCGTGGCCGGCCTGAACAGCTACCGCTGGACGGGCGTGACCTCGACCGGGATGAAGGCTGCCAGTGGCGTGTACTTCTACCGGCTGTCGGCTCCTGGAGTCGATTTCCAGAACAACAGCCAGCGCATGGTGCTCCTGGGGCAGGCGAACTAACGCCCGACCCGGGGCCTGAGCGCTCCCAGACGGGGGCGGGGAGCAATCCCCGCCCCCGCTCTGCATTTAGGGCCGAAATCCGCGGCTTCCAGGGCCGCCAAACCGCCTGGAAATAACCGTTTGACTCCCCGGGGCCCACTCGTTAAATTGTTATTACACCGGGCACAGACCAGGGCGTGATTGGAGGACGCTGGATGCGTTTGGAGCGGTGGGTTCTTTTTGTCGTTTCGCTGTCCGTCCTGGGTTCCCTCTCGTGCCGGAAGACGGTCGCCCCCAATACCGATAGGAACCGGGCTCCCGAAACCTATCTGACGGCCGCTCCGCTCGACTCGATCGGGGGCGGGACGCTCAACCGCGTGCCGTACCGGTACCGGGCGCACTGGTCCGGCTCCGACATCGACGGCCAGGTGGTCGGTTTCTACGTGGCGGTCACCGAGACCATCCCCGGCTACCGTATCCCCTTGCCCCCGCCCAAGCCGCAGCAGTGGCGCTTCACGGCCCGGACCGACAGTACGTTAGTCTTCACCGTCCACGAGGGCCTGGGGACCGACCGCGACCACGGCCTCTACGTCTTCGCCGTGGACAACGAGGGGCGGGCGGACCCGACCCCGGCGTTCACGCGCTTCTCGGCCCGCGACCGCAATCTGCCGGGCATCGTCTGGATCACCCACCGGGCGGAGGGGGTGGTTTTCCTGCCGGCTGCCGGCGGCGGCGTCGTCGAAACCCCTTGGGTCAGGGACCTCACCGACAACCAGGACCCGGTAGGCGCCACTTTCTCGCCGCGCGACACGCTGCCGGTGGGCGCCGGCGTCTTCTTCGAGTGGGGCGCCTTCGACAACGACTGGCAAAGCCAGATTCTCGGCTACCGCTACAAGCTTTACGAGCCGGACTATGTCAAGGTCGACGTCACCGGAACCTCAGCTCAGTACGGCACCGGCGTGGGCCCCGGGGCGGCCGACCTGCCCAACGGCCTGAACGTCTTCCGGGTGCGGGCCGTGGACGAGGCGGGGGGGACGACCTTCCCCGACTCGCTACGGCGCCTCGTGGTCAACTTCGACCCCGAGACCTGGTGGTACGGTCCCGACACGACGGACGCGACCCTCCAGGCCGCGCTGTTGCGGGACGGCCGCGGCCTTTACGTCCCGTCGGGCGACGGCTCGGTGCCGACGGCGCTCAACCCCTGGCTGGGAGCCGACCGCTTCTGCAGTCTGCCCGCCGATCGCAAATCCGCGTCCACCGGCCAGGGCATGCGCACTTTCCTGGAGAAGGTCAGGATCACGATCAGCGCCGGCCCGCCGGAGGTATCCGAGTACCGCTTCTACGTGCACGCCGACAGCGACACGGTGGCGCGCAACTGTGACGCCGTCTACCTGTTCGCCGGCGGCGCCGACAAGGACTCGCCGTACTCCGTGTTCGTGCAGCCGGGCAACCCGCCGACCGACAAGTGTGTGGTCGGCACCCCCGGCCCGCCCAACGGCTCGCCCATCGGGTTCGAGTTCCGCATTCCGCGGCTGAGCGTCAGATTCAGCAGCAGCAGCCCGGCCTTCTCGACCATCCACCCGAACTTCAACCCGCTGACGGCCGGCTACAAGCCGGAGATCTACTTCACCGACGACCAGAAGTTCACCGGGACCTCGTTCGCCGTGGCCCGTGCGGTGGACGGCAATCTCGGGAAGGACCGGCGCGTCCGGCAGCCCATCGCCTACATGTTCGCTTACCGAGCCGGCACGCTGTCGCCGGAGCAGGCCGCGCTGCGGCCGCTCATCCTGACCTGGTTCGTGAACTTCAATCCCTACTTCCTGGCCGACAAGCTGGAGTTCGCGCCACGGCCCGACACGCTGATCACGGACCCCATCTTCAAAGCCAAATTGTTCATGGTGGATCCGGATTCCACGACGACCGCCCCCGACCCGGCGCGGTTCCTGGTGCGCGCGCGCATCATCTCTCCCGACCGGCCGGCTCCGGCCGGCGACGAGGGCTGGCAGCCGACGGCGCCGTTCCCGTTGGTCACGGGCGACGAGTTTCCCATCGCCATCCCCACCGACATTCCCCTAGGGCGCAACGAGTTCGAGTTCGAGCTCTCCGACTCTCCCGGCACGAGCCTGGAGGAACGTCGGATCGTGTTCGCCAAGATCCCCTTCTACTGGCAGACCGGACCTTAGCGGGGAAGGGGGGCGAGAGGACGTGAATCGCATGAGCAAGGGTTTCTGGCAGGGCTCCGTGCTGATCGGCGCCGTGGCGCTGGCCGCTATCCTAGCCGGTTGCGGTAACCAGTCGGGAATGCTGATCGGCAACGAGCGCCCGGCGGTGCAGCTCTCGGCGCGCCCGATGGAGCAGGATTCGGTGTTCTACGCCGTGCGCCTGCAGTGGTTCGGCTCCGACAGCGACGGCCAGGTGACGGGCTTCCTGTGGGCGGTCGATCCGCCGGCGGAAGGCGACACCGCCTGGCAGAGCATCGCCCGCAGCGACACGACGCTGTTCTTCCGCTCGACCGACCCGGACTCGGCGTCCATCAGCGTGCCGTTCCCGCCCACCGGGGTGACCAGCCGCGACTACCACGTGTTCGTCATCAAGTCCCGGGACGACCAGGGGGCGCTGTCGCGGCCCGAGTTCGTGGCCTTCACCTCCGAGACGGTGGCCCCGTCGACCAGCATCAGCGACCCACCGCCGAGCCGCCTCACCATCGCGATCACGACGCCGGCCGTGATCATCCGTTGGACGGGACAAGACCAGGACGGAGTGCTCACGCAGCGCCCGATCAAGTACAAGTACAAGCTGGCCTCGCAGTCGCTCGTCCAGAATGTTCTGGGGCTGGGCACGACGTCCCCGAGCCCGGGCGACCTGCAGCGCTTCTTCTCCCAGGAGGCGCCTGGCTTCGCCTCCTGGGATTCGGTGCCGGCGGAGTCCACCTTCAAGCAGTACGAGGGCCTCACGCCCGGGCAGATCTGGTTCTTCGCGGTCAGCGCCGTGGACGAGGCTGGGGCCTACGAGCCGCGCTTCAATCTCGACTCCAACCTGCTGCGCTTCAAGCCCGGCACGCAGCTGCAGGCGCCGGGCCTGACCGTCTTCCACGCTTACTTCTCGCGCAGCCAGGGGACGACCGGATCGTTCGATCTCTCGGAGAACCGGGTGGTGCGCCTCGAGGTGCCGGAGGCCGACCCGGTGCCGTTCTTCTGGGAAGCGCGGGCGGTGGCGGGCACGGTGATCTCGGGCTACCGCTGGGCGCTCGACATCGAGGACGTGTTCAACGAGACGCCGCGCGAGCAGGACAGCCAGACCGACCGCTGGTCGAGCTGGTCGACGAGCGAGCTGGGCGCGACCGTGGGCCCCTTCTACGTGGAGGCCGACACCGACTACACGACCGATCCGCCGACCATCTCCATCCGCGACACGCACCGCCTCTACATCGAGGCCCGCGACAATGTGGGCACGATCTCCATCATGATCATCGAGGTGCGGGCGGTGCCGCCGCTGTTCAAGTCCATCCCGCCGGCCGAGCAGCGCATCCTGATCTTCGACGATACTCGCGCCAACACCGACCGGACGAGCAACGGACTGAGGCCGTACGGCGCGTTCCCTACCGAAGCCATCCTGGATTCGCTCCTTTGCGCGGTCGGCGGCCATCCGTTCAAGTACGATCCGTTCCCGCTATCGAAGCCCGGCGTGTTCGTCGGGTTCCCCTACGACACGCTCGACTACCGCTTCACGGCGTCCGCTGGGCTGCCGCTCTCTACGCTGACCCAGTACAACGCCGTGGTCTGGTACACTCAAGCGCTGGACGCCGGGCTGACGGACGACAAGTTCTCGACTACGCCGTCTGGGGCCCTACGCTTCATCAACAAGACGGGCGAGTTGAACACGCTGGCGGTCTACCTGTCGGCGGGCGGCCAGGCGTGGCTGTTCGGAGACGGGATCGCTCCGGCCGTCGCCAACGGCTACGTGACGCGCTTCACCAGCAGCGCACCGGCGTTCTTCCCCTACAACGGCCAGCTGACGGGCGGCGCGCGCCCCAGCGCGACGAGCATCCTGTGGCCGGGCAATTTCCTGTACGACTACATGAAGCTGTACTCGCAGATGGACAAGGTGGACTTCGCCGGCGTCGGCGACCCCCTCTCGGATCTCGACGAGCTAAGTGGGATGACGCCCTACCTGCCCGAGTACCGCACTCCGGGGGCCCCGTGGCCGCCGGAGGGGCCGCTGCCGGTCACCGAGCGGGGGCCGGCGGACGACCCGCGGGTAGGGCCCTCGTCGTCGCGGCACGTCGGGCGCTGGACGGGGCTGCCCCTGCTCAGCTTCACCACCGAGTTCCCGGACTGGCCGACGGCGCTGCCCACGAGCACGAGGGTCGTCCCCTTCGTGTCGCTGCCTAACGTCATCACCGAGGGGTCGCCGCCGGTCTCGGTGCTCGACACGCTCTACCTGTATCGCGCGAAGGCATTCCGGCTGAAGGCGGCGCGCGACTGGCCGGACGGCAAGCCGGTGTGGTTTCACTACTGGGGCTCGGCGCACGGGCAGATCAACTGGACGAGCGCCCCCATCTGGCTGTTCGAGCGCACCCAACTGCAGCTCGTCGCCGACCGGATCCTGGCGCAGTTCGGTTTCACCCGGAACACCGACCCGCGAACCTGGACCGGTCCGGGCAGCGTTCGCGACCGCGACGACTACGTCGCCGCGGGACGATAGAGAGTGAGAGCGATGGCACACGCGACGGCCGTCAACCGCCGTTGGACTTCCCACCGCGCCCGGCCGGGGCCCCAAGCGGCCCTCGGCGCCGTCCTGATCACGGTTCTCGCCGCCGTCCTGGCCGGACCGGCGGGGGCGCAGACGTGCCCCGACCCGGCCCAGGCGTCCTGCTCGGCGGTGGCCCAGCCGGACACCTTCCCCCGCATCCACTTCCGCGCGTTCGCCGGGGTCTTCGGCTCCCAGGGCCAGGACAGCACGGTGGCGCGCCAGGTCACCCTGGTCTGGGACCGCGACACGGTGGCCGAGAAGCGCGCCCTGGCCAATCCGGCCGCCGGGGGGTTCGGCGGCTACAACATCTACCGGGTGTTCACCCAGCGCGACACTTGCAAGCTGGAGCTGGTGCGCCGCTTCATCTATGCCGACACGCTGCTGTGGCACTTCCCGCAGTACGACCGTGACCCGCGCTTTCCGGGCACCGAGAACGGGTACGTGTTCCCGCCCGGGGCCTCCACGCGCATGACCTTCGTGGACCCGGATTCGGCGGGCAACCTGGTCAAGCGCTGTCGCCGCTACGACGTCAACGGCAACTGTTCCTCGCGCGGCGATTCGGTCTACGCGCTGGTCCCGCCGCCGCCGCCACCGGACGGCTACGCGGCTTACTACGCCATCGTCTACGCGGCCGACCCGCAGTACGTGCAGGGCGGCTTCGAAGAGCTCTTCATCCCCGACCTGACGCAGTGCGCGGTCCCCGGCGACCGCACGACCTGCTGCAACATCAACAACCACGACTTGAACCTGATGCGCGAGCCGGTGCTCCTCACCGGACCGCCGGCCGCCGACCTCGAGGACGTGTTCGTGGTGCCGAACCCGTACCGGGGCAGCGAGCCGTGGGATCCGTCCGGGACGCACCGCGTCCAGTTCCGCAACCTGCCCGAGAAGGCCGAGGTCCGCATCTACACGGTGGCGGGGGACCTGGTGCGGGTGCTCGACCACGAGAGCTCGATCAGCGGTGCGGCCGACTGGGACCTGAAGAACGGCGACGGGCGCGACGTGACCGCCGGGATCTACATGTACCGCGTCACCACACCCCAGGGGTTCGAGATCCGCAAACACCTGGTGGTCGTGCGCTGAGCCCGGCGCACACCTGACGGCGCGTTGCCACGGCGGCGCGCTCCGGCCCGGGGAAGCTCCCGGCGGCGGGGCGCGCCGCGGCGCGTCGGGGCTGGAGCTTGTGCGCGGCGCCCCGGCGAGAGACAATGGCGGGCGAACCCACTTCCATCCCGGAGGACCGCATTGAACCAGCTCGGACCTAAGATCGTCAGCCGGACCCTGCCCGGCCCCCGCGCCCGCGCCATCGTCGCCCGCGACATCCGCGCCATCTCCTCGTCGTACACCCGCAGCTACCCCCTGGCGGTGAGCCACGGCCGCGGCAGCACCCTCTGGGACGTGGACGGCAACCGCTTCCTCGACTTCACGGCCGGCATCGCCGTCGGCTCCACCGGCCACTCGCACCCGCGCGTGGTGCGCGCCATCCGCGAGCAGGCGGGGCGCTTCCTGCACATGTCGGGCACCGACTTCTACTACGACGTCGAGGTGCGGCTGGGCGAGCGGCTCAAGCAGCTGACCCCGGGCAAGCAGGACAAGAAGGTCTTCTTCTGCAACTCCGGGGCCGAGGCGGTCGAGTGCGCCATGAAGCTGGCGCGCTACCAGACGCGCCGCCCGATCTTCCTGGCCTTCTACGGCAGCTTCCACGGGCGCACCTTCGGCTCGCTGGCGCTCACCGCCAGCAAGTCGGTGCAGCGTCGCGGCTTCGCGCCGCTGGCGCCGCAGGTCTCGCACGTGCCCTACGCCGACTGCCGGCGCTGCGTCTTCAACCTCAAGTTCCCGGCCTGCGACTTCGCCTGCGTGTCGTTCATCGAGGAGTTCGTCTTCGCCCGGCAGACGCCGCCCGAGGACGTGGCCGCGATGTTCGTCGAGCCGATCCAGGGCGAGGGCGGCTACGTGGTGCCGCCGCCGGGCTACTTCGAGAAGCTGCGGGCGCTGTGCAAGAAGTACGGCATCCTGTTCGTGGTCGACGAGATCCAGTCGGGCATGGGCCGCACGGGCAAGTGGTGGGCCATCGAGCACTGGAACGCGGTGCCCGACGTGGTGACCATCGCCAAGGGCATCGCCTCGGGGTTGCCGCTCGGCGTCTGCGTGTCCACCGCCGAGCTGATGTCGTGGCCGCCCGGCTCGCACGGCAACACCTTCGGCGGCAACCCGGTGGCCTGCGCCGCCGCGCTCACCACCCTCGACCTGGTCGAGGAGAAACTGCTCGACAACGCCCGCCGGGTCGGCGACTTCATGCGCCGCGAGCTGACCGCCATGGTGGAGCGCCATCCGCACCTCGGCTGGGTCACCGGCATGGGCCTCATGCTGGCGCTCGAGTTCGTCCAGGAGCCGGGCACGAACCGCGGCGACCACGACCGGCGTGACGACGTCGTGCTGGCGGCCTTCGAGCGCGGCCTGCTGCTGCTCGGCGCCGGGCCCTCGGCGATCCGCTTCTGCCCGCCGCTCGTGCTGTCGCGCAAGGAGGCGCAGATCGGGCTGGAGATCCTCGAGGACGCGGTTCGTGAGGTGGGGGCCAAGCGGGCTCGCGGCGGCGCGGCGGCGCGGCCGCGGCGCAAAGCACGGGCGCCCCGCCGGAGCGGCCGGAGCGGCCGGAGCGCGTGAGCCGGCGCGCGGCGGCGTATCGGGTCGCGGTGCGGCGCGGCCGCGGCGGCCCGGTGGACGCGGAGCACCGCGTCACCGCCGTAGCGTGGGTGGAGGACGGGCGCGCCCTGGCCGGTGGCGCGGGGGGGGCGGGCGGCGCGACGGCTGCGGCCGCCGAGGCCGGACCGGTCACCTTCTTCCGCTCGTGCTGCAAGCCGTTCCAGGCGCTGCCGTTGGTGGAGCGAGGCCACGCCGACCGCTTGGGTCTCAGCCAGCGCGAGCTGGCGGTGATCTGCGCCTCGCACAGCGGCGGCCGGGTCCACGTCGAGGTGGTGCGCGGCCTCCTGGCGCGCCTCGGGCTCGATGAGGGCGCGCTCTTGTGCGGCTTCCACTTCCCCCAGGACGACGAGAGCGAGGCGGCGTTGCGCTGCGGGCGCGTCGGGCACTCGGCGGTCTACAACAACTGCTCGGGCAAGCACGCCGGCATGCTGGCGCTGGCCGTGGCCGAGGGGTGGCCGCTGGCCGACTACGTGGCCGCCGACCATCCGGTGCAGCGCGCCTGCGTGGCCGCGATCGCCGAGGTGTGCGGGGCGGACCCCGCGGCGGTGCCGGTGAGCATCGACGGCTGCAGCGCCGCCAACCCGGCCCTGTCGCTGACGGCGATGGCGCGCGGCTTCGCGCGCTTTGCGGCGGCGCGGCCGGGCGCCGACGCCGGCGACGCGCGCGAGCGCGCCCTGGCGCGGCTGCGGACGGCCATGCAGCGGCACCCCTTGCTGGTGGCGGGCGAGCGGCGCTTCGACACCGATCTCATGGTCGCCGCGCGCGGCGCCCTGGTGAGCAAGGGCGGGGCGGAGGCCCTGCAGTGCGTGGCCGTGCCCGCCGCCCGCGCCGGCGTGGCGCTCAAGGTGCACGACGGCCACCACCGGGCGGTGGGGCCGGCGACCATCGCGTTCCTGGCCGAGCACGGCTGGCTGGAGCCCGATGCGGTGGCGGCCCTCAAGCGCTGGGCCGAGCCGGTCCTGCACAACCATCGCGGCCTCGAGGTGGGCGACGTGCGCGTCTTCCCGGAGGCCTCCATCCCTTCCCCCGCAGGAGCCGGCAGCGCATGAGACAGATCGGGATCGGGTTCGCGACAGTGTTGGCGGCTGCGGGACTGCTGGGCGCGGCGCCCGGCGCGGCGTCGTCGGCCTCGCCGGCGGCGGGGCGCGAGAGCGTCGTCTGGGTGCGCTTCACCGACCGCGGCACTCTCGAGTCCGCCGGAGATGCCGAGCGGCAGCGCACCGCCCGGCGCCAGGTCTCGGCCCGCAGCCTGGAGCGCCGCGAGCGCCGTGGCGGCGTGGCCGGCCCGCTGGCCGGCGACCTGCCGGTGGAGCCGCGCTACCTGCAGGCCCTGGCGGAGCGCGGCTTCGCCGTGCGCGCCGTGAGCCGCTGGCTCAACGCCGCCAGCGTGACGGTGCCGGCCGAGCGCCGCGCGGATCTGGCTCGGCTGCCCTTCGTGGCCGGGCTCGAGCCGGTGGCGCGCTACCGCCGCGCGGACCTCGATCCGCAGCCGGTCGCCGGGGCCCGCGCCGCCCGGGGGCCGCGTCCCGCCGGAGCGGCGGGCGCGGCGCGTGCGGCCGGCGCCGCGGCGATCGCGGCCCTACCCGGCGAGCCGTGGTTCTACGCCTACTCCCACGCCCAGAACCGCCTCATCGAGGCCGATCTCTTGCACGCGCGCGGACTCAGCGGACGCGGCGTCCTGGTGGTCTTCCTCGACTCCGGCTTCCGCGAGACGCACGCCGTCTTCGACGCGCTCGACGTGCTGGCGCGCCGCGACTTCGTCTTCGGCGATTCGGTGGTCGTCGACGAGCCCGGCCAGGATCTCTACGACCAGGATGCGCACGGCACGGCGACGCTGTCGGTGCTCGCGGGCTATGCGCCGGGCTTCTTCGTCGGCACCGCGTACGGTGCGCAGGTGGCGCTCGGCAAGACCGAATACCTCGGCGGCGAGCTGCCGGTGGAGATGGACTACTGGCAGATGGGCGCCGAGTGGGCCGACAGCCTGGGCGCCGACGTCATCAGCTCGTCGCTCGGCTACAGCGTCTTCGACGACGCCGACGCCTCGTACGAGTACGCGGACATGAACGGTCACATCACGGCCATCACGCGCGCGGCGGCCGAGGCGGCGCGCCGCGGCATCACCGTGGTCACCGCGCAGGGCAACGACGGCAACAAGCCCTGGCACTACCTCATCGCCCCGGCGGACGCGGAGAGCGTGGTCGCGGTGGGCGCGGTCGATTCCCTCGGCCTGATCGCCGCCTTCTCCGCGTTCGGGCCCACGGCGGACGGCCGGGTCAAGCCGGAAGTCTGCGGCATGGGCTCGCGCGCCGCGGCCGCCCCGGCCGGCAATGACACCAGCCTGGTGCGCATGAGCGGCACCTCGCTCTCCACGCCCGGCGTGGCGGGGCTGGTGGCGCTGCTGCTCGAGGAGCACCCCGGCTGGGGCCCGTTCGAGGTGCTCGAGGCGCTGCGCTCCACCGCCACGCGCGCCGATGCCCCGCTCGCGCAGTACGGCTACGGGCTGGCGCGCGGCGAGCTGGCGGTGGAGTGGCTTCCCAGCACCCTCGACTCCCAAGCGGCGGGCGGGCCTGGCGCGCTGGTGGTGGTGGGCCCCAACCCGATGGCCGGGGCCGACCGCCTGCTGCTCCGCTTCCGCCTGGGCCCGGCCGGAGGCGCGGCCGCCGTCGGCGTGTTCGACGTCCGCGGCCGCCACGTGCGCGAGCTCTATCGCGGCGAGCTGCCGGGCGGCGGGGGGCGGGTCCTCGAGTGGGACGGCACGGACGCCGCTGGCCGGCGCCTGGGCGCCGGCGTCTACTTCGTGCGCTTCGAGGCCCCCGGGGTCCGACACCACGGGCGGGTCGTGGTATTTCCCTAGTCGGCCCGGGAACCGGTAATCTGCTTCCGCATTCGGTCGCCTTCATCCGCACCAGTCAACGGGCCCGCCGCCGGCCGCGGCGCCGCCCACGGAGGAACGCCATGAGAGTCTCAGGCCTCGGAGCGCCCGCGACGGCGCGGGTCAAGCGGAGCGCGCGCAGCGCCGGTTTCGCTGCCCT
>CAYLSO010000276.1:0-22861 GCA_964386525.1 uncultured bacterium
GGAGCGCTTCGTTCCGGCGGCGCGCGGCGCCGCCGCCGCCCGGGTCCGCCGCGTCTACGGCAACTTCGGTGCATCGGTCGCCGACACGCTGCGCCTGGCGCGCCTCGAGCCGCGCGAGCTCGGCCGCCGCGTGGGCTTCGACGGCCTCGAGCCGCTGGAGCGGGCCGCGCGGTGCGGGGGAGCCCTGCTGATCGCCGCGCACGCCGGCAACTGGGAGTGGCCAGGCGCCGCGCTGGCCGCCCGCGGCTGGGGCGTGGCCGCCTTGGCGCGCCCACACGGTGGTGCCGCGCAGCGTTTCTTCGACCGTCTCCGTGCCCGCTTCGGCGTGACGACCCGCGCCGGCCTCGCCGAGCTGACCGCCGGCGCCCCGCCGCTGGTCGCCGTCTTCTGCGACCGCGGCAGCC
Source organism: uncultured bacterium (assembly GCA_964386525.1). Taxonomy (GTDB): domain Bacteria; phylum Eisenbacteria; class RBG-16-71-46; order RBG-16-71-46; family DASYSL01; genus CAYLSO01. The sequence continues at coordinate 405 of CAYLSO010000276.1, forward strand.
CGGGCCGCGGGGCCCGCGATCGCCGGCGCGCGGCGCGCGGCGCTCTCGCGCTCGCCGCGCGGCAGGGCTGGAGCGCGTTCCCGGCCGTGGCCCTGCGGGCCGCCTCGGGCTACGTGGTCGCCGTCGGCCCCGAGATCGCCCCCGAGCGGGCCCGCCAGCGGCGCCACACCGCCGCCGCTCGCGCGATCGAGTTCCTCGATTCGCGCCTGGCGACCCGCCCCGAGGAGTGGTTCGCCTTCGAGCCCCTGGCGCCGGGGGGAGGCCCTCGGTGACCGGCGACCCCGGCGCCCGACCCGGCCGCTTCGCCGTGGTCGTGCCCGCCTACAACGCCGCCCGCCAGCTCGGCGCCGTGCTCGACCGGCTCCTGGAGATCGTGCCGGCCGCCGACGTGCGGGTCGTCGACGACGGCTCGTTCGACGCCACCGCCGACGTGGCCGAGCGCCGCGGAGTGCCCGTGCTGCGCCAGTCGCCCAACCAGGGCAAGGGCGCCGCCCTGCGGCGCGGCTTCACCGCCACGGCCGCCTACGACTGGGTGGCCACGCTCGATGCCGACGGCCAGCACGACCCGCGCGACCTGCCGCGCCTGCTCGCCGCGGCGGCCGGCGGCGACGTCGTGGTCGGCTGCCGCGACCTGGGCGGGCGCATGCCAGCGCATCGCCGCTTGGGCAATCGCCTCTCGTCGTGGGTGATCGGCGCCCTGGCGGGCCAGCCGGTGCCCGACAGCCAGTCGGGGTACCGCGTGCACAGCCGGCGCGCGCTCGACAGCGTGCTGCCCATGATCCACGGCGCCGGGGGCTACGTCTTCGAGACCGAGTTCCTGGTGCGCGCCGCCCGCCAGGGCTACCGGCTCGCCGCCGTCGCCATCCCCACCGTCTACGCCGACGAGCAGAGCCACTTCCGCCCGCTCGAGCAATTGCCGCGCTTCCTGTCGCTATTCGGCCGCCTGTTCTTCGAGGTGGTCACCGGCCGCGCGGCCCGCCGCCCGCCGCCCGCCTAGGAGAGGTTCGATGGTCATCCTGCTCACCAACGACGACGGCATCCGGGCACCGGCCCTGCGCGATCTGCGCGCCGCCCTGGCCGACCTCGGCCGCGTCGTCACCGTGGTCCCGGATCGCGACCAGAGCGCGACCAGCCACAGCCTGACGCTGAACCGGCCGTTCCGCATCGAGCGGCCCGAGCCCGACGTCTACGCGCTCGACGCCACGCCGACCGATTGCGTGGTGGTGGCCATGCACGGCCTCATCGACGAGCGGCCCGGCCTGGTGGTCTCCGGCATCAACCACGGGCCCAACATGGGTGAGGACGTCTTCTACTCGGGCACCGTAGCCGCCGCCATCGAGGGCGCGCTGCAGGGGCTGCCGTCGCTGGCCGTCTCCCTGGTGGCGAGCCGCTCGCGGGAGGTGGACTTCGCCCACCCGGCGCGCTTCACGCGCCGCCTGGTGGAGGCGGTGCTGGCGCGCGGCCTGCCGCCCAAGTCGCTGCTCAACGTCAACCTGCCGGTGGCGGCCGGGGGGCGCTACCGCGGCGTGCGCATCACCAAGCTCGGCAAGCGGGTCTACCGCGACACCCTGATCGAGAAGACCGACCCGCGCGGCCGGCCGTACTACTGGATCGGGGGCGACGAGCCGGTGTGGGAGGAGGAGGAAGACACCGACTTCACGGCGGTCAACCAGGGTTGCGCCTCGGTCACGCCGTTGATGCTCGACCTCACGGACTACCGGGCAATGACCGAGGTCCGGGCCTGGGATCTGGAGCCCTAGCGGCGGCGGGGGAGCGGGGCCGGCGGCCGGACCCGGCCGCTCCGGCCGCGCCCCGCGAGGCGCGGTTGGCAAGTCGGGGCGCGGTTTGCTAGACTGCGCCTCCGGACAATCGAAGAGGCGGCGTCCGCGGGCCAGCGCCCGCGAGCGCCGCGAGTCGGGGCGTAGCGCAGTCCGGTAGCGCACCTGGTTCGGGACCAGGGGGTCGGAGGTTCAAATCCTCTCGCCCCGACCACTCCTTCGCTCTCCCTCCTCTCCATGGCCCTCGCCGCGGCATGACCACCGAATCCCTCTTCGCCATCGTGCACGGCCGCGTCCAGGGCGTCGGCTACCGCTACTTCGTCCTGCGCCAGGCGAGCCAGCGCGGGCTCGCCGGCTACGCTCGTAATTTGGACGATGGCGCCGTCGAGGTGTACGCTGAGGGAGTCCGCGCCCGGCTGGAAGAACTGTGCGCGCAACTGGAGCGCGGCCCGGCCGGCGCGCGGGTGACGCAGGTGGACGCCCGCTACGGTCCGGCCCGCGGCGGGTGCGGCGGCTTCAGCGTCGGGTAGCCGCCCCGCCCACCGCCCCGCCCCGAACCCAGCGAGAGACGATGCTCGAGCTCACCGACACGTTCACCGCCGCCCTCGCGCATGCCGCCGGCGCGGCGCGCCGCAAGGGCGCGCTCCGCGCCGCCGAGCAGGAGGCGCTGGCCGGCCTGCCCGGCTTCGAGAGCGGCCGCTACCTCGCTTTCCTCGAGGAGCTGCGCGGCGCCGGCGTGGACGTGGAACCGGTGGAGGACGCAGAGGAGCTCGCCGCCGCCCCGGGCCCCGCCCTCGAGGCGATACGCACCGAGGCGGTGCGGGCGCGGGGGCGCACCCACGACCTCGACCTGCTCGACCGCTACCTGGCCGACCTCAAGTTCTACCCGCCGCTGACGCCGGCCGAAGAGCTGGCGGCGGCCCGCGCCGCCCGCGCCGCCGACGCGGCCGGCCGGCGCCGGCTCATCCTCGGCAACCTGCGCCTCGTCGTCTTCATCGCGCGGCGCTACCGCAGCCGCGGGCTGCCCTTCCTCGACCTCATCAGCGAGGGTAATCTCGGGCTCATCACCGCCGCCGACCGCTTCGACCCCGAGCGCGGCTTCCGCTTCTCGACGTACGCCGGCTGGTGGATCCGGCAGGCCATCCTGCGCGGCATCGCCGAGCAGACGACGGCGGTGCGCGTGCCGGTGACCGTGCTGCAGCAGATGCGGCGCTACGTGCTCGAGGAGCGGCGCCTGCGCCACCGCCTGGGGCGCGAGCCGACGAGCTTCGAGATCGGCGGTGCGCTCGGGCTGGCGCCGTTCCAGACCGAGCGCCTGGCCGGGTTGATCCGCAACGTCCGCTCCCTCGACGACCTCGAGGTGGGGGACGGGCCCGGCCGGCGGCGGCCCGAGGCGGTGCAAGCGGCGCTGCCGTCCATCGAGGAGATGGTCGAGCGCGAGCTGGACGGCGAGCGCCTGGAGCGCTACCTGCACCGGCTGTCGGCCCGCGAGGAGTTGATCCTGCGCGTGCGTTACGGTTTCCTCGACGGCGTGGCGCACACGCTGCAACAGACGGGGGACCGGCTGGGCATCACCCGCGAGCGCGTGCGCCAGATCGAACAGCGCTCGCTGCTCAAGCTGCGCCAGTGGATGGAGGAGCCGCGCACGGCCGCCGGCGACGCCGGCGAACGGCCGCGCTCGGCGGCGACGGACCAGGCCCGAGCCTGGAGGGAGGACGCATGAGCGCACCGTTGGGGGAGAGACCCGACTGGACCCGCTGGGTGCACGACGTGCCCGACTACCCGCAGCCGGGCGTGCTGTTCCGCGACCTCACGCCTTTGTGGGCGGACGGCGACGCGTGGAAACGCGCCGCCGACACGCTCGCGCGGCACGCCGCGCCGGAAGGCGTGCGCCCGCAGTTCGTCCTCGGCGTGGAGGCGCGCGGCTTCCTCGTCGCCCAGGCCCTGGCCGACCGCTGGGGAGCCGGCCTGCTGCTGGCCCGCAAGCCGGGCAAGCTGCCGCGGCGCTCCTACCGCCAGGACTACGAGCTGGAGTACGGCGAGGCCGGCCTCGAGGTGCACGAGGACCCGGTGCCGCCGGGAGCCCCCATCGTCATCGCCGACGATGTGCTGGCCACCGGCGGCACGGCCCGCGCCGCGCTGCGGCTGGCGGAGAACCTGGGCGGCGAGGTGGTGGGTTTCGCGTTCCTCGTGGAGATCGCCAGCCTGGCGGGGCGCCGGATGCTCGAGGACGTCCCCATCGCCAGCCTGATCGTCTACAAGGAGAGCGGCGAGGCCGAGAGCCTCAGCTGAGCGACCGTGCGCCCCGGGCAAACACCGGGACCCGCCGGAGCGGGAAGCCGGCGGGTCCCGCGCCCGCGGGGCTCGGGGCCTACGCCGTGCGGCGCAGCTTGGACACCGGCTTGGGGGCGCTCACCGCCAGCTCGTCGGCGGCCGGCCCCACCTTGATCTGCTTGGCCGATCCGCACAACGCGTAGATGCGGATGTTGTTGCCGCCGCGGTCCACGGGGCTGAGCCAGAAGCCCTGCCGGCCGGCGGTGTAGGAGAGCGTGTAGCCGAGCAGCAGTTCGCCGTCCTTGAAGAGGATCGCCACGCGCTTGCCCTGAGTGAGGCCGGGGTCGATGGGACCGAATTGCCGCGCCTTCTCGTGCGACGGGTTGCCGACCAGGTCCTTGACGAAGAAGACCGCCTTGAGATCGGTCATCTTCACCGGGACCGTGTTGGCGCCGCCGCGCACCTGGATGTGGAACAGGGCGTGATCGGGGTAGAAGTCGGACGTGCTGCCCTTGACGACCGACCCGTTCAGGTAACGGGCCACCACGAGGTTCGACTGCGACATGCGACTCTCCTTGCCGCACTGCGGCTGCCGCGACGCGGGCGGGGACGGGTCGTACCGCCGTCCTCCCCGGCCGGCCCGGAGGCGGCTTCCCGCCGGGCTGGGACGCCTCCCCCATAGGGGATCGGCCGGTCGCCGCCGGGTCTTCACCCGTATCTCCGCCCGGGCGCAACCGGGGCCGTCCCGCGGCCCCAAAGCCAAGAGCCCCGGGGCCTTGCGGCTCCGGGGCTCGGATGCGACTCGGCCGGGGGCTAGAAGAGGATCCCGAAAGTGACCGGGACGGCCTGGATGTCGCTGCTCCCCAGCGCGGGGCCGAGCCCGTCGTCGCCGACGAAGACGTCCTCGTAGCGCGCCTCGACGAAGAAGTTGAGGCCCAGGAGCTTCACCTTCACGCCGACGCCGAACTCGAGGCCGAAGAAGCTGTCGTCGCTCTTCTGCGTCTCGCCGCCGACCTCGACCTCGGTGTCCGTCCAGTAGACGCCGCCGGTGCCCACCAGGTAGGGCTGCACCGGCCCGAGCTGCAGGATGTTCAGGGTCAGCCCCCCGGCCAGCGAGGTCACCTTGCAGGAGCCGCCGGTGACCGCGCCCGATTCCGTCGCGCCGAAGTCCTCGTAGGAAGCGACCCCGCGCAACCCGAAGGGAAAGCCGATCACCGTGAAATCGCCCATGGCGCGCAGATGGAAGCCGGTGTCGAAGGCGTCCCCGAAGTCGCCGGTCGGCGGGCTGGGACCGCCCCCCGCGCCGATGTCCACCGGGCCGAGGGCCCACGCCGCCGTCGCGCCCGCGAATCCCGCCGCCAGCACCGCGATGCCCAGGATCGTCCGCTTCATGTCGTGGATCCCTCCGAAGGTTCGTGCGCCCGCCCGCCGTCGCCTGCCGCCGGGGGCTGGCCGGACAATGGCGAGGCCCGCTCTCCAAGTAAAGCCGAAAAACGCGGCCCGGGGCCGTTCCAGGCGCCCCGGGCCGAGGTCGGCGGCTGCCGACGGGACTACTTCAGGAGCTTCTCCATCTCGTCCATGACCTTGTTCATCTCGGCCATCGCCGCCGCGAAGGGCGCCGGGGTGGTCATGTCCACGCCCGCGTCCTTGAGCAGGTCGATGGGGTACTTCGACGAGCCGGAGGAGAGCATGGTCAGGTACGCGTCCCGCTTGGCCGTGCCCTTCTTCGCCTTGGCCTCGGCCAGGATGCCGTTGGCCAGCGACGAGGAGGCGACCAGGCTGGTGGCGTACTGGTAGACGTAGAAGTTGTAGTAGAAGTGCGGCACCGCCGCCCACTCGATGCCGTAGAGGTCGTCCACTTTGCAGACGCCCTGCGCATCGCCGTAGATCCCGCGCACGATGTCCAGGTAGACCGTCGACAGCTTCTCGCCGGTGAGCGGTTCGCCCTTCTCGAGCAGCTCGTGCATCTTGAGCTCGAACTCGGCGAACATGGTCTGGCGGAAGAGGGTGGTGCGCAGGGTCTCGAGCCGGCTGCCCAGCAGGAACAGGCGCGTGTCCTTGTCCTTGGTCTGCTGGAGCATGTGGTCGAGCAGCATCGCCTCGTTGAGCGTCGAGGCGACCTCGGCCACGAAGATCGAGTAGTCGGCGGTCACGTACGGCTGGTGCTCGGCCGAGAGATACGTGTGCAGCGAGTGGCCCGACTCGTGAGCCACGGTCGAGACCTCGTCGTAGAGGCCGGTGAAGTTCTGCAGCTGGTAGGGGTGCACGCCGTAGACCCCGGTGCTGTAAGCGCCGGAGCGTTTCCCGGTGGACGGGAACCAGTCCACCCAGCGGTCGTCGAAGCCCTTCTGCAGCGTCGCCACGTAGGCCGGCCCGAGCGGGGCGCAGCCCTTGACCACCATCTCCTGCGCCTGCTCCGGCGTGTACTTGAGGTCCACGCTCTTGACCAGCGGCGCGTAGAGGTCCTCGTAGCGCAGCTCGTCGAGGCCCATCATCTTCTGGCGCAGCTTCAGGTAGCGGTGCAGGGTCGGCAGGTTGGCGTGCACGTCGGAGATGAGCTGCGTGTAGACCTGCGTCGGCACGTTGTTGGCGAACAGCGACGCCTGCAGGCAGCTGTCGAACTTGCGCACTTCCTTGTTGAAGACGTGGGTCTTGACGCCGGCGTTGAGCATGGCGCCGTAGGTGCCCATGAAGCCCTTGTAGAGGTCGAAGTAGGCCTTGAAGACCGTCATGCGGTCGTCGCGGCTGGGTAGCTGGCGGTACTTCGAGTAGGCGGCGGCGTCGAGGCGCACTGCCTCGCCGGTGGAGAGCTTGACGGTGGGGAAGGGCAGCTCGGCGTTGCTGAAGACACCGCGGATCGAGCCGCCGGCGTCCATCAGGTCGCCGGCCTGCGCCGCCACCTTCTCCTCGGGAGCGCTCAGCGTGTGCGGCGCGTAGCGCAGGATCTCGTCGAGGAACATCCGGTAGGGCTTGAGGCGCGGCTCGGCGGCCACGAAGCCGTTCACCTGGTCGGCGCCGAGGGCGAGGATCTCGGGCCGCATGTAGGAGACGGCGGCGCCGTAGTCCACGAACAGCTGCCCGGCGACCTCGTTCAGCTCGACGTGCTTCTGGTCGCGAACGTCCTGGTCGCTGACCATGCTGGCGTAGACGCCGAGGCGCTGCAGGCCCTGCTCCACGTCCATGCGGGTGGAGAGCGCCGTGAAGAGCACGTCGGCCGACTCGCCGAGTTTGCCCTGGAACTTGGCCAGCCCGGGGATGCGCCCCTTGAGCTCCTGGCGGGCCTGCTGCCAGGCGTCCTCCGAGGGATACAGATCGGCGACGTTCCACTTGTACTTCTCGGCGATGGTGGCGCGCTCTTCGGCCAGGGCCGGGGCAGCCGCCAGGCTCGCCGCGACGAGCACCAGGGTGAGATACCGCACAGCTTTCATGGGGACCTTCTCCTGTGGTTGGGCGGGGGCGCGCACGGCCCGGCGCCGCGAAAGTGAGGGATCGGGGGAATCCGATCGGTGCGCATTCTAGCACCGCAGGCCCTGGCGCCGGCGAGTGGGGGAAAAACACTTGCAAAATCGGGCTCACGGCGGCGGCGACGCCAGGCCCGGGGCGCTCGTCGGCAGCGCGGCACGTAGGACCTGCGTCATACTTCCGGCCCGCTGGGGGGCAGCGGGGCATGGCGAAGCGCCGGGCCCCCTCGGGAACCCGGCGCCTCTGGGCTGCGCCCGCGGGCCGATGCGCCCGCGGACGGCGACGCTAGCGGTACGCGCCCTTCACCGCGCCGAGCGTGGTCGGCACCGTCGGCACCGGGCCTTCGTGCGCCGTGATCGAGAAATCGTCGATGGCCAGCCCGTCGTCGGAGTCCGCCACGTCGAAGTCCGACCAGCGGATCCAGAGGATCGCGGTGGGGGCGAGGAGAATGCCCGTGACGCTGCCCGAGACCGCGGCGCGGTTGGCGGCGGCGTTGCCGTCGAGCGCGCCCACGACTCCGGAGGTGATCGGCGACAGGAAGTCCAGCGCGGTCACGGCCGTCCAGGCGCCAGTCGTGAGGTCGGTGGCGTTCAGGCTGTACTCGAAGAAGATGCGATCGGGCTGGATGCGGGGCGTGGCCCCGAGGCGCCACTGCTCGCCGGTGAAGGTGATGTCGAGCATGGCGATGACGCCCCCGGTGTCGTTGCGGACGGCCGCGCCGATGTAGGGGATCAGGTTGCTGCTCCGCAGGCCGCCGAACGCGCGCTCGCCGCTGCCGGTGGCGCCGAAGCTGTAGGTATCGCCGGTCGTGAGCGACCCGGTGCCGGCCCGGTAGAGCAGGTCCGCGTTCGCGCCGGTCTCGGCGAAGGCCCAACCGGTCGGAAGCGTGGAGCTCGTGCCCGAGCTGGCGAGCGTGTTGAAGTCCTCCGTCACCGGGACTCCGAAGCTCGGGATGCCGAGCTGGGCACTGGCCGGCGAGACCAGGCCAGCCAGGGCCGCGACGGCCCCGAGTATCATGGCGACGGAGATGGCAGGGGTAACCGACTTGCGCATGGTGTCCTCCTCGAACGGACTGGGTGGGTATCGGGGGATGTCCGCGGCGCATCCAGTGTAAGCCTCGGAGGCCGTGGGAACAAGCATCGGAGCCTCAGCTGCCAGCACCCGCCGGTTCAGTCCAGCGCAACTGCGGCGCGGACCTGCCCGGGGCAGGAGAGCGTCGGGGCCCCAGCGCCAGCCGGGGCCCCGGAATCCGCCGGCGTTGGCACGACCGAACTGTGGCCGGAGTCGCGGCCCGCGCCGGAACAAGGCGGCCCCGCGCGGAGGGGGGCGCGGCGCGAAGCCGCACGCCGCGGAGGTCGCTTACGGAACTTGCTTCAGCGCCGCGAGGACCCGCGCCGCCGCCGCCCGCTCGAACTCGGCGAGCCCCGCCGGTGTCGGGCGCTTCTGGAGCAGCCCCGCCGTCTCCTCGAGGATTCCCCGCTCCACCTTCCGGTTACCCGGCAGCCAGCCGGTCCCGTCGCGATTGTCGAGCCGGCTCAGGTCGAGGTACTCGCGACGGTCCCGGCCCTTGAGCGGGCGCAGCCGGTCCTGCAGCCGCAGGGCTTCCTTGTAGATCGGCGCGGCCTCGCCGGCGGACAGCTCGGGGGGCGGGTCGCCCGCCGCCACCCAGAGCGGCACGGCGATCGAGCAAACCGGCTCGCCGAGGATGATCCAGAGCGTGGCATAGCGCGGGTCCTCGCCCGGCTTCACGCCGTGGATGACCATGGCGCAGGCGGTCGCGCCGCGGTCGATGGTGCGCTCGGCGTGGATCCACTCCGGGCGATCGCTCGGCAGCTTCTTCCAATCTGCCGGATCGGGATGGCGCAGGAGGGCGTGGCCGAGGTCGCGGGCCGCCGTCTGCAGGACGAAGTCGTGCGTCAGCGTCCCGGCCGGGACGGCGCCGAAGAGCGCGCTCTCACGGTCGAAGCGCAGATAGCCCGCGCCCTCATCGGCCGCGCCGCTGCGGGAGAAGTTCGTGTTGAGGAGGCACTTCCCGGGAGACTCGGCGGCCTCGAGCCGCTTGTAGCCCTGATTGTGGGTCTCGAAGATGGCCGCGCCGCCCTGCGCGTCGATCACGCAGAAGTTCGTCTGGCAGCCGAGGCCGCCGCCGAGGTTGGCCCTCAGGTACTCCTCGAAGTCGTCGGCGGTGGCGCAGCGGCGCAGGGCGTCGGCCATGACGTGGCCTTCCAGGTCGGCCGATCCGCCCGCCGCCCCCGGCAGGTTGTAGGCCACGGAGTTGATGATCGCGAAGCCGGCTGCGTTGAGCCCGCCCCATACGATACGCCCGCTGGGCTGGCCGGCGTTGACGACCGCCAGGTAGTCGTAGGGCTTCTCCCGGACGAGCACGACCTTGTTGGAGAGCGAGTCGGTGTCCCGGTTCTTCCAGAGGACCGGCCGGCCGTCCGCGGTCGCCCCGCCGGTGATCACCGCCGTGGTGCACTCTTCGCGTTCTCCTGCGAGCGCCAGACCGCTCGTCAGTCCCGCGAGGACCAGGATCAGTAGGCTGCGGCCGATCTGCTTCATGATCGCTCCTCAGGACTCCGACGCGAGGGGGAAGCTGGCCTGCTCCACGGAGGGTCCCGCCGGCTCGCCCGGCTTGGCCCGCGGCGCGGCAGTGTCCGCCTTCGCGTCCGCCGGCGGCATCGGCGTCGGCGCGGGGGCCGGCTGGGCTGCCCCGGCCGTCGGCGCGGCGGCCCCGTTGGCGACGGGCGGCGCCGCCTCTTCCTCTTCGAGATACGTGTAGCCCGACAGCCCCTCGTCGTAGCGGCGCATCAAGAGCGCCGACTCCTCGAAGGTGAGCAGCCCCCGGCGCAGCGCCTCCTCGTTGGCCTGCCGCATCCGCTGCACGAGCTGGTGCTTCTGGTACTGCACGTAGCCCAGCACCTCGGTCACCGAGTCGCCCTCCACCACGTGGTCGATGCGGTAGCCGTTGGCGTCGAGCGCGATGTGCACGGCGTTGGTGTCGCCGAAGAGGTTATGCAGGTCGCCGAGGATCTCCTGGTAGGCGCCCACCAGGAAGACCCCGATGTAGTAGGGCCGGCCGTCGAAGGCGTGCAGCTCGAGCGAGTGCTTGACGTCGCGCAGATCGATGAACTGGTCCATCTTGCCGTCGGAGTCGCAGGTCAGGTCGGCGATCACCCCGCGGCGCGTGGGCCGCTCCTCCAGCCGATGCAGCGGCAAGGTCGGGAACAGCTGCTTGACGGCCCAGTGGTCGGGGACCGACTGGAAGACGGAGAAATTGCCGTAGTACGTGTCGGCGAGACCCTTCTCCAGCCCTTCGAGGTCGTCGGGGACGTAATCGAGCTCGCGGATGATCTTGACGATGGCCTCGCAGCAGCCCCAGAACAGCTGCTCGACGCGGGCCCGGCCGCGCAGGTCGAGCAGGCCGACGTTGAACAGGTTCGCCGCCTCCTCCTTGAGCTGCAAGGCGTCGTGGTAGGCCTCCTGGAAGTTCTTGCGCGAGATCGACCGCCAGGTCTCGACCAGCTGCCGGATGACCGGCGGCTCCTTCTTGTCCACCCGCGGCGCGGCCTGGCCGGCCAGCACCTCGTTGACGTCCAGGATGTTGAAGACCAGCACCGAATGGTGGGCCACTAGCCCGCGGCCCGACTCGGTGATGATGTCGGGGTGCGGCACCCCGGCCGTCTCGCAGGCCTCCTGGATGGCGGCCACGACGTCGTTGGCGTACTCCTGCATGGTGTAGTTGGTGGACGACGGCCAGTTCGTGGACGAACCGTCGTAGTCCACGCCCAGACCGCCGCCGGCGTCCAGGAAGCGCAGTCCGGGGCCCGCCTTGGCGAGCTCGACGTAGATGCGGCCGGCCTCCTTCATGGCGTCCTTGACCGCGCGCACCGCCGAGATCTGCGAGCCGATGTGGAAGTGGAGCAGCTCGAGGCAGTCGAGCATCTGCTCGTCGCGCAGCTTGTCGACGAGCTGCACGATCTCGGTGGCGGTGAGGCCGAACTTGGAGCGGTCGCCGGTGGACTCGATCCACTTGCCGGCGCCCTTGGTGGTGAGCTTGGCGCGCACGCCGATGTGCGGCCGGATGCCCAGCCGGCGCGCCACCTGCAGCAGCAGCTCGAGCTCGCGGTAGCGGTCGATGACCACGATCGGGTAGCGCCCCAGCTTCTGCGACAACAGCGCGGTCTCCATGTACTCGACGTCCTTGTAGCCGTTGAGCACGAGGAGGTTGTCGGGGTTGTCGAGCAGCGCGAGCCCGGCCAGCAGCTCCGGCTTGGAGCCGGCCTCGAGCCCCAGTCCGAGGGGGCTGCCGAAGCGCACCAGCTCCTCGACCACCTGGTGCTGCTGGTTGACCTTGATGGGATAGACGCCGCGATAGCGGCCCTGGTAGCCGTACTCGCGGATGGCATTGTCGAAGCAGCCGAACAGCGCGCGGATGCGGCTGTCGAGGATGTCCGAGAAGCGCATCAGCAGAGGCAGGCCGAGACCGCGGCGCTGCAGGTCGAGGACCAGATCGTAGAGGTCGACGCTCGGGCCTTCGGGGCCGGAGGGCGTCACCTCGACGTGCCCCGCGTCGTTGATGCAGAAGCAGCCGCTGGACCAGCCGGCGACGTTGTACAGGGCAGCCGAATCCTTCGTCGTCCAGGCGCGAATCTCTTTCAACGCTCCCCCTCCGAACACGCTGCCCTGGCCCGCCGCCCTGGCGATCCCGCGCTGCGATCCGCCGCCAGACTACAGGGGCCCGCCGGGCGATGCGAGCCAAACGTGCGGCCAGGCCGGGCGGCGCCCCGCCCGGGCCACCGGGGCGTTCCTAGAAAAGCCGCACGGCCTGATGTAGCATCCCGCCGTGGCCCCGTAGCTCAGCTGGACAGAGCAGCGGTTTCCTAAACCGCGTGCCGCGTGTTCGAGTCACGCCGGGGCCACCAGCCTTACCTTGCCTAATCTGGCGTTCTAGCAGGGGATATGCCCCGGGCCTACCTCTCGGACATCGGGAACCCGTGTCAGCACCCCGCAGCGCATAACCGCGCTCAGACGGTAGACAAACGGTAGACGCGGAAACTGGGCCCCTTCAGCGGCAGCCGCGCGCGCCGGCTGTTCGCTACAACGCCAGGCACCGATCCGGTCGAGCGCCAGCAGGCTGGGCGATTCCCAAACGACCGTTCGTTCGATCCAGATACACGACGGGCATCTCCGGGGCTGTTTCCCTTTGCCCTCGCGGGTGTAGTGTCCCTCGTGGCCTCCTGGGCTGGCCCGCCTTCTCGCCCGGAGAGCCGGGAGGGAGCTAATGCTGGCCGCAGGCACTACCCTTGGACCCTATGAGATCCTCGCCTCGCTGGGCGCCGGCGGGATGGGGGAGGTGTACCGCGCCCGCGACACCCGCCTGGGGCGCGACGTCGCCCTCAAGGTCATCCACGCCGAAGTCGCCCGCGACCCCGACCGTATCAGGCGCTTCGAACAGGAGGCCCGCGCCGCCGGAGCTCTGAGCCACCCCAACGTCTGCGCCATCCACGACATCCGCACTCACGACGGCTCGCCCTACGTAGTGATGGAGCTGCTGGAGGGGGAGAGCCTGAGGGAGAAGCTGCACGTCGGGCCGCTGCCGTCGCGCAAGGCCATCGATTACGCCGCCCAGGCTGCACACGGTCTCTCCGCCGCCCACGAGAAGGGGATCATCCATCGTGATTTGAAGCCCGAGAACCTGTTCGTGACCAAGGACGGGCGGGTGAAGGTGCTGGACTTCGGCCTGGCGAAGCTGACGCGACCGGACATGGTTGCCGCTGTCGGAGAGCCGACCGTTTCGATTGCGGCCACGGAGACCGGCGCCCTCCTGGGCACGGCGGGCTACATGTCGCCGGAACAGGTGCGGGGCCAGCCCGCCGATGCCCGCTCGGACCTCTTCGCCCTGGGAGCAATCCTTTACGAGCTGCTGAGCGGGAAGCGGGCGTTCCATGGGGCCAGTTACGTCGAGACACTGAATGCCATTCTTAAGGAGGAACCGGCGCCGCTGTCGGCGAGCCGCCGAGACATCCCGCCCGCGCTCGAGATCATCGTCCGCCGCTGCCTGGAGAAGAGTCCCGACGAACGGTTTCAGAACGCCCGTGACCTAGCGTTCGCCCTCGAGTCCACTGGGTCGGGACAGGCCCAGCCGCAGGGCGCGCCTACTGCAGCGGCAGGTCCCCAGCACCGACGACGGCTCGCCTGGGCAGTGGCTGCCGCCGCTATCCCTCTGGTGGGCGTGGGGACATGGCTGGCGTGGGGTCCGCTGTCTCGCTGGCTTGGAGGCCAGCACGCGGCCCAACCGGCGAAGAAGGAATGGATTCTCGTCGCCGAGTTCGAGGGTCCGCGCGACGATCCCGACCTCGCGCGGGCGGCACAGGGAGTGACGGCGGCGGCGCTGGACCAGTCGGGGATCGTGATGACGGTGCCGCGGGACCATTTGAAGGTAGCGCTGGAGAATGCTGGCAGGCCCGACACGCTGCGGGTGGACGGACCGCTAGCCCGCGAGTTAGCTTACCGGAACGGTATTCGGGCGGTGCTTGAGGGGCGCGTAAGCCGGGTAGGGACGGGCTACAGTGTGGTCCTGCGGCTCTCGGACTCGAGCAACGACAGCACGCTGATCGGGGGCAACGGCTCCGCGCGCGATGGGCATGCGCTGATTCCCACTTTGGACCAAATGGCGCGGCAGATGCGGCGCAAACTCGGCGAGAACCCGGCGGGGATACGCGCGACACGAGGGCTCAACGTGATCATCACGCCCTCGTTTGAGGCCTACCGTAAGATCGAGCAGGCCGCGAGCTTCTTGTATGAGACCGACGACGAAGTCGGCGCCAATCGGCTCCTTCGCGAGGCTCTCGACCTGGACCCAGACTGTGCGGCCGCCTATGTCATCATGGCGGCGAATCTCCAGTCGCAAGGAACGCCCGACTCCGCGGTGTGGGCGTGCGATCAAGCCCTCAAGCGGCGCGATCGTCTCAGCGACGAGCAGCGCTTCTTCGTAGAGGCCAGCAGAGCGTACTACGTAGCTGACTTGGAAGGCGCGCTGCAGACTCTGAATCGTCAGCTCCAGCTATTCCCGTCCGGACCGAACGCGGGCCGGGCATACACGTTGCGGTCGGCGGTGAAGTACTACAGACGGCAATGGGCTGAGGCGGTCGAGGATGCCAGGTGCTCCATAAAAGCCATGTCGTTCGGGCCGGACCAACGCGCTCTCCAGGAGTGCATCCAGAAGGAGATCGCGGCGGGTCAGCTAGGCCAAGCTGGGCAGACGCTGGGCCGGCTCAATGGGCCGAGTCGCCCGTTCTATGCGGTCCAACTTGCAGTCGCGCGCGGTCAGTGGGCGAGAGCAGAGAGCCTCAGCGCGAATCCGCCTGCAGATGTCGCGAACGACCCAGGGGTTCTCGAACAGGCAAGGCACCTACGGATGGCACTTCATGCCAGACGCGGGGAGGTGCGCGCGGCCCAGGGGGAGTCCCAGGTTGACAGTCGGCTTGCCCCGGGTCGGTCGCACTTGTTCCTGCCGATGTACACGGGTACCCGGCCTGCGGAGTTGACCAAGACTGTGGCCAGCGACACGTCCACCTCCGCGCTGGTCACCCGCGGTTGGCACGCTGCCCTGGCGGGGGATCTCTCGACGGCGCATCGCGCATTGGCGGCGCTGCGCCGTCGGAGCGCCGTCGAGTTGGCACGTGCAGGTTCTGCTCCGAGCTTCTTGGAAGCCGTGATTGCGGCCGCCGAGAGCCGCTGGGGCGACGTCATCCGCAGCCTTGGACCCATCGCGCTGCGAGGCGATGAGAACGGATCGTGGACATGGAGGCGCATCGGTACGCCACCTGTGCGCTGGCTGGTCGCGGAGGCCTATGATCGGCTCGGGCCGCCCGACTCGGCGGCCGTGGCGTTCGAGAGGGTGCTAGAACCACCCGAGAGCCGAGGGGGCGGATACGTCCCCTACGCCCATCAGCGCCTGGTGATGATCTACGCCCGCATGGGCCGTGGGGATGACGCCGAGCGGCACTGGCATGCGTTCTCAGCCGTCTTCACCAATCCCGACCCCGACGTGAAACACCTGCTCGACGACGCCCGAGCGGCAATCGAGGGTATGCGCAGCATGGCGCGGCCGGAGCGGCCGAGGACGTAGGGGAGAGGCCATGGCGGATGCCTTCCAGCGCCTGACCTCCGCACTCTCCGATTGCTACCACATCGAGCGCGAGTTGGGTCGCGGCGGCATGGCGACCGTGTTCCTGGCCGAGGACCTCAAGCATCACCGTCAGGTGGCAATCAAGGTCTTGACTCCCGAGGTTGCCGCGGCTGTTGGTCCGGAGCGGTTCCTCCGCGAAATCGAAATCGCCGCCAAGCTCACCCATCCGCACATCCTGCCTGTGCACGACTCTGGCGACTCCGACGGCCTGCTCTACTATGTCATGCCCTCTGTCGAGGGGGAGTCGCTGCGTCAGCGGCTCACCCGCGAGAAGCAACTGCCGGTGGAGGATGCCGCTTAGAGCCTCGGGTTTCCTAAACCGCGTGCCGCGTGTTCGAGTCACGCCGGGGCCACCAGCTTTCTCGACGAATCGGAGGCGGAAGTCGCCTCACCGCAGCACCAGGATCCTCCCCGTCGCCGTCTCGCCCGCGCCCTCAAGGCGCGCGAAGTAGAAGCCGCTCGCCACCGCGCGGCCGGCCGCGTCGCGCCCGTCCCAGCGGGCGACATGCGTGCCCGCCGGCAGGGGGCCGCGCACCAGCTCGCGCACGCGCCGGCCGGAGAGGTCGAAGACCGCCAGCGCGACGTCCGCGGCTCGTGGCAAGGAGAACCGCAGGGCAGCGGGACCCGCCGCCGGATTGGGCGCCACCGCGTCGATGCGCAGCGCCGCCGGCGCGCGCGTCTGGGCGGCCACCGCCAGCCCATTCAGTGCGCGCCACGCGTTCACCTTGACGCCCATCGGGCGGTCGAAGGCGACGGGGTCCCCGGTGTCGATGAGACGCTGCCCGACCTGCTGCGGGGTCAGCCCCGGCGCATGCGCGCGCAGCAGCCCGCACACGCCCGCCACCAACGGACACGCCATCGAGGTGCCGTCCGCGTACATGTAAGGGTTCACTCCGTCCCAGCCGAAGTAGAGGTAGTAGATGAGCTGGGCCGTGAGGTCGAACGGGTAGTTGCGGCAGATGGTGGACCAGATTCCCGCGCCCGGCGCGGCCACGTCCACCCACACTCCGTAGCTGGAGAACCAGGCACGGGCGTCGGTGCTGTCGGTGGCGCCCACCGCGATGACGCCGGCGCACGCCGCCGGGTAGCGCAGGGAGTCGCTGCTGTCGTTGCCCGCCGACGCCACGCACACCACGCCGGCGCTCACCGCTTCGTCCACCAGCGCCTGGAAGTACTCCGCGACCCCGGTGTCCGGCTTGGCGCCGAAGCTCATGGAGAGCACGTCGGGCCGCTTGTCGGCGGCGTACTGGAAGGCGGCGCTGATGGCATCCAGGCGCGTCTCGGCGTTGGTGTCCACGATCTTGAGCGGCATGACCTTGCAGCCCCAGCCGGCGCCCGCGATGCCGACGCCGTTGTGGGTGGCCGCCGCGGCGATGCCCGCCACGAAGGTGCCGTGGAAGCCCTCGTCGAGCCCGATCTCGTCGATCACGGCGTGCGGGTTCGGGTCGTTGTCGGCGTCGCCGAAGTCCCAGCCCTGCAGGTCGTCCACCAGGCCGTTGCCGTCGTCGTCGAGGCCGTTCAGCACCTCGCCCGGGTTGATCCAGATCTTGCTCGACAGGTCCGGGTGACCGGTGTCCACGCCGAGGTCCATGATGGCGATGGTCGTCGCGGCGCTGCCGTGCTCGAGGTCCCACGCCTCCGGTAGCTGGATGTCGCTGTCGTCCGGGTGGAAGATGGCCCACTGGAGACCGAGGTAAGGGTCGTTGGGCAGCGTCGCATCGAAGCTGACACGGAAGTTGGGCACGGCGGCGCGCACCGCGCCGGTGGCGCGCAGGTCGCGGGCCGCGGCCGCCGGATCGAAGTCGGGCCGCGGGCTCGTCAGCTTGACGAAGCGGGTGCCGGAGGTCGCTGTGCCCGGCCGCCGGCCCGGCAGCTCGGCCGCGCTATCGAGCCCGTGGCGGGCCAGCACCGCCCCCAGCGCGAGGTCGGTCGCCGCCGGCCGGCCGTCGGCGGCCACGCGCAGGGGGCTTTGCGGCTCGAGAGCGACGAGCACCTCCCCGGGCGCGTAGCGCGGCCCGGCCTCCAAGGCAGGGTGGAGGAGGAGCCATGCCGCGGCGGCGGCGCGCGGCGGGGCCGCGTCTGCGATCCCGGGCCAGGCGCAGGCGGCGAGCAGGAACGGCAGCAAGAGACGTCGCATCGAGGTGCTCTCCCGTCGCGGCCGGGGTCTCCCCGTGGGCGCGGACAGGGGCAGCCACCCCGCCCGGGCGAGCATCGATTCTAGCACGCCGGCCCGGGACCCCGCGCCCTCCGGTTCCGCTTGCCCGCGCCTCCGCGAGTTGCTTGAATGCGGGCGTCACCGACAGCGGTTCCCCCAGCCAGGAGGTGTCATGAAGCAGGCCGCAGCGATCCTCCTCGTGTGCGCCGTCGCCGCCTTCGGCGCGGCCACCGCCGACGGCGCCGCCAAGCCCGCCCCGAAACCGGTCGCCAAGACCGCTCCCGGCTTCCAGATCCCCACGGACTCCCGCACCTGCGTGGACTGCCACGCCCAGAAGACCCCGGGCATCGTGGGCGACTGGAAGGCGAGCAAGCACATCGCCCAGGGCGTCGGCTGCGCCGAGTGCCACGGCACCGCGCATCAGTCCGCCGCCGACGTGGACAAGGTCGCCATCCCCACCCCGGAGACCTGTGGGCAGTGCCACCCGGAGCGCGTCGAGCAGTTCAAGAACGGCAAGCACGCGCTGGCCTGGGCGGCGCAGGAGGCCATGCCGTCCATCCACGCCCAACCGGTGGCGCTGACGCAGGGCATGAAGGGCTGCGGCGGCTGCCACAAGCTCGGCATCAAGTCGCCGGAGGAGCAGGCGGCGCTGCGCAAGGAAGGGCGCGGCTTCGGCATGGCCTCGTGCGACGCCTGCCACACGCGCCACACGTTCTCGGTGAAGGAAGCCAAGGACCCGCGGGCCTGCCAGACCTGCCACATGGGCTTCGACCACCCGCAGTGGGAGATGTACTCCTCCTCGAAGCACGGGGTGCGCTGGGCGCTCAGGCAGGACGGCACGCTGCCGGCCACCGCCGCCGCGCCCACCTGCCAGGACTGCCACATGGGCGACGGGCGCCACGACGTGATGACCGCCTGGGGCTTCCTGGCCGTGCGCCTGCCCATGCCGGAAGACCGGCAGTGGGCGGCCGACCGCGCCGTCATCCTGCAGGGCCTTGGAGTCCTTGATCCCGACGGCAAGCCGACTGCGCGGCTCGACGTGGTCAAGGCCGCCAAGGTGGCGCGCCTCGACCAGGAGAGCTGGCAGAAGGAGCGCGACCGCATGCTGGACGCCTGCAACCGCTGCCACTCGGCCAATTTCGCCAAGGAGCAGCTGGCCAGGGGCGACGACATGATCCGCGATGCCGACCGCCTCATGGCCGAAGCCATCCGCACCGTCGCCGCCCTCTACAAGGACGGGGTGCTGGCCAAGCCGGCTTCCTACGCCAGCGCGTTCCCGGATCTGCTGACCTTCCACGACGCGCCAACGCCGATCGAGCAGAAGCTCTTCGTCATGTTCCTCGAGCACCGCATGCGCACCTTCCAGGGCACCTTCCACGCCAGCCCGGACTACGCGCTGTGGTACGGCTGGAGCGAGATGCAGCGCGACCTGCGTGAGATCACCAGTGTGGCGATGGAGATGCGCCGCACGCACGCCGCCGAGGCGGCGGCAGGATCCCGGGGCAAGGGGAAGAAGCAATAGGGGCGCGTCGCCCCCCGGCGGTCCCGCGGATCGGCGCGCCTCGCCCACGGCGCGCCGATTCTGTCGCTTCACCGAGTTTCCCCCCCCTGTGAGCACCCATCCATCGAACGGGCGAGCGGCGAGCTGGCGGCGCTCGATGCCGCCGCACGGCATCTGCTCCCGGGGGGCGCGCGGGCAGATACGCTGCTCGCGCTGCGATCCCAGGTCAAGAGACTCGAGGTCAGCCTAGGGAAGAAGGACCATCCGCTGACCGGGGCCGCGGGCGTCCTGGCAGGCGGCCCGGTAGCGAGCGCGGCTCTCCGGTTGACCCGCGGGGGCGCATCCACCAGATTGACGGCCTCCCGGGCGCGGGAGCCGCGCCGGCCAGCGAGGTCCTCATGTCCAGTGCCTTCGGAAGGCTGTTCACCGTAACCACCTTCGGCGAATCGCACGGGCCGGCCGTGGGCGTGGTCATCGACGGCGCGCCGCCCGGCTATGCGATCTCCCTCGAGGCCGTCCAGCGCGAGCTCGATCGGCGCCGCCCCGCTCAGAGCGCGGTCACCAGCCCGCGGCGCGAGGCGGACACCGTCCACGCGCTCTCCGGTCTCTTCGAGGGGCGCACCACCGGCGCGCCCATCTGCCTGGTCGCCTACAACGAGGACGCCCGGCCGGCCGACTACGAGAAGCTCAAGGACGTCTTCCGCCCCGGACACGCCGACTTCACCTACCAGGCGAAGTACGGGCTGCGCGACTGGCGCGGCTCGGGGCGCGCCTCCGGCCGCGAGACCCTCGGCCGCGTGGCCGCCGGGGCGGTGGCGCGGCAGCTGCTGGCCACCGTCGGCGTGCGGGTGATGGGCGGCACCGTGGCGGTGGGGGAGGTGCTCGCCGAGCGGCGCGACTGGGACGAGCTCGAGCGCAACGCCGTGCGCTGTCCGGACGCGGCGGCGGCGGCGGGGATGGAGCGCGCCATCCTGGCGGCAAGCGAGGCGCGGGACTCCGTCGGCGGCGTCGTCGAAGTCGTGGCGGCCGGCGTGCCCGCCGGCTGGGGTGATCCGACCATGGACAAGCTCGACGCCAAGCTGGCCCACGCCCTGATGTCGATCCCGGCGGTCAAGGGCGTGGAGATCGGCGACGGCTTCGCGCTGGCGCGGGCCCGCGGTTCGCAGGCCAACGACGCGCTCGGGCCGGGCGGGTTCGCGACCAACCGCCAGGGCGGCATCCTGGGGGGGATCTCCACGGGGCAGGACGTGGTCGCGCGGGTCGCGGTCAAGCCGGCCTCGAGCATCGGCCGGCCGCAGAGCACCGTGGACACGAGCGGCCACCCGGTCACCGTCGAGATCGAGGGCCGCCACGACCCCTGCATCTGCCCGCGCGTCGTGTCGGTGGCCGAGGCCATGGTCTGCCTCGTTCTCGCCGACGCGTGGCTGCGCCAGCGCGCCCTGCGCGGCGATTGACCTCAGGAGGGACCTTGTCGGATCTCTACCGCTTCCTCGGACGCACCGGCATCAAGGTGTCGAAGCTGTGCCTGGGCACGATGACCTTCGGCACGCAGTGGCCGCAGGTCGCCACCCTGTCCCAGAAGGAAGCCGACGCCCTCGTCGGGCGCTGCCTCGACGCCGGCATCAACTTCTTCGACACCGCCGACGTCTATCACAACGGCGAGTCCGAGGAGTATCTGGCGAAGGCGCTAGGCGCGCGCCGCGCGCAGGCCGTGGTCGCCACCAAGGTGCGCGGCCGCGTCTCTCCCGACCCCAACGACGTCGGCCTGTCGCGCCGCCACATCCGGCGCTCCGTGGAGGACAGCCTCCGCCGCCTGGTCACCGATTACCTCGACCTCTACCAGGTGCACGGCTGGGACGCGCGCACGCCGCTCGAGGAGACGCTCTCGACGCTCGACGACCTGGTGCGCGAGGGTAAGGTGCGCTACGTCGGGGCCTCGAACTTCGCCGCCTGGCAGCTCATGAAGTCGCTGGGGATCGCCGACCGCCACGGCTGGGAGCGCTTCGCCACGCTGCAGCCGCTCTACAACCTCCTGCAGCGCGAGCTGGAGCTGGAGCTCCTGCCGCTGTGCCGCGACCAGGGCCTCGGCGTGCTGCCGTGGAGCCCGCTGGCCGCCGGCTTCCTCTCCGGCAAGTACCGCCGCGGCACACCGCGCCCGCCGGGGGCGCGGCTCGCGGACCGCGAGAAGGCGTTCCTCAAGCTCGACGAGGAGCGGGGATTCGGCGTCGTCGAGGAGCTGGAGCGGATAGCGGCGGCACGCGGCGCCACGGTGGCGCAGGCGGCGCTCAACTGGCTCCTGGCCCGCGACGGCGTGACCTCGGTGATCATCGGCGCCCGCACGCCGCAGCAGCTCGACGACAACCTCGGCGCGCTGGGCTGGGAGATGACGGAGCAGGAGGTGGCGCGCCTCGACGCGCTGACGCCGCCGCCGCGGCTCTACCCGTACTGGATGATCGAGGCGTTCCACACCAACCGCTGAGCCCGGCCGCGCCGGCGCCCGGCCGCCTCCGCGCCGCCGCTCGGATTGACACTCCGCGGAGCGGATGCTAGCGTGCCGGGCACCCGTTCGGCGCGGCGTGGACGCGTTCGCCCCGCCGGGATTTCCCCATCGAGGAGCCGCGGCGCCCGCCGCGGACGCACCCGCATGATCGTCGTGATGGCCCCGGAGGCCAGCGAAGAGCAGATCCAGGAAGTGCAGTCGCGGCTCACCCACATGGGCCTCGACGTGCACCGCTCGGCAGGGCGCGAGCGCACCGTGCTGGGCGTTAGCCTCGACCCCGGCGAGGCCGACCGCGACCACATCCGCCGCCTGCCGGGCGTGCGCGACGTGGTGCGCACGGCCGTGCCCTTCCCGCTCGCCTCGCGCGACTTCCGCCCCGAGACCACGCTGGTGCGGGCCCGCGACGCGGTCATCGGGGGCACGCGCCTGGCCCTGCTCGCCGGCCCCTGCGCGGTGGAGAGCGAGGCGCAGACCACGCGCCTGGCCGAGCTCGTGGCCGCCGCCGGCGCCGGCTTCCTGCGCGGCGGGGCGTTCAAGCCGCGCACCTCGCCGTACTCGTTCCAGGGCCTCGGGGAGGAGGGCCTGCGCATCCT
>CAYLSO010000277.1:0-2246 GCA_964386525.1 uncultured bacterium
CGGCTGGTCGAGGTCAAGCGGACCTACCGGTCGGCCCGCGACATGCCCGATAGCACCATGCAACAGGGCACCGTGTCCACCGCCAAGCGCTGGTTCAACACCGAACTGGTCCCCATCACGGGCCTGGTGCGCGAGGAGGAGGAGAAGGTCTACTTCCAACGCGCCTGGCCACTCGGCAAACCGAGCACCGACTACCCCATGCGCGAGGTCGGCAAGGACGTGCTGCGGGTCGAGATGCTCGATTTCGGCCATGGCGCCAAGCCGATGGTCTCCGACCGCGTGCGCGTCACCACTCAGATGGGCGACGGCAACAGCGTCGAGTAGCGCCGGTCGGGGGGCCTCGCGGCTCCCCGGCCTAGCCACGCACCAGCGCTTCCGCGAAGGCGCGGGGATCGAAGTCGTCCAGGTCGTCCATCCCCTCCCCGACACCGATCAGCCGCACCGGCAGCCCCAGCTCGCCGGCCACCGCCAGCACCACGCCGCCGCGCGCCGTGCCGTCCAGCTTGGTGAGGGCCACGCCCGTGACGCCGAGCGCGGCGTGGAACTCGCGCGCCTGCGCGAAGCCGTTCTGGCCCAGAGTCGCATCGAGCACGAGCAGCACCTCGTGGGGCGCCCCCGGGACCTGGCGGGCGATCACGCGTCTCACCTTGACCAGCTCCTCCATGAGGTTGAGGCGCGTGTGCAGGCGGCCCGCCGTGTCGATGAACACCACGTCGGTGCCGCGGGCCTGCGCCGCCTCGAGGCCGTCGTGGGCCACCGCCGCCGGATCGGCACCCGGCTTCTGGCGGACCATCTCGGCCCCGGCGCGGCGCGCCCACTCCGCGAGCTGCTCGCCGGCCGCCGCCCGGAAAGTGTCGGCCGCCACCAGCAGCACGCCGCGGCCGCGCGCCGTCTCCCGCGCCGCCAGCTTGCCGATGGTCGTGGTCTTGCCGGTGCCGTTGACGCCGATGACCAGAACCACCCACGGCTGCACGCCCGCCGGCGGCGCCCACGGCCCCTGCCCCGGCCGGCCCACCGCTTGCGCGACGGCCTCGACCAGCACGCCCTCGAGCTCGGTGCGGTCGCGCGGGCGGGCGTGCCGCACGCGCTCGACCAGGGCCTCCACCGTGGCCACGCCGACGTCGGCGGCGATCAGCGCCTCCTCGAGAGAATCGAGCAGGGCGGCGTCCGGAGCTGGGCGCGTCGGGTCGAGGCGCTCGATCTTCTCGAGCACCGGGTCGAGGCTTTGGCGCAGCGCGTCGCGCGTCTTGGCGAGGCCGCTCTTGAGACGATCCCAGAAGGCCATGCGGATTCCGTAGGCTGGGGGGCGGGACGATAGGGAAAAGCCGCCTCCGCGTGCGGCGCGGGGGCGGCGCTCGGAAGTGAATCTACGCGCCGCGGCCGGAGAGCGTCAAGCCGCGCGCGGCATCACTCCTCTTCCCCGCTTCCCGCACCGGGCGGCGAAGGCGCCACCGCGGCCGTCTCGGAGCCGCCGTTGCCCGACGCCGTCTCCGGCGCTGCCGCCGGGACCTCGGGCGGCGATCCGGGGGCAGGCGCCGCCACCGGGAGCGCCGGCTTCCCCGCCCGCCGCACGCGCACCGGGGCGCGCACCGGTTCGGGCTCCGCCAGGGGCGTCTGGCTGCCGCGCCCGGTGATCACGCTCACCGCCGCCGTGGCCGCCGCCGCGTCCGCCGCGGCCGGGCCGATGCCGGCCTCCGGCGCCCGGGCCTCGTCCGTCGCCTCCGCGGCAGGCTCGCCATCTCCGTCGTGCCGGCTCTCGAAGCGCACCGAGACGATCTTCGACACACCGGGTTCCTGCATGGTGACGCCGTAGATGCTCTCGGCCACCTCCATCGTCTTCTTGTTGTGCGTGACGACGATGAACTGCGTGCGGTCGCTAAAGCGCCGCAGCATGTTGACGAAGCGCTCGATGTTGGCGTCGTCGAGCGGCGCGTCCACCTCGTCGAGGATGCAGAACGGGGACGGCTTCACCAGGTAGATGGCGAACAGCAGCGCGATGGCGGTCAGGGCCCGCTCGCCGCCCGAGAGGAGCAGGATGCTTTGCAGGTTCTTGCCGCGCGGCCGCGCCACGATCTCGATCTCGCACTCGAGCGGGTCGTCCCCCACCATGCTCAGGCCGCAGTCGCCGCCCTCGAACAGGGTGCCGAAGGTCTCCTTGAAGTGCTGCTGCACCTCGGCGAAGGTGTCGCGGAACAGCTGCGAGGCGGTGCTGTTGATCTTCTCGATGGCCTCGAGCAGCTGGGCCT
>CAYLSO010000278.1:0-1898 GCA_964386525.1 uncultured bacterium
CACGCTCAAGGCTGACAGCCCGTGAAGAGCATGTGCCGCAGCAAACGGCGAGCCATTGTCAGTACGGATAGCTGATGGCAGGCCGTACTCTGCAAACGCTCGCTCAAACACCCCTCGCGCCCCCACCTGCGCAGTCGACAACAAGCCATCGCACGCCAGCAGGTACCGCGAATGCTCATCCGCAATGGTCAGCGGATAGCAGTACCGACCGTCCCGCGTCCGAAACTGCCCCTTGAAGTCCGCCGTCCACAAATCGTTCGGCGCCACCACCTCCAGCACCGGCCGCCCAGGATGAGGGTGTCGGCGACGATGAGCTCGACCTGTTACCATCCCCCGCCGCTTCAAAATCCCAGCCACCGTGCTCCGCGCCGGCAACTCAAGCTCCGGATGCCTCCGACTCACCACCCCCAACACCTTCACCGGACCCCACCTCGGATGTGCCCGCCTCACCTCCACCAACAACTCCTCAATCTCCTCATCCGTCCGCCCAGGGCTCCGCTGCGGCCGACGGCTCCGATCCCGCAACCCTTCACCCCCCTCCTCCCTGTACCGCATCACCCACTTCAACCCCGTCTTCCGGCTCACCCCATGCCGCTCGCACAGCTCCGTCATCGTGTACAACCCACTCTCATGCGCAACCACAAACGCCATCCGCTCCCGCATCGGACACGTCTCCATCCACGGCATGGCCCCTCCCACTACTCAAGCCAGCCATCGTAGATGTGTTACCCATGTCCCTGGACTGATCTGTAACCCATGTCCCCGGACAGTACCCTGCCCGCCCGGCTCCACTCCCGTTTCCGTCTCCGTGCCCGTGCCCATGTACGTCTCCGACGGTAGCCTCCCTCTGCCCGGGCGCGCTGTCGGGCAATGGTGCGGAAGCGGAAGCGGGAGCATGCGCGGTCGGGAGCGGCAAAGACGCGATGCGGTCGGGAACGGGAACGGGAACGGGGACGGGAACGAGCCCGGTCACAGCGACGGACGCGGGCGGGCGGGCGCTAACCCCTAACCCCTATTCCCTGATCCCTGGGTGGGTGGGGGCGTCATTGACGCGTGCCGCAAGTTCTGCAAACATCGAAGCATGGCTGCCGGAGATGGAATCCCGCTCGACCACTTGAAGGTGGTCGACAACGATTTCCTCGACGTCTTCATGCCCTACGAGCTGCGGCTGGCGCAGCGTCGCGCCATGGTCTGGGGCGCCGAGGCGCCCGACCTCCAGCCCAACGCCTACGTCGGGCTCTACCTGGTCCGGCTGGAGCCGGCCGCAGGCGTCGAGGGCCCGCCGTGGGACACCGTGGGACGGACGATCTCCGGACACACCATGTCGCTGCTGCGCAAGGTGCTCCGGGACTCGGACATCCCGGCCGTGATCTCGGACTGGGAGTTCCTGGCCGTGCTCCGCGACGTCGACCCGCAGCGGGCGTTCGTGGTCGCGCAGCGCTTCATGACCTCGGCCGGCGAGTCCGCCGAGCTGCGCGAGGCAGGCCTGCTCACCCGCGTCGGCTACGTGATCTACCCCCTGTCGCCGCAGCCGAACCTGCCGGTCGAACGGTGGCACCTGCTGCTCGACCTGGCGCGCCACATGAGCGAGCGCGGCCGCGCGACCGCGAGCGCATGCGGGTTCGGCCTGCTGCGCGGTCCGAACCTGGTCGAGACCGGGATCCCGGAATCGGACCTGGTGCCGCTCGCCTTCCAGAACGTCGACACCCTCACCAAGGCGGGCATCCTGCAGATCCAGAGGATCCAGGTGCTGTCGGGGATGTCGCCGGCCGGCTGAGACGCCGGACGGGCGGTCCGGCGTCAGCGCGCCCCCCCGGGGTGGAGGTAGGCCGGCGAGTGGATCTCCCGCAGCCGGGCGTGGTACTCGGCCTCGGTCACCTGGGTCTGCCAGTGCCCGG
>CAYLSO010000279.1:0-2783 GCA_964386525.1 uncultured bacterium
ACGCTGACGGTGATCTTCGAGTTCCAGTCGATGATCGCCGAGCTGACCGGGCTCGACGTGGCGCAGGCCTCGCTCTACGACGGCGGCTCGGCGGTGGCCGAGGCCTGTCTGCTGGCCCGCGCCCACACCGACCGTGACCGCGTGGTGGTGGCCGGGGGCCTGCATCCCAGCTACATGGACGTGCTCAAGACCATCGTCGGCGCCGAGCACGTCACGCACGTGCGGGCCGCGGGCGGCGTGGCGCCGGCCGCGGAGATCGCCCGCGAGCTCGGCCCCGACGTGGCCGCCGTGGTCCTGGCGTACCCCAACTTCTTCGGCGTCGTCGAGGACGGGCTGCCCGAGCTGGCCGCCCAAGCCAAGGCGGCCGGCGCGCTCACCGTCGCGTGCGCCGATCCGCTCGGCCTGGCGCTGCTCACCCCCCCGGGGCAGTGGGGGGCCGACATCTGCGTCGGCGAGGGGCAGCCGCTCGGCGTGCCGCCGTCGTTCGGCGGGCCGGGCTTCGGCTTCATGGCGGTGCGCAAGGAACTGGTGCGGCGCCTGCCGGGGCGCCTGGTCGGCGAGACCGCCGACCACCACGGCCGGCGCGGCTACGTGCTGACGCTGCAGACCCGCGAGCAGCACATCCGCCGCGAGAAGGCCACCTCCAACATCTGCACCAATCAGGGGCTCCTGGCCCTCGGCGCCGCCATCTACCTGGCGGTGCTCGGCAAGTCGGGGCTGCGCGAGGTGGCGAACCTCTGCTTCCAGAAGGCGCACTACGCCGCGGCGCGGGCCCAGCAGGCCGCCGGGCTCCAGCTCGCCTACGCGCAGCCGTTCTTCCGCGAGTTCGTCCTCGAGCTGCCGCTGCCGGCCGCCGAGGCGCTGCGTTTCGGCCGCAGCCAGGGGATGCTCGTGGGCGTCGACCTCGGGCGCGTCGCGCAGGGGTGGAAGAACCACCTGCTGGTGGCGGTCACCGAGAAGCGCACCCGGGCCGAGATCGACCGCTGGGCCGAGTGTCTGGCCGCGGCGGTGCGGGCGCCGCGCCCGGCCGCCGCGCGAGCGGGGAACCGATGAGCGCCGACCGCAGCGCCGCCCCCGGCGGCCAGCCGCCCCCGGCCTCCGGCCGCGCCGGCGAACCGCCGGTGTGGGGCGAGGGGCGCATCGTCGAGCCGCTGCTCTCCGAGCTGTCGCGGCCCGGCCACCGCGGCGTGACCCTGCCGGCCAGCGACGTGCCCGCCACGCCGCTCGCCCAGGCCGTGCCGGCGTGGGCGCTGCGCCAGCGGCCGGCGCGCCTGCCTGAGGTCTCCGAGCCGGAGGTCGTGCGCCACTACACGCGCCTCTCGGCGCTCAACCACCACGTCGACCGCGGCTTCTATCCCCTCGGCTCGTGCACCATGAAGTACAACCCGAAGATCAACGACGAGATGGCCGCCCTGCGGGGCTTCGCCGAGAGCCACCCGTTGGCCCCCGACGAGGCGGTGCAGGGCACGCTGGCCCTGATGCACGGGATCTCCCGGCACCTCTGCGAGATCACCGGGTTCGCCGCCTGCACGCTGCAGCCCGCGGCCGGCGCCCAGGGCGAGATGACCGGCATGCTCATGGCCCGCGCCTGGCACGCCAGCCGCGGCGAGGCCGCCACGCGCCGCACGGTGATCGTGCCCGACTCGGCGCACGGCACCAACCCGGCGAGCGTGCACCTGGCCGGCTGGTCGGTGCGCGAGATCAAGTCGAACGCCGAGGGCATGATCGACCTGGCCGCGCTCGACGCCGCGCTCGGCCCCGACACGGCGGCGGTGATGATCACGCTGCCCAGCACGCTCGGCATCTTCGAGACCCAGATTTGCGAGATCATCCGGCGCATCCACGCGGCCGGCGGGCTGGTCTACCTCGACGGCGCCAACTTCAACGCCCTGGCCGGCCTCGTGCGGCCGCACGACATCGGCTTCGACCTGGCGCACTTGAACCTCCACAAGACCTTCTCGACGCCGCACGGCGGCGGCGGGCCGGGCTCCGGGCCGGTGCTGGTGAGCCGGGAGCTGGAGCCGTTCTTGCCCTATCCGGTGGTCGTGCAGCGCGACGGGGCCTACGCGCTCGACTGGCAGCGGCCGCGCTCCATCGGTCGCGTGCACTCCTACCACGGCAACGTCGGCGTCCTGATCCGCGCCTACACCTACATCCTGAGCCTCGGCGCCGAGGGCGTGGCGGAGGTGAGCCGCGAGGCCATCCTCAACGCCAATTACCTCCTGGGCCGGCTCAAGGACGCTTTCGAGATGCCGCACGAGCACCCGTGCATGCACGAGTTCGTGCTCTCCGGCAAGGGGCTGCGCAAGCACGGGCTGCGAACGCTCGACGTCGCCAAGCGGCTGCTCGACTTCGGCATCCACGCGCCCACCGTCTACTTCCCGCTGATCGTCGAAGAAGCCCTCATGATCGAGCCCACGGAGACCGAGACGCTGCGCAACCTCGACGAGTTCGTGGCCATCGTGCGGCGCATCCTGCGCGAGGCGGCGGAGGAACCGGAGACGCTGAAGAACGCGCCTCGCACCACGCCGGTGTCGCGCCTCGACGAGGGCCGGGCGGCGCGCGAGCTGAAGCTCACCTGGGAACCGCCGGCCGAAGCGTGAGCGCCGCGGGCTGGCCGCGCTTCCACTGCGACCCGGAAGCGCTGGCCGGCGAGTTTCTCATGCGCCGCGACCGCGAGCGCCTGCTGGCGCTCGAGGCCGACCCGGAGCTGGGACCGTCGCTCTTCCTCTACCGCTGGCGCGAGCCGACCGTGACCCTCGGCTACGCGCAGAGCCCGGAGC
>CAYLSO010000280.1:0-7266 GCA_964386525.1 uncultured bacterium
GTGACGCCCACCAGCGCCCCGAAGAGCACCACCGCCAGGCCGACCGCGAAGCCGATGGCGAGCGAGACGCGGGTGCCGACCACGACCTGCGCCAGGACGTCCTGGCCCTGGCCGTTGGTCCCCAGCCAGTGCTGCGCCGAGGGCGGCTGCAGCGGGATGCCGACCAGGGCGTCGGGGTCGCCGGCCAGATAGGGGCCGGCGAGCGCGACCAGCACGAAGATCCCCAGGAGGGCCGCGCCGATGGTGGCCTTGCGGTCGCGGCGGATGGCCTCCCACCACGCCGCCACGCCGGTGGCCGCGGGCCGCGTCACGACCCCGACTCCCGGGTGCGCGGGTCGAGCCACAGGTAGACCACGTCCACCAGCCAGTTGGCGCCGAGCACCGCCAGGGTGATGACCAGGAAGATGCCCTGCATGAGCGGGTAGTCCTGGTTGCGCACCGCCTGCACGAGCAGGTAGCCCTGGCCGGGGTAGGAGAAGACGATCTCGGTCAGCAGCGACCCGCCGAGCACGAACCCGAGGGCCATGCCGAAGCCGGTCACGCTCGGCAGCAGCGCGTTGCGGGCAGCGTAGCGCAGCGCCACGCGCGCCGGCGGCAGCCCCTTGGCGCGGGCCAGGTTCACGTAGTCCGAGCCGAGCACGCCGATCATCGTGTTGCGCATCGAGAGCAGCCAGCCGCCCAGGGTGGCCACCACGATGGTCCCGATGGGCAGCACGGCGTGGCGCGCGACGTCGACGAGGAAGGCCGCGTTCAGCCCCGGTGTGAGGTCGTCGCCGTAGGCGTGCCCGAGCGGGAACCAGCCGAGGGTGAAGCCCAGCCCGTAGAGCGCCACCATGGCGAGCCAGAAGTAGGGGAAGGCGCCGAGGAAGACGAGCGCGGCGGGCAGCCAGGTGTCCACCCAGCCGCGCCGCCACCACGCCGCCGCCACCCCGAGCAGGGTGCCGAGCGCGAAGCTCACCACCACCGCGGTGCCGGCCAGGAAGAGCGTCCACACCAGGCCGGTGGCGATCACGGCGGTCACCGGTGACGGGAAGTAGGCGACCGAGATGCCGAGGTCGCCGCGCAGGGCGTGGCCGAGGTAGGTGAGGTACTGGCTCCACAGCGGCGCGTCGGTGAGCCCGAAGGTCTCGCGCAGCGCCGCCATGGCCTCGGGCGCGAGCCGGCCGCGGAAGCGCGCGAAGAGCGCGGTCGCCGGGTCGCCGGGCATGAGCCGCGGCAGGAAGAAGTTCAGCGTCAGCGCCACCCACCCCGCCAGGAGGTAGAAGCCGAGCCGCCGCAGCAGGAAGCGCACGCCGGTCTCCTAGCGGGGGGCCAGGGCGGTGAGCACCAGCAGGCACTCGCCGCGGTCGAACTTGTTGGGCGACGGGTCGGCGTAGGGCTGCTCGCGCGACGGGAAGCCGGTGAAGCGGCCGGTATTGTATTCCGCCCACGACGGGTTGGGATAGAGCGGGATGGCCGGCGCCTCGGCGACGAAGATGCGCTGCAGCTCGGCGGCCAACCGCCGCTGCGCGGCCGGGTCGGCCTCGCGCTCGAACGCCTCGAGCGCGCGGTCGGCCGCCGGGCTTGCGTAGCGGTGCCAGTTGCCCATCGCCGCCTCGCCGACCGGCTTCGCCGTCGCCGAGGCCATCAGCCACCGGTAGAACAGATACGGCGTCGGCCCCTCGAACGACCAGCCGAGGCTGAGGTCGAACTTACCCTCCTGGACGCGCTGGAACCAGGCGCTGAAGTCGTAGGTGCGCACCGACGCCGCCACGCCCACCGCGCCCAGCCCGCGCGCGATGACCTGCGAGGCGCGCACCCAGTCCGACCAGCCGGAGACCGTGAGGATCTCGTAGCGCCAGGGGGAGCCGTCGCGCAGGCGGCGGATGCCGTCGGGGCCGCGCCGGTAGCCGGCGGCGTCGAGCAGCGCGTTGGCGCGGGCGGGGTCGTGGCGCACCCAGTCGCCGGCGGCGACCG
The DNA here is from genome assembly GCA_964386525.1 of uncultured bacterium. Classification (GTDB taxonomy): domain Bacteria; phylum Eisenbacteria; class RBG-16-71-46; order RBG-16-71-46; family DASYSL01; genus CAYLSO01. The sequence goes on from CAYLSO010000280.1 coordinate 1,957, forward strand.
CGGCGGAGTCGCGCCAGGCGGCGAAGGCGTCGCTCAGCCCGGTGGCGTCGGACGGGCGCGAGTAGCGGTAGAGCGCCACGTCCACGAGCAGGTCGCGGTCGATGGCCAGGCTCAGCGCCCGGCGCACGCGCGCGTCGTCGAAGGGCGCGCGCGTGGTGTTGGCGTAGAGGAAGATGCTGCTGCCGGTGAGCGGGAACCAGTAGCGGTGCTCGGCGGGGCGCCGGCCGACGAAGACGCGGTCGATGGCGGGGACGAAGTTGCCGGCCCAGTCCACCTCGTCGAAGACCAGCGCCAGGTTGGCGCGGTCGTTGGAGGGGTAGGCGGGGAAGCGCAGCGCCTCGACGCGCGGCACGCCCGGCTGCCAGTAGCGCGGGTTACGCCCCAGCTCGTAGACCTGGTTGCGGAACAGGCGCACCTCGGTGAAGGGCCCGGTGGCCACGGGATCCTCGTTGGCGAAGACCACCGGGTCGGCCACGCGGCTCCAGACGTGCTCGGGCACGATCTGCTGCGCGGCCACCTCGTCGAAGCCGGGCACGTAGGTGCGCTGGAAGCGGAACTCGACGGTGCGCTCGTCGAGGGCGCGCACCGCGGCGAGGAAGCCCCAGACGCCGCGGCGGTCGAGCGCCTTGTGGCGGCGCAGCAGCTCGAAGGTGAACGCCACGTCGCGCGCCGTGAACGGCCGGCCGTCCGACCAGAGCACGCCGGCGCGCGTGGTCAGCAGCAGCACGCGGTTGCCGTCGCGCCACTCGTGCGCCACGGCGAGCCAGGGCACGTACTCGGAGCGCACGCTGTTGAAGACCAGCAGGGGCTCGTAGATGCCGGCGAGCGTGGGCCAGCGGGCGGCGGTGGCGGTGGTCAGCGGGTTGAAGTTGCGCACCCAGGAGGCCTGCTGCTCCTGCGAGACGACGAGCACGCCGCGCGGGGCGGGCGGGCGCTCGCGCGCGCAGGCCGCCACCGTGAGCGCCAGCAGCACGACCGCGAGGCGCGTGGCGGAGCGGAGGCGCGCCCGTTTGTTCACGGCGCGGCCTGGTAGACCCGGACCCAGTCCACGAGCATCGTCTGCGGGAAGACCGTGGTCTCGTCGGGCGGCCCGACGTAGTTCCCGCCCACGGCCACGTTCAGGATGACGAAGAAGGGGTGGTCGAAGACCCAGCGCGCGCCGGACGGCAGGTCGGCGGGCGTGGCGGTCTTGAACTGGATGCCGTCGATGAACCAGGTGATGCGCTCCTGCTCCCACTCGACGGCGAAGACGTGGAAGTCGGTGTCGAAGGCGCCGGCGGTGAGCTGGAACGAGCTCGTGAGCGCCTGGCCGCCGGAGTAGCCGGGCCCGTGCAGGCTGCCGTGCGCGGTCTTCGGCTGCTGGCCGCGGTACTCCATGATGTCGATCTCGCCGCAGGTCGGCCAGCCGACGGTGCCGATGTCGGAGCCGAGCAGCCAGAAGGCCGGCCACAGGCCCTGGCCCGACGGCAGCTTGAGGCGCGCCTCGAAGCGGCCCAGCGTCGCCTGGTAGCGCCCGCGCGTGATGAGCCGCGCCGAGGTGTAGGCGCGGCCGCCGTAGTCCTCGCGGCGGGCCACGATCGCCAGCCGCCCCTCGCCATCGAGGGAGGCGTTCTCCGGGCGGTCGGTGTCGTACTCGAGCTGGTTGTTGCCCCAGCCGGAGCCGCCGACCTCGGGCACCCACTTGGCGGTGTCCGGGCGCTGCCCGGCCGGCCCGTCGAACTCGTCCTGCCAGACCAGCGTCAGCGGCTTCAGCTCCGGCCCGGTCGGCGCGTCGCGGCAGGCGCCGCTCACCGGCGCGATCGCGAGACCGAGGATCATCGGCTTGAGGAGGCGCCGCCAGGCGCCGCTGCGGCGGTTCATCGCTTGCTCCTTGTGCGTGCCGCCGCCGGGAAGCGGCGCGAGTCGGCGAGCGCCGCCTCGAGGACCAGGGTGGCGGCGCCGACGGCGGTCGCCTGCGTGCCCAGCTCGCTGGTGCGCACCTCGGAGGCGACCAGCGAGCTGACCAGCGTGCGCTGGCGCACGGTCTCGCGCAGCGGCGCCAGCAGCAGCTCGCCGAGCCGCGACAGGCCGCCGCCGAGGATGACCAGCGCCGGGTTCATGAGGTTGAGCAGGCCGGCCACCGCGATGCCGAGGTGCTCCGCCGCCTCGTGCGCCACCCGCAGGGCCAGGGCGTCGCCGGCCAGGGCCGCGTCCTCGATGGCGGTGACCGTGGGCTCCGTGCCGGCGAGCGCGCTCTCGGGGTGCTCGGGGAGCAGGGCGCGGGCGCGGGCCGCGAGGGCCTGCGCGCCGACCAGGGTGGTGAGGCAGCCTCGCAGGCCGCACATGCACGGGGGGCCGGACGCGTCGATGGCGATGTGCCCGATCTCGCCGGCCACGCCGGTGGCGCCGCGGTAGATGCGGCCGCCGATGACGTGGCCCGAGCCCACTCCGGTGGCCACCTTGATGTAGGCGAAGTCGTCGATGCCCCGGCCGGCCCCCCACCAGTGCTCGGCGAGCGCGCCGAGGTTGGCGTCGTTGTCCACCATCAGCGGTGCCTTGTAGCGCTTGCTCAGCACGCCGAGCCCGCTCTTCCCGTGCCAGTCGGGGAGCACCGCCTCGGGGAGGCGGTCGGGATGGCGCGGATCGACGGGGCAGGGGACCGCCACGCCGACGCCGACCAGACGCCGCACGGCGGGGCGGCGCCCGTCCAGGCAGGCGTCGCAGAGCTCGCGGATGAGCGCGCGCGTGCCCTCGGGGTCGGTGCGCACCGGATGGCTGCGGTGCTCCCACGCCAGCACGCGGCCGCGCAGGTCGGTGAGGGCGACCGAGACGTGCGCCGCGCCCATGTCCACGCCGAGGATGGCGCAGGCGTCGTCCTGGAACTCGAGCACCATGGGCGGCCGGCCGCCGCGCGAGGGGCCGACGCCGATCTCGGCGACCAGGCCGGTGGGGACGATGGCGCCGACCATCTCGGAGACGGTCGAGCGGGCCAGCCCGGTGCGCCGCGCGATGTCGGCCCGCGAGATGCGCCGCTCGGCCCAGATGAGCCGCAGGCAGGAGTCGGCCAGCGGGCTCGGGCGCGCGTCGCCGCGCGGCCGCTTGCCGTTGCCCCTCGTCCCGACCGCCGCCCGCTGGCCCAAGCGCCCTCCCGCGTCCCCTACTTGTGGAAGTAGATGTTGTCCACGTAGACAGAGCTCGGATTGCCCTCGATCACGAGCTGGGCGAGGTGGGCTCGCGACGCGAGGTTGGTGAAGTTGGCCAGCGGCATCTCGAGCCCCATCCAGGTCCCGGTCACCAGCGGCGGCGTCGAGCCGGTGGTGAACGCCACCTGGGACTCCGAGTCGTCGCTCGGCGCGGGTGGCTTGTTGTAGACACCGTCGGGCCCGAAGTCCGCCAGCTTGATCTTGAGGAGCGTGCCGGTCGGGAACCAGACGTCCATGTGCAGGTGCGTCATCGCCGAGGCGTCGATGGTCTGCGAGGTGAACTCGATCGCGGCGAAGACGAGGTTCGTGTACAGCTTCAGGTCGTCGCCGTAGATCTGCAGGTCGGTGACATCGGCGACGTCCCAGTCGGCCGACCACTTGTCTACGTAGCGGTTCGGGTAGACGTTGCTGAAGATCGAGATGACGTCCTTGGCGGGCCGGGTCGGGACCGGCGCCAGCCCCGGCGTGAAGGCGCCGGCGTTCAGGTTCACCGCGCCGGTCGCGGCCAGGGTATCGAGCCGGGCGGTGATGACCGCGCTGCCCACCCCGAGCACCCGGATCACCCCGTCGGCGGCGATCGCCACCGAGGAGTCCGAGGAGGTGTAGTCGAAGTATGCCGGGTTGTGGTTCACCAGCACGTCGGTCGCGTCCACCTTGAAGGTGACCCGCGTGCCCTGCACCGCCGTGACCGCCCCGACGAAGGTGTTCACCGTGCGGGGCGACATCACCGGGCGGGGGTCGGCGATCCCGGGCACGAACTCGAACTTCACCTCGTCCACGTAGATGTCGTACCCGGAGTCGCCCTGGGTCGGGGCCGAGAAGAAGAAGAGGCCGGGCTCCGCCCGCAGGCGGGCGGGGAGGGGGATGGGGATGACGTACTTCTTATACGTGGTTCCGATCTGCAGGTTGGCGACCGACGCGTCGTACTTGGAGGTGCCGGTGTTGTCGTTGCCGAGGCCGGCCTTCTCGAGCGTCACCGCCCGGCTCGCCTTGGCGTAGAAGGTCAGCGCCGTGTAGCCCGAGAGGTCGCGCTGCTGGCTGGCCACGAAGGCCCCGCCGGCGTACTTGCCGCCGGGGGCGGGCACCCGGATGCGCAGGCAGGAAGTCCCCTCGTACTGCTCGGCGGTCTGGACGCTGAGGGCGTCGAGCTGCGAGTTCCCGAAGGCGTAGAACTCGACCAGGCCCGTGAACTGGTCCTCGAAGACGATGGGGTCGGTGTTGGGCGGCCAGGGATCGAGGGTCCCGGGGTCGCGCGAGCAGGCCGCCACCGCGACCGCCGTCAGGAGCGCCACCGCGGCGAGGCCGATCAAGCGTCTGAGGGTCATGGGTCGTCTCCGGGCCGGGGACGCGGTCGTCGGGCCCGGGGGCGGGGCCGCCCGACGCGGCGGACGGCCCGCCGGCGGGGGGCGCCCGGGGCCTCCGGGCTTTGCTCGCGCTGCGAACAATGTAGGGGGGCGGGCCGGGACTGTCAAGTGAGTCGGGGGTCCGCGGCGGCCCGTGCTACAGTGGCCCCGGCCTCCGTCCCCCCGGCCCCGGGAGACGCCCGTGAAGACCGAGAGACTCGGCTCCAGCCCGCTCGTTTCCTCGCGCCTGGCCTACGGCTGCATGCGCGTCAGCGGCACGATGGAACGCGACCGGCTGACGCCCGCGCTCGAGGCGGCGGGCCGCCAAGCCATACTCGCTGCCTACGAAGCCGGTTACACCCACTTCGACCACGCCGACATCTACGGCAACGGTCTGTGCGAGGAGATCTTCGGCCGCGTGCTCAAGGAAGTCCCGCGCATGCGCGACAAGATTCTCATCGGAACCAAGTGCGGCATACGCTGGAAAGGCGACCCCGACCCGTCGGCCCCGCACCGGTGGGACTTCTCCCGCGAGCACATCCTGCGGTCGTGCGAAGGCTCCCTCAAGCGCCTCGGCACCGACCGCATCGACCTGTTCATGCTGCACCGCCCCGACTATCTCGCCGATCCGCAGGAGATCGCGGCGGCCTTCAGCGAGCTGAAAGCCCAGGGCAAGGTGCTCGAGTTCGGCGTGAGCAACTTCCGACCGTCCCTGCTGTCGACGATCCAGCGCGCCTGCCCCATGCCCCTGGTCGTCAATCAGGTGGAGATCCATCTGGGGCGTC
>CAYLSO010000281.1:0-13058 GCA_964386525.1 uncultured bacterium
CCGCACGCCGTGCGCCTCGAGGCCGTGCTTGAGCGGGATCTTGTCGCGGAACTCGAACGGCCCCACTTCCATGGTCTCCATCTTGCGCAGGCGGAAGTAGAGCAGGATGGCGTGCTTGACCCAGGCGTGGGTGCGCCACGCGCCGTCCACCTTCTCGGCCACCCGCAGGCCGCCGCCGTCGAGCGCGGCGATCACCTCGGAGACGGCCACCAGCACGGCGGGATCCTCGAGCGCGCGCTCGCCGCGCGCCGCCGCCTCGATCCCCTCTCGCAGGGCTTGCCGGTCACGATCGCTGAGCATGGCGGTCTCCTTCCGGTCAGAGTGCGGCCCGCAGGCGGCGGGCCGCCTCGCGGCAGTCCGCCAGCGTGGGCACGAGCGCCAGCCGCAGGTAGCCGACGCCCCCGTCGGAGAGCCACGAGCCGGGCATCGGCAGCACGCCGGCCGCGAACCAGCGCTCGGCAAGCGCGACGTCGTCCCCGCCCGGCGCGGCCACCCACAGGAAGAAGGTGGCCAGGGCCGGGAAAACCTGCAGCCCCAGGTCGCGCAAGAGCGGCAAGAAGATCTCCCGCCGCGCGGCGAACGCGGCGCGCAGGCGCTCGACGTGCGTCTCCTCGCCCCACGCCGCGACGGCGGCGGCCTGCACGAAGCCGGGCGTGGCCACGCCGAGCGACAGGCGCAGGGCGCGGTAGGCCGCCACCAGCTCCGGGTCGCCGGCGAAGAACCCCGAGCGGTAGCCGGTCATGGCCGAGCGCTTGGAGAGCGTGTGGAAAGCGAGGCCGCGCTCGAGGCCGGCCTGCAAGAGCGACGGCGGCGGCGCGGCGAAATAGAGCTCGCAGTAGGCCTCGTCGCTGGCCACGACGAAGCCGTGCTCGCGGGCCAGGGCGAGGGCGCGCTCGTAGAGCGCGAACGGGGCCGTCGCCCCGGTGGGATTGTGCGGGTAGTTGAGCCACAGGACAGCGGTCTCGCGCCACACCGCCGCCGGCACGGCGTCGAGGTCCGGCAGGAAGCCGCGCGACTCCTCCAGGGGCAGCGGCGTGGGCACACCTCCCGCCAGGCGCGCCCCGCGCGCGTAGACCGGGTAGGCCGGCGTCGGGATGACGACCCGGCGGCGGGCTCCGCCGGGGTCCACGCACACCATCGCCAGGTGGAAGATCGCCTCCTTCGACCCGTTGGCCGGCAGCAGATGGCGCTCCGGATCGAGCCGCACGCCGAAGCGCCGCTCCACCCAGCCGGCGACGGCGCGGCGCAGCTCGGGACTGCCGGCCACCGACGGATAGGACGACTGCTCCGGCACCGCCCGGGTCAGGGCCTCGCGGATGAACGCCGGCGTCGGCTCGCGCGGATCGCCGAGACTCAGGTCGACGGGCTCGCGGCCGCGGGAGCGCGCCGCCTCGCGCGCCGCCCCGAGGCGCGCGAAGGGGTACTCCGGGAACTCGGCGAGGCAGGGGTTGAGCGGCAGGGCGCCGCTCACGCTCCCCTCCCGGGGTCCCCGTCGCCGCGGGCGGTCACGCCCCGGCCCCGCCGGCGCGCCACAGGAAATCGCGCAGCACCGCCAGGGCGCGGTCCAGGTTGGCGAGCGGCACCGACTCGTCCGGACGGTGCGCCGTCTCGGGAACGCCCGGTCCGAAATTGAGCGCCGGCACGCCGCGCTGGGCGAACTGTGCGACGTCGGTCCACGCCTGCTTGGCCCGCCGCTCCAGAGCGAAGCGGTCGAGGAACTCGGCGATCAGCGGATGCCCGGTGGCCGGCGGGGCACCCGGCGAGACGTCCACGACCTCGACCTCCACGCCCGGGGGCGCCAGCGCGCACAGCTCGGCCACCGCCTCCTCCGGCGTGCGCGTCGGAGCGAAGCGGCGGTTGACGTTGCAGGTGAAGGCGTCGGGGACCACGTTGCGCCCGACCCCGCAGCGCGCCGTGGTCACCTCCAGGGTCTCCTGGTAGGTGACCCCGCCGGTCGTCACCGGGTGCGGCTCGGCGCTCGCCAGGCGCGCCAGGAACGGCAGGGCCTTGTACAGGGCGTTCTCCCCCAACCACGGCCGCGCGCTGTGCGCGGCGCGTCCCCGCACCGTGAACTCGGCGTGCAGCGAACCCAGGCAGCCCAGCTCGGCGGCGCAGTCGGTCGGCTCGAGAAGGAAGGCCAGCGCCGCATCCGCCAGCCACGGCAGCTCGGGCCAGAGGCGGCGCAGCCCGTTGCGCTCGAACGCCACCTCCTCGCACTCGTAGAACACCCAGGCGAGGTCGAAGCGCGCGGCGTCCAGGCCGGCCGCGGAGACGCCGGCGCGGCCGGCCGCGCCGGCCAGCGCCAGCATGACGGCCAGCCCCGCTTTCATGTCGCTGGCGCCGCGGCCGTAGAGGCGCCCGTCGGCGAAGCGCGGCTCGGCATTGCCTTGCGGCGGCACCGTGTCCAGGTGCCCCGCCAGCACAACCAGCGGCCGGCCGGGCCGTGGCGGACCGCGGTGCACGACGTTGTTGCCGAGGCGGTGGGTCTCGCCGGGCACGGCGGTGAACCACTCCGTCACCCGCTCGGCGAGCGCGGCCTCGGCGCCCGAGACGCTGGGGATCGCCACCAGCTCGGCAGCCAGGGCGCCGAGATCGCCAGCCCCACTGCCGCCCGGCTCGCCGTCGGAGGTCATTTCTCCGTGGCCGGCCACACGATCCGCACCGAGTCTGGCGTGGTCATCTGGTCGGTGAACCGCCAGCCGTAGGTGCCGTCGCGGGACAGGTGCGCGTTGTGGCGGAGCGGCGCCGCCGGGGGCGTGACCCAGAAGGTGAGCACCGGATAGCGCTGCTTGGCCTGCTTGGTGGAGCGCTCGGGCGGGCTCATGCGCCACAGGATCAGCTCGTCGGTCGCCTGGCTCCCCTCGTGGCCGCGGCGGTAGACGGAGCGGTCCCACTGCTGGCCGTGATCGCTCGAGTCGGGCCAAGCGCGGTCGAAGGCGGCGAGCGACGGGTAGCGGAACTCGGCCGTCGCCGAGTCGCTGCCGAAGCCCACGACCCGGCCGCCGCGCACCCGGGCCTCGCTCACGTAACGCTGGATCACGCGCTCCGCCGCCTGCAGGGTGTCCTGGACGACGGCCTTCCACTCCTGGTCGATCCGGATGCGCTCGTGCACCAGCACGGACCCGTCGGGGGCGACCCGGATGTCAGCGTCGTAGTAGAAGCAGCCGGCGAGGCCGACGAGCAACGCGGCCAGCGCGACGGCTGCGGACCACCGGCGCGGCCCCGTCGCGGGACGCGATGCGGCGGGGACTGGAGGCTCGGACATGCGATCCCCTTCTCTTCGGTCGGGGCCGGAAGGCGCAGCCCGCGCGGCCGCAGGGGCGTCGGTTCGGGGCGTGCCGCGCGCGATTCTAAACGGAGAGCGGCCGCGTGGCAAGGCGAGACCGGAGCGGAGTGTGGGGCGGGGCGGGACCTAGCGGAAGAGCGCCTTGATGCGCCCCCACGTCTCATTGCTGGCCTGGACGGCGCTGACGATCTGGCCGCGGATCTCGCCGGCGGGATACGCCGTGGTGGCGAGGTTCAAGTAAAGGTTCCCCGCCTGCAGGTCGGCGAAGTCGGCGGACAGGAATCCCGGCGCGCCCCCGGCCGGCGCCGGGTCGGTCTGGCCCGTGAGCGGCGAGGCGAACGGCCCCGCCGAGAGGTAGTAGATCGCCGGGCCGTTGCTGCCCGTGAACCCGCGGTGGATGCGCGCCTGCGCCACCGACCCCTTGATCTGATAGGTGAGGGTGAAGGTCATCACCGTCTGGTCGGCGCTGAGCGTCGCGTCGAAGTTGCCGGAGCCGGACGTCGAGATGGGCGGCACTACGCTGGCACCGCTGAGCGTCGTGGTCCAAGAGGTCTGCGCGCCGGCGGGCGGGCAGGCGAAGAGCACTGCCAGCATAGCGAGGATGAGGATGCGCGATGCCCGCATGCGTGCCCCCTTCTCGGGGTGCCAGGAGGGAAGCGAAGAGAGATGCCGCCGCCGCGGAGCGTGGATTCTCGCGGGGGCGCACTTCAATTGTTACCACCGCCGGGGCACGACCTCAATAGAATCGTGTCCGGCCGCCCCCGGGGCCCTGGTTTAGCCCGACTGCAACCCGGCGCCGGGCGCGGGCATGCCGCGCCGGCGGCGGCCGCCCGCTAGCGGCGGCGGCGAACTCCCCCAAGGGCCTTGCCGCGAGCCCCCCCGGCGGCCCGGCGGCGGCCCATCGCCTCGCCCAGGAGCCGCAGGCCGTGCAGGGTGAGCCACTCGTCCACCACATCGACCGTCTCGCACGCGGGGCCGATGACCGGTGCCAGCCCGCCGGTAGCCACGACCTTCGGCCGTCGCCCCAGTTCCTTGGCGATGCGGCGCACCAGCGTGTCCACCATGCCGACGGCTCCCAGCAGGATGCCCGCCTGCAGGCTCTCCTGCGTCGTGCGCCCGATGGCGCGCTCGGGCATGGTCAGCTCGATGCGCGACAGGCGCGCGGCGCGCCGGAACAGTTCCTCGCTCGAGGTGATCACGCCCGGCGCGATGGCGCCGCCCAGATAGTCGCCGCGCGGCCCCACGACGTCGAAGGTGGTGGCGGTGCCGAGGTCCACCACGACGGCCGGGACGCCGTGCAGCGCGCGCACGGCGACGGCGTTGGCGATGCGGTCCGGCCCGACCGCCGACGGGTCGCGGTAGCGGATGGGGATGACGCGCGCCGCGCCCTCGTCCACCACCACCGGCGGCGCGCCGGTGAGCCGCTCCAATGCCGCCGCGAAATCGCGCGTCGCCGGCGGCACGACCGAGCAGAGCACGGCCGGAAGGCCGTCGTGCACGGCGGGCCCGCCGCCGAGCATGAGGCCGACCTGCAACACCACCTCGTCGGCGGTGCGCGGGCGGCTGACCAGGCGCCAGTGCCCGGTCAGGCGTTCGTCCGCGAAGCGCCCGACGACGGTCTCCGAGTTCCCCACATCCACCACGAGCAGCGCGCGCATCAGGTGTCCTCCGCGGACGAGCCCTCCGTCCAGCTGTCGAGGAGCGCCGGCCCGCGCGCCCCCCGCGCCCGCTCCAGGATCCACGCCACCGCCACCGACAGGACGTACAGCAGCACCAGCGGCAGGCCGAGCAGGAACTGCGCGATCACCACGTCGCCCGGCGTCACCAGGGCGCTCACCACGACGGCGCCCACCAGGGCCAGCCGCCACTTGCGGATCAGGAAGCGGCTGGACACGACGCGCATCAGGCTGAGCACCGCCACCACCAGCGGCAGCTGGAACACCACGCCCGTCGCCAGGCAGAGGTTGTAGATGAAGCCGAGCACGTAGGAGAGGCGGAACTGCGGCGTCATCGCCGGCGTGAGGAAGGCGTTGAGCGCCTGCATGGAGATGGGCACGACGAGCAGGAGCGCCACTGCCACGCCGGCGGCGAAGAGCACGAGCGAGAGCAGCACCAGGGGCAGGATGAGCCGGCGCTCGCGGCGCAAGAGCCCGGGCACCACGAAGGCCCACACCTGGTACAGCACGGCCGGCGAGGCCACGCAGCCGCCCAGGAAGAGGGCGAGGCGGAAGCGCTCCCCGAGCGCCTCGACGGGACTCATCACGGCGGCATGGCCGACGCTCGAGCGCACCAGCCAGTCGAGGACGGCCGGCGCCAGGACCCAGCCCGCGATCATGCCCACGGCCACCGCCAGGGCCGAGCGCAAGAGCCGCCCCCGCAGCTCCTCGAGGTGCTCGACAAAGGTCAGCTCGTCGGCGCCCGGGCGACCGCCATCAGCCACGGTGTCCCCCGGCGGCCGCGCCGCCCCCGCCCGCGGCCCCCCCGTTCTCCCACGCCACGTCGAGCTGCCCGGCGCGCACCTCCAGCTCGGCACCGCTGTCGAGGCGCACGATCAGGGCTCCGTCCTCGCCCACGTCACGCGCCACGCCGTGCACCGCCGCCCCGCCGCCGCACACGCTCACCGCCCGTCCGAAGAGCACGGCCCGCGCCCTCCAGGCGTCCACCAGGGCGCGCTCCTCGCCGCGCTCGAGCGCCTCGTAGCCGTCGGTCAGGCAGTGGGCCAGGGCCACCAGGTACTCGTCGCGCGCCACCGGGTGTCCCGCGACCGCGGCCAGCGAGACGGCCGTGCGCGCCAACTCGGCGGGAAAGGCCGCGGCCCGCGTGCAGACGTTCACGCCCACGCCGAGCACCACCGTGCAGCCGCCGCCCGCTTCGGGGCGCGACTCGCAGAGCACGCCGCCGAGCTTGCGTCCGCTGCCGTCGGCGGCCACCAGGTCGTTCGGCCACTTGAGCCCGGTCGCCACGCCGGCGCGCTCCGCCGCCTGGGCCGCCGCCAGCCCCGCCACCAGGGGCAACAATCCCAGCCGGTGCGGCGCCAGCGTCGGGCGCAGCAGGAACGACGCCCACACGCCCACGCCGGGCGGCGAGAACCAGGTGTTGCCGCCGCGCCCGCGGCCGCCGGTCTGGCACTCGGCGAGCACCAGCAGGCCCTCGCCCGCCCCGCCCCGCGCCCACTCCCAGGCCACGTCGTTGGTCGAGCCCGTCTCCTGCAGCACGACCAGCGGGTGCCCGAGGCGCCGCCCGGCGAGGCAGGCGGCGAGTCGCGCGGCGTCCCACGCCGCCGCGGCCGGCGGCTCAGCCAAGGCCGGTGATCTCCAGGCTCAGGTCGAGCGCCGGCGCCGAGTGCGTCAGCGCGCCGACCGAGATGAAGTCGACGCCCGTGGCGGCGATGTCCTTGACGTTGTCGAGGCTGACCCCGCCCGAGACCTCGAGCTCCGGCCAGCGCTTGGCGCCCTTGCGCCGGGCCCGCGCCGGCGCCGGCGGCTTGGGGTGGTTGTCCACGATCTCCACGGCGGTGCGGATCTGCTCGACGGTCAGGTTATCTAGCAGGATCCGGTCCACCCCCGCCTCGCACGCTTCCTTGACCTCCTCGAAGCTGGCGGCCTCGACCTCGAGCAGCAGCTCCTGGCGCGTCGCCTGGATGCGCTCGACCGCGGCGGCGATCGAGCCGGCGGCGCGGATGTGGTTGTCCTTGACCAGGTACATGTCGCCGAGGCCCATGCGGTGGTTCTCGCCGCCGCCCTTCTGCACCGCGTACTTCTCGAGGACGCGCAGGCCGGGCAGGGTCTTGCGCGTGTCCAGGATGACCGCGCCCGTGCCGCGCGCGCGGCGCACGAAGCGCGCCGTCAGGGTGGCCACGCCCGAGAGGTGGCAGAGGAAGTTGAGCGCGGTGCGCTCGCCCATCAGGATGCCGGCGGCACCCCCGCGCACGCGCGCCACCTCGAGCCCGGGCTGCACGCGCTGCCCGTCCTTGGCCAGCGGCTCGAAGACGAGCTCCGGATCCACCTCGTGGAACACGAGCCGCGCCACGTCCAGGCCGGCCAGCACGCCCGCCGCCTTGGCGATCAGCGCGGCCGTGGCCCGGGCGCCGGGCGGCACCACCGCCTGGGTGGTGACGTCGCCGCCCCAGAGATCCTCCGTGAGGGCGAGTTTCACGGTGTGCACAGCGATGGCCTCGAGGTTCACTCCGTCTACCTCCGTCGCGCCCGGCCGGCGCCGCGCCCGCTGCGGCCGCGCCCCTGCCCGGCCAGCACCGCCCCGGCCCGCGCGCCGAGCGCCTGCTCCACGGCACCCGCCAGCGCCCCGGCGTCGGCCCCCGCGGCCAGTGCCTGGCCCACCAGCTCCTCGACCCGGTCGCGCAGGCTGGCGGCGCGCTCGAACTCCAGCCGGCGGGCCGCGGCGGTCATCTCGCGCTCCAGCTCGGCGATGGCGCGCGCCAGCCCGGCGGCGTCTCCGCCCAGCTGCGCCAGCTCGCCGGGCGGCGGCCCGCCCTCGCCGTCCGTCTCCGCCCCGCCGGCCCGCGCGTCGGCCACCGCGGTGATGCGCATGACTTCTTCCACCGACTTGACGATGGAGCGCGGCGTGATGCCGTGCTCGCGGTTGAACTGCAGCTGTCGCTCGCGGCGCCGGTCGGTCTCCGCGATGGCCCGCGCCATGGAGCCGGTGACCGAGTCGGCGTAGAGCAGCACGCGCCCGGCCACGTTGCGGGCCGCGCGCCCGGCCGTCTGGATGAGCGAGCGCTCGCTGCGCAGGAAACCCTCCTTGTCGGCATCGAGGATGGCCACCAGGCCGACCTCCGGCAGGTCGAGCCCCTCGCGCAGCAGGTTGATGCCCACCAGCACGTCGAACCCGCCCAGGCGCAGCCCGCGCAGGAGCTCGACGCGCTCCAGGGCGTCGATGTCGGAGTGCAGGTAGCGCACCCGCACGCCCACCTCGCCGAGATAGTCCGAGAGGTCCTCGGCCATGCGCTTGGTGAGCGTGGTCACCAGCACGCGCTGGCCGTCGGCCACCACCCGGCGGATCTCGGCCAGGAGGTCGTCCACCTGGTGGGCCACCGGGCGGATCTCGATCTGCGGGTCCACCAGGCCGGTGGGCCGGATGATCTGCTCGACCAGCACGCCGCGGGACTTCTGCAGCTCGTACTCGGCCGGCGTGGCGGTGACGAAGACCGTCTGGCCGGTGACCGCCTCCCACTCGGCGAAGCGCAGCGGCCGGTTGTCGAGGGCCGACGGCAGGCGGAAGCCGTAGCGGATCAGCGTCTCCTTGCGCGAGCGGTCGCCCTCGTACATGCCGCCGACCTGCGGCACGGTGACGTGCGATTCGTCGATGATGGTGAGGAAGGGGCGCGGGAAGTAGTCGAGCAGGCACTGCGGGCGCTCGCCGGCGGCGCGCCCCGAGAGGTGGCGCGAGTAGTTCTCGACTCCCGGGCAGTAGCCGATGGCGGTCAGCAGCTCGAGGTCGTACTCGGTGCGCGAGCGGATGCGCTCGGCCTCCAGCAGCTGGCCGGCGGCCTCGAAGCGCGCCACCTGCTCCTCCAGCTCCCGCCGGATGCCGGCCAGCGCCGGCGCCAGCCTCCGCCCCGGCGTGACGAAGTGCTTGGCCGGATAGAGCACCAGCCGCGGCTTGCGCGCCAGCACGTTGCCGGTGAGCGGGTCCACGTCGGACAGCCGCGCGACGCGGTCGTCGTCGAGCTCGATGCGCACCGCGTGCTCCTCGTACGCCGGCCGCACTTCGAGGACGTCGCCGCGCACCCGGAAGGTGCCGCGCCCGAACTCGTAGTCGTTGCGCACGTACTGGATGTGCACCAGCTTAGCGAGGATGGCCTCGCGGCGGGCCTCCTCCCCCACCGCCAGGTGCAGCGACAGGTCGCGGAAGTCCTCCGGCGAGCCGAGCCCGTAGATGCACGACACCGAGGCGACGACCACGACGTCGTCGCGCTCGAGGAGCGCCGAGGTGGCCGACAGCCGCAGGCGGTCGATGTCGTCGTTGATCGAGGCGTCCTTCTCGATGTAGGTGTTGCTCTGCGGGATGTAGGCCTCGGGCTGGTAGTAGTCGTAGTAGGAGATGAAATAGCCCACGGCGTTCTCGGGGAAGAACTGCTTGAACTCGCCGTAGAGCTGCGCCGCCAGGGTCTTGTTGTGCGAGATGATCAGCGCCGGCCGACCCGCCTGGGCGATGACGTTGGCCATGGTGAAGGTCTTGCCCGAGCCGGTGACGCCGAGCAGCGTCTGGTAGCGGTCGCCGCGCGCCAGGCCGTCGGCCAGCTCGCGGATGGCCTGCGGCTGGTCCCCCTGCGGCGGATAGGGCGAGTGGAGCCGGAACGGGCTGGGCATGGCGGACGGAGAATAGCACGGCGGGCGGCGGGCGGCGCAGGCCGAACGCCGCCCGCCCCGCGCCGGCCGCCCCCTACTGCGTGCGCACGGTGTAGGTGACCTTGACCTCGGCGCCGGCCGGCACCTTCACCGGGAACTCTATCGTGAAGGCGTCCTTCTTGGCGAACTCGTGGGAGCGCTGCACGATCTCCCAGTCCCCGTACGGGTGCTCGACCACCACCACCGTCACCGCCTCGCGCTTGCGGTTGCGCACCGCGATCTCGAAGGCGGTCTCGTTGACGCGGTCCGAGAGGCGCCGGGAATCGGTCTGCTTGCGCTCGGCCACCACGTCGAAGGCCTTGCCCACCGACAGCCGCACTCTCTCGTCCTGCGGCGTGTGGTCGATCCGGTCCTCGCCGGCGAACTCCTGCGCGCCGCCTGCGTCCTCCTTGTAGATGCGCACCTTGCCGGCCGGCAGCGGCATGCCCAGCCCCGCCGCCTTGCTGTTCTTGAACTCGAGGGTCACCGCCACCTTGTTGCCCAACCGCTGCGCGTCGAAGGTGTACTTCTTCTCGACGCTGCCGACGGTGGCCGGCTCGAACAGCGAGATCTGCTTGGTCTCGCGGTCGGCGATGGTGGTGGGCCGCTGCAGGTCGTAGAGGTGGTACTCGAAGAACTGGCGCTCCTCGAACTGGGGGGCGGCCGCCATGTCCGCCTGCATCTCCATCACCCGCCCGCGGGCCACGGCCTCCATCTTGGGGCGCACCAGATTGATGTCCCCGGCCACCAGCTTGAGCTTGGCCTCGGGGTAGGTCGCCCCCGACTGGTTCTCCACCGAGACCCAGCCGGCCAACGACAGCCCGGTGTCGGCGGCGTTGACCACGGCCACGTACTCGGCGTGCCACGACAGTCCGCCGGTGAGGTACGAGAGCCGCGTGCGCCGCTCGCCGCCGGCGGGGCTCTCGACCAGCCACGCCAGGGTCGGCTTGGAGATGAGCCCGCCGGGCAAGGACGCCACCGACAGCTCGCGCGTCTCGCCGCGGTTGACCACCTTGATGCCGTCGCGCGTCTCCAGCACCAGCGAGCCGCCATCGAAGGACAGGAGCTTGCCCTCGGTCAGGGCGCCGTCCTTGCCGACCACGCGCACCGCGCCGTCGAGCGAGCGCTCGAGCAGCCGGTCGCCGCTCACCAGGTCGTACTGGAAGTTCTGCTCGAGCACCCGGAAGCCGCCGCCACCGACCGGCACGAAGTGCACGCTGGTGGGGTCGAGCTGGGCGGCCACGTCGGCGTAGCGCAGCTCGGAGCGGCCGGCCTTCAGCTCCACGGCCCGCTCCTCGCGCACCAGGCCGAGGTTCTGGTTGTAGACGGTGACCGCAAGGCTGCGGTCGGCGCCCGAAACGGCGGTCACCTTCGGCTGCGCGGCCGCCGGCGCGGCCCACAGGAGCAGGCCCGCGAGCGCTCCGGCGGTGGCACCGATCGCGGCCGCCGCCGCGGTCCGGGATTCCCTATCGTTCGGCATCATCGTCCGGTCTCTCCTTCCCTGCCGGGGGTCCCGGCTCGCGCACCGCGTCCGGCGTCCGGCGGTCCGTCGATCGTCGCACCAGCTCCTGCGCCTCCTCGAGCCAGCGCAGCTTCTCCGCCAGAAACAGCCGGCGGACGTCCTCCAGGTCGAGCGGCCGCCCATCGCCTCCGGTTCTCCTGGCGGGCGAGATCCTCCAGGGGCACGGGCGCGCGGGGCACGTAGCCGAGCTCGGCCAGCGCCGCCAGAGCCCGTTCGAGGTTCTCCGGATGCGGGTCGAGGACGAGGTCCACGTCCGCGGTGAAGCGCGTGGCCGTGCGCCACCACCGCCCGGCCCCAGACGATCGGATAGCGCACCTCGCGGGCCTGGAGAGCCTCGACGATCCTCTCGACGCTCTTCTGCCGCACGGCATTCTCCTCCGCGGGCGCGGGGCCCGGCTACCCCCGGAGCGCCTGCTCGGCCCGCTGCAGTTTGGCGACCGTCTCCTCGAGCTGCTCCAGCTTCTGGCGCTCGCGCTCCACGACTTCCTTCTTGGCCTTGGTGAGGAAGTCTTGGTTTTGCAGCTTGCGACGCGTCGACTCGAGGTCGTGCAGCACGCGGTCGGCCTCGCGGGCCAGGCGCATGCGCTCGGCCTCCAGGTCGATGATCCCGGCCAGCGGCAGCCACACCTCCAGCCCGCGCACCACGGCGGCGGCGGCCACGCCCGGCCGCACGGCGTCCGGCCCCACCGTCCACGACTCGATACGCGCCAGCGGCGCCAGCAGTTCCCGGTTGGCGTCGATCAGTGCCGTGACCCGCACGTCGGCGCGCACCACCACCGGCACGCCGCGCCCCGGCGGCAGGTTCATCTCGGAGCGCAGGTTGCGCACCGCCACCACCAGGTCCATGAGCAGACCCAGGTCGGCCTCCGCCGCGACGTCGAACCACACCTTCTTGGCCTTCGGCCAGGCCGCCACGGTGATCGACTCGCCGTCGTGCGGGATGGCCTGCCAGATCTCCTCGGTGATGTAGGGCATGAACGGATGCAGCAAGCGCAGGATGCCGTCGAGCACGCGGTAGGCCACCACCCGGGCGGTGCGGGCCCCGGCGGGATCGGCGGCCGCGCCCTCGTCCGACCAGCGCGGCTTCACCAGCTCCAGGTACCAGTCGCAGTACTCGTGCCAGGCGAAGCGGTAGACGGCGTTGGCCGCGTCGTTGAAGCGGTAGGTCTTGAGGCACCGCGTCGTGCCCTTCACGCAGTTGGCGAAACGCGACAGGATCCAGCGGTCGGCGAGCGTCAGGTCGAGCTGGGCGTCGCGCACCGCCGTCGGATCGAGCCCGCCCAGGCGCATGGACACCAGGCGGGCCGCGTTCCAGATCTTGTTGGCGAAGAACTTGCCGGTCTCGCAGCGCTTGGCGTCGAAGATGAGGTCCTGGCCGGTGGGCGTCAGGAAAATCGTCGTGAAGCGCAGTGCGTCCGCCCCGTACTCGTCCATGATGGCGATGGGGTCGGGCGAGTTGCCCAGCGACTTGGACATCTTACGGCCCTGAGCGTCGCGCACGATCGAGTTCAGGTAGACGTGGGCGAACGGTTCCCGGCCCATGAATTCGAAGCCCGCCATGATCATGCGCGCCACCCAGAAGAAGATGATGTCCGGGCCGGTGACCAGGAGCGATCCCGGATAGAAGGCGCGCAGGTCCGGCGTCTCGTCGGGCCAGCCGAGGGTCGAGAACGGCCACAGCCACGACGAGAACCAGGTGTCGAGCACGTCCTCGTCCTGGCGGAAGTCGCCGCCGCCGCACTGCTCACAGCGCTCGGGCCGCGCGTGCGCGGCCGTCATCGCCTCGCAGCGCGTGCAGTAGTAGATCGGGATCCGGTGCCCCCACCACAGCTGCCGCGAGATGCACCAGTCCTGGATGTTGCGCATCCAGTGCAAGTAGACGTTGCGCCAGCGCTCCGGG
>CAYLSO010000282.1:0-15262 GCA_964386525.1 uncultured bacterium
TGCGCCTCGTCCACCACCACGAGGCTGATGCGGCAGTCGGCGATGAGGTCGCGAAGCGTGCCTTCGAGCCCTTCGGGCGCCACGTAGACGAGTTCCAGTTCGGCGCGGCGCAGCGCCTCGAGCCGCCGGCGGCGTTCCGCGAACTCGACGGTCGAGTTGAGCACGGTGGCGCGGAAGCCGACCCGGCTCAGCGCGTCCACCTGGTCCTTCATGAGCGAGATGAGCGGCGAGATGACCAGCACCGCTCCGGGCAGGATCCGCGCCGGGACCTGAAAGGTGAGCGACTTGCCTGCGCCCGTCGGCATCACCGCGATGCAATCGCGCCCCGCGAGCACGGCGTCGATGACTAGGCGCTGCCCCGGGCGGAACTCCCGGAAGCCGAAGACGCCCTCGAGCACCTGCTGGGGATCGGCGGCCCGGGCGGAGGACGCGGGAGCGAAGAGGTCGGACAAGATCCCTCCACGGACGTGGGCGGAAGCAGGGGGCCCTCGCGAAACGGATACGATACTCTACGCGACCGGGAGGGCAGCGGCAAAGACAGGCTGGCTCACCGGCGCGCCCCCGCGCGGTTCGCCGCCTGGCGCCGCGTCCCACCCGCGCGCGGGACCGCCGCGCCAGGCAGGCGCCGTGCCCCGGACTACTTGTTCTTCTTGCCCGGCACGACGGGAGCCGGATGCGTCTTGGTATAGGCGTCAATCTTCTTCTGGTTCTTCGCCGCCGAATCCTGCTTCTTCTTCCGCTCGTTCGACTTCGGAGACTTGTCGCCCATGGACCACCCCCTGAGGTTTGGGTGATTGCAGCTGCACGCGACCATCACGCACTCTACCACCTCCTCGGGGTTGAAAGGGTCGAAGGTTGAACTCACGGACACGGCACTTTCGTCGCGCGGAGCATTCCGTCATTCTGGTCGGATGACACCAAGTCTCACGGACACCCTTTGCGCGCGATGCGGCTTGTGCTGCGACGGATCTCTGTTTGCGGACGTGGAGCTGGCCGGCCGCGCGGAATCCTTATGGCTGGAAGCGCTGGGGCTCGCGGTCGAGGACGACGAATCGAATCGCGCACTGCTGCTGCAACCGTGTGGCGCGCTGCGTGGGACTCGCTGCGGCATCTACGCCGATCGTCCGGAGTGTTGTCGCACGTTCGAGTGCCGGTTGTTGCAGGACGTCCGACTTGGCTTGGTGAGTCTGGAACACGCGCAGGAGCGCATCGTGGAAGCGCAGGCCCGAATCGGCCGGGTGAAGGCCTTGATCGCCACGGTCGGGCGCCGCGGCAGGGGTCTTCCACTGGCGGAAAGCTGCGCCGAGACGCTCGCCCGCGATACGGATGCCAAGCCGCAAGTGAACCGCAAGCGGGCCGAGTTGGAACGAGCGATGGCCGCCGTGGAGAAGTCGATCTGGACGACGTTTCTCGCCGAAAGAGACTCTGGCCCGTCGGAGAGGCGCGGGCGACGCAGGCAGCGTAGGCCGAGTCGGGCCATGCCGGCTTTGCGTAGACAGCAGTGACGCCTGAAGTAGAAGGTTCGCCTGGGGCCTAGACGTGTCTGATGACGTAATAAGGCAGCAATCCCATCATCTGCGTGACGCGCGCCCGGCTGACGCCCTGCCAGCGGGCGAGGGCGGCCCGGCTATCGAGGGCTTCCGCGGCCAGGAGAGTCCGCCAGACCAGGGTCCGGCGGAGGAGGACGGCCGCGGCCGGGCTGTGGTGACTCCTCGGGCGAGCTGGGAGTCGGAGAGCAGCGGGGCCACGACCCGCGAGGACGGGACGACCGGCGGGGAGCCGATGAAAGATGTCAGTCACTTCGGCGCTTCACTCCCTCCCGAGGGACCTTCCCGGGTCCGGATCGCTCTAGCTGGCCAGGGTCAGGTGCCGTAACTCGTTGAAAACCGCGAGAACCTCCTTCGGCGGCGCCAGGCACAGAGCTAGAAATGAGTCAACTGTGGGGAGGCAGTTACCTGAAAGGCCGTCGGACGGCGATCCGGCGGCCTTTTCGGCTTCCTCCTCGTAGTTCCAAGGAAGCCGTTGTCTCGGAGAGACATCAAGCCTGCGGTTGCTGAAATCTCGCACCGACAGCGAGCCGCGCCCCAGAACTGAAGTGCGTCCACTGACTCTTGAAGAACCCCGCCAAAGGTGTACGCTCACTCGCGACTTTCTGCGCAGGTTTGCGTTTCGCCCCGGAGAGTTGGGAGGGAGCCGATGCTGGCCGCCGGGACTGTGCTCGGGCCCTACAAGACCCCTGCTCTGCACCCCGAAGCGTCGAGAGACCTCCACGAGGTAGCATCAGGGCCACGAGAAGGGTGTCATGGAGAATGTCCCACGGGGGGGGCGGACGGGCAGCGGCTGTTCTCGCCGGCGTTCAAGCGCGAGCCCGTGGCCCGGCTGGTCCGGGGCGAGGTGACGATCTCGGAGCTGAGCCGGGAACTGGGGATCTCGCGCAGCGTGCTGCAGCGGTGAAAGAACCCGATCGCGCAGGGCGGCGAGGCAGCCGTGGAGGCGAACGGGGACGTGGTGCCCAACCGATCGAAGGCGCGGGAGGTTCGAGTGACGTAGCCTGCCTTTCGAAGGGAGCAATGATGACCATCCGCATGGAAGAGATGACGTGCCCGGACATTCGATCGGCGATCGATCGAGGATTCGCAACCGTCGTGGTCGCGGTGGGTTCCACGGAGCAGCACGGGCCACACCTCCCGACCATGACCGACACCCGGATCGGCGACGCCGTCGCGGAGCGGGTGGCGCGCAAGCTCGGCAACGCGCTGCAGGCCCGGTCGGTTCCGGTTGGCGTCTCCGAGCATCACCTGGCGTTCGGTGGAACGGTTTCGATCAAGCCAGACACGCTTAAGCTCATTCTTCGCGACTATACCGACAGCCTGGTCCGCTGCGGATTCCGGCGAATCGTCCTTCTCCCCATGCACGGCGGCAACTTCGCCAGCGTCAAGCAAGTGATCGACGGCGCACGAGATGCCTACCCCGGCGTCGAGGTCACGGGATACGCGGACGTGATGGGTTTCCTGGCTGCTCTGAACTCGGTCTCAGCCGAGTTCGGGGTGTCGGTGGAAGAGGCGGGGGCTCACGCTGGGGAGAACGAGACCTCGATGATGATGGCCCTCGAGCCGGCGCTCGTCGTCTGCGACCGATTCGCTCCCGGGTATCTGGGTCCGATGGGTGACGCCGAGTTCAAGATCATCCTCGAGCGGGGCATGCCGGCCCTGACCCAGAGCGGTGTGCTTGGCGATCCGCGCAGAGCTTCTCGGGACAAGGGCGAAATCTACATCGAACGGTTGGCCGATTTCCTAGTGGAGCAGATCGGACGGGGTTCCGTCCCGAGTTCGGTTGAAAAGGCTCCGTGACGCATCTTCCGTGTCCATCCCTCTGGTGGCGACCTCCTACAATGCCCGTAGAGCCACGATCTCGGTCGCCCTTGATCTCTGAGTCATGGTCAGGCGGCTCGCTCCTGCGACGGCGAGAGCTCCTGGTACCCGTCCATCCTTCTCAGCTTGAGCTGCCCCGACGCCATCAGTGCTTGGACAGCCCCCGGCATGGGTGTACTGTCTTTGCGGCTTTCCTAACCCGTCTGGCCTCAGGGCGGGAGAGTGGGGGGGAGAGGTGATGCTGGCCGCCGGCGACACACTCGGTCCCTACAAGATCCTGGCCCCGCTGGGTGCCGGCGGGATGGGCGAGGTGTACCGCGCCCACGATACCCGTCTGGGCCGCGACGTCGCCCTCAAGGTGCTGGCCCCGCAGCTGGCCGCGGTACCCGAGGTGCGGACCCGTTTCGAGCGCGAGGCGCGCACCATCTCACAGCTCAATCACCCGCACATCTGCACGCTCTACGACGTCGGCCATTACGAGGGTACCGACTACCTGGTGATGGAGCTTCTGGAGGGCGAGACTCTCGCCCAGCGGCTGGAGAAGGGGCCGCTGCCGGTGGCGGAGGTGCTGGCGCTGGGGGTCCAGATCGTCGACGCGCTGGAGAAGGCGCATCGCGCGGGCGTGGTGCACCGGGATCTGAAGCCTGGGAACGTCATGCTGACGGCGAGCGGGGCGAAGCTGATGGATTTTGGCCTGGCGCGCGCCGCCGGGCTGACGCCGGCGGCGGGCTCCGAGCCCGAATCCCCGACGATGAGCCGGCCGCTGACGGCGGAAGGCACCATCGTCGGGACGTTCCAGTACATGGCGCCGGAGATGCTGGAGGGCCACGAGGCCGATGCCCGCTCGGACCTCTGGGCGCTGGGCTGCGTGCTCTACGAGATGGCGACGGGGCGACGGGCGTTCGAGGGGCGCAGTCAGGCTTCGCTCATCTCGGCCATCATGTCCTCGGAGCCTCCGTCTCCGACGACGCTCGTGCCGCTGACTCCACCCGCGCTGGAGCGGCTCATCCAGGCCTGTCTGGCCAAGGATCCGAACGAGCGCGTCCAGACCGCCCACGACGTGAAGCTCCAGCTTGGCTGGATCGCCGAAGGCGGCTCGCGAGCCGGCGTGCCCATCGCCGTCACGGCCCGGCGCCGCAGCCGTGAGAGACTGACGTGGGTGCTGACGGGTGGCCTGGCGGTGGTGGTGGCGGCACTGGGCTCCCTCCTGCTGCTGCGCACGAGCGAGCCCCCGCGAGTCATCCGCTTCGACGTGCGCTCGCCGAGGGGGACGACGGAGATCCGCTGGCCCCGCGTTTCACCCGACGGGCGGATGCTGGCCTTCCTCGCGTCCGATTCGATGGGCACCTGGGGGCTGTGGGTGCGGCCGCTGGATGCCCTCGAGGCCCGTCGTCTGGAGGGCGCGGATGGGGTCGCCCGGCCCTTCTGGTCCCCGGACAGCAGATACCTGGCGTTCATCGCGGACGGGAAGCTGCGCAAGGTGCCGGCCGCCGGCGGTCCGGTGATCGACATCTGCGGTGCGCCCGGCGGCTACGATGGCACGTGGGGAAAGAGCGGCTGGATCCTCTTCGACGGCGGCGACGCGGATTCGATCCGGGGCGTGCCGGCCGCAGGCGGGGCACCCAAAGCCATCAGCTTCATCGACCGCGCGCGCGGCGAGACCTCGCACGCCTGGCCTTGCTTCCTGCCCGATGGCCAGCGCTTCCTCTTCGTGGTCTCCAGAACGGGCAGCGCGGAAGAGATCCACATCGGCAGGCTGGATTCGAAGGAGAGCCGGGTCGTGGGGCACACCGAGAGCCGCGCGGAGTACGCGCCCCCGGGCTGGTTGGTCTACATGAACGGCGGCAGGCTCGTGGCCCAACCGTTCGACGCGCGATCCGCCCGCACCATCGGGGAGCCCTCGCCCGCCACCGAAAACATCAGTGGAACTCCGGGGTTCTTCTCGGTCTCCAGCGCGGGAGTGCTGGCCTACCGGCCGCAGACCTCCCAGGGACTGGCCCGACTGCTCTGGGTCGCCCGAGACGGGCGTGTCCTCGGGGAGGCCGCCCCGCCCGGCTACTACGAGGACGTCAGGCTGTCGCCCGACGGGACGCGGCTGGCTCTCAGCATCGCCGCGGGCCAGCCCGCGAAGCTCGACGTCTGGGTGCGCGACCTGGCGCGCGGCGTCAACTCGCGGCTCACCTTCGATCCCGACGACGAGTTCGCCCCGGTCTGGTCACCGGACGGCAGCCGCATCGCCTTCGCCGCGATCCGAGGGGGCTGGCTGCGTTGCTATGCCAGGGCGGCCAATGGGGTGGGCGCGGAGGACTCCTTGGCCCACGTCGAGGGTGGCAACGAGGGTCCGACCGATTGGTCGGGGGCGGCAAACACCGTCGTGGCGGTGCGCATCAGCCCCGAGAATCGCTGGGATGTCTGGGCGATGCCCGTGGGCGGCGGGCAGGCGCCCAGGCCTCTCCTGCAGTCGCCATTCAACGAGCAGGGCGGACGGCTCTCGCCCGATGGACGGTGGCTGGCCTACCACTCGAACGAGTCCGGACGCGACGAGGTCTACGTGGTGCCCTACGCGGGCCCGGGGGGTAAGTGGCAGGTCTCGACCTCGGGCGGCATCGGCTCGCAGTGGCGCGCGGATGGGAAGGAGCTCTTCTTCCAAGGACCGGACCAGAGCATCATGGCGGCGGATGTGCGTGCCGGGACGACCTTCGAGGTGGGTGTGCCGAGGCTCCTGTTCAAGACCGCGCTCACCCAGGGGCTCTACCGGGGCTGGCGCTGGGCCGTCTCCCGGGATGGCCAGCGCTTCCTCATCAACACCCCGGCCAGCCCGGTGTCCGGGGAACATCTCGTCGTGGTCACCAACTGGACCACGGAGCTGCAGAGGGAATGAACCTCGCTCCCGGCACCCGCCTCGGTCCTTACGAGATCCTCGCCCCGCTGGGCGCCGGCGGGATGGGAGAGATTCGCAGCGCCCAAGACACCCGCCTGGGGCGCGACACGGCCGTCAGCGGCCGCGCGTGACTGGCGAACCCGAGGGTGAAGATGGAGTCTCGTGGGGCGTGTCTGGCTCTCGCCGTGGGCCCTCAAGCCGGCTTGCTCTCTGACGCCACATAAGGTCGCAGCTAGCCCGGCAAACCCCACAGGCAATTGAAGACAGCCAGAACCTCCGGCACGGGCGCCCAGCACAGAGTCTGAAACGTGTCGATTATGGGGAGGCAATCGCAGCGGTGCCCGAACTGCGCCCTGGTCCGGCCCCGCGCACCAGATCTTGATAGAGTCCCTGTCGTGCACGAGCACCTTCTTCACCACTCGGTGGAGGGGGTGCTTCTTTTCTGCGTTGGTTCCCTCGGCGAGGACGGCGTCGAGGTCGGCGACGGGGATCCGAAGCCGGTCGCGGGAGATGGGGACCAGCACGAGGCGCTCGATGGCCTGCGACAACCACTCGCGCTCGGCGTCCCTCTGGGCAGACTGTTCGTCCAGATCGGCGACAGGGCTCGCGCTGAGACCCATTCCACGACAGGAGTCGGCCTGGCGGTGCGATGCCCGATTTGCTAGGCTCTTGGTCCGAGTAGAAGCCTCGGTGCTCGGCGGGGGAGAACCTCGGGGGACTCATCGTCTGAGCGCGGGGCCGGGTCTGTGAGCGGCCCCCTGGCCTCTTCCCTTCGGTCTGTCGCGATGCCTCGACCTGAACGCCGGCGCCAGACTCCCCAGAAGACGATTCTCAGGCCGTCTGTCGCGAGCCGTCGCCAACGCGAATGGCCCTGGCTCGTCGCCGTCGCGCTCTCCGTCCTGCCGCTGTTCTGGGTGTGTCGCGGAGCCCCGTTCGGCATTCCGATCGCCGACGAGTACGACCATCTCTATTGGCTGCTCTTCCACCCGTCGCTGAACCCCTTCGACTCGATGGGCTCGCCTTTCTACTGGCGCCCGATCGGTCGGCAGGTCTACTACGCGCTGACGGGTCCCCTCTTCTTCACGGCACCGTGGCTGATCTCGGTTCTGCACGGAGCGCTCCTCGCCATTCTCGGCGTCATCGTATTCCGAGTGGCCCGCCGTGTCCTGCCTCCTGCTGCCGCAGCCGCCGCGGCGACCTTCCCGATCCTCTCCGAGCCGGCGCGCGCGCTTCTGGTCTCGCCGAACGGGGAGATGCTCCTGGCGGTCGTAGGCTCGGCGCTCGCGGTGCACGAAGCGCTGCGCGGCCGCATCTGGACCTCGGCGGCGGCCGGCCTCGCCGCACTGTTGAGTCACGGGGCCGCACTGCCCGTGATCGCTGCGCTGCCGGTGATCGCGTGGCACCGCGAGCGGCGGGTTTCTGCCGTCGCGCGGTGGAGCTTGGCTGCGGCCGCGGTGGCGGTGATTTGGCTCGGCGGGCATCTCATCGGTCGATCGCGCGGCACGCTCTTGATGGCTACCGGCTCGTTGGATTTGGGGCATGTCGTCGGACCCATGCGGGCCCTGGTGTTCAGCGTGTCGGCGCTTCTCAATCTGGAGGATCTGCCGAGTTCGCATGCGCGGCTTTACCTGCTCGGCGCGGCGCTCCTCTTCGCCGTCTGGGGTGCGATCCTCTGGCGCGACCGGCTCACCGGCCGCCGCAACGGGGCGTCGTGGCCGCCCATTCTCGGTGTCGCGGCGTGGTTTCTCCTCGGGACCGTACCGCTGGCTCTGGTCAGTGATTGGAACGGGTGGCGCACATCCCTCACCGGCCTTTGGCTTGGGATCGCGACCTTCGGGCTGCTGTGGGGCGCGCGGCCATGGCTTGCCGCGGCGTTCTTCGTTCTCCGGTTGGCGGCACTCCTTTCTGCGGCGCCAGCCCCTCCGATGGCGAGTGGAACGCTGCCCGAGACCACCTCCCGATTCGGCTTCGCCCGGCTGGTGCGGCTGCAGCAGTATGTCAACGCCCTCCACGCGTCACTGAGGCAGGATCCGCCGCCACCGGGGGCCATCGTCTACCTGTCGCACGCGCCCGAGTACTTCGCACTCGCCACGGCCGGGGATCGCGCCCTGAGAGTCTGGTTTCGCGATCCCAGGATGGAGCTCTCGTACATCACTCGGTATCGACCGGAGCCGGGCCAGCGGCCGCGGCGCGTCTTGCGCTTCGATCCCGACCGCTGGGATTTCGCCCGGCTTCCCAATCCGCTCGTCGACGCGATCGTGGAAGGCGAGGAGGCTCTTGCCCGGGGACAAGCCGCGACGGCACGTCAAGCGCTTGGGCGCGCACTTCGCATCGCCCAGCCTGGCGTCCACGACGTCGAGCGGGTCGAGCTGCAGACCAGTTTCGGATTGGCTGCATATCGATCCGGCGATACGACTGCCGCCCGTCGAGCTTGGCAGGCGGCGCTGGCGATCGACTCTTCCCATCGAGGAGCATTGCTCAACCTGGCGGCGTTGAGCGCCCAGCGCGGCGAATTCGGCGAAGCCAAGAGACTGACTCTGGCTGTCCTTGCCGAATCTCCCGAGGATCCGCTCGCGTTGTATTACCTGGCTCGAATCGAGCCTTCATTGGGCAACGCGGGTGCGGCGGACATCGCATGGCGACGTCTCGCTAAGACAAGCCCAGCCTTCGTGGACTCCATTGTGCGCAACGACGGAGCACCGTAATCGAAGGGAAGCACACGAACCGCTGCTGGCGTGAGGTTCTACTCGCAACCTCGGGTGACCCGCTCCCCTGCTTCGGTCCAGTCGGGATGACCCGCCGCAAGGAGGCGAGATGGGACCCCCTGGCCAGCGGCGCGAATACTTCGACAGTGGGGCACGAATCTGTGCTTTCATCGAGTCCTGCCGCAATGGCGTCGGCCTTCGGGGCGATGAGAGAGCGCACGGACAGAACGGCCGACGAAGCGGCACGATTGCGGCGAATAGAAGCGGGGAGAATGGAAGAAGGAGGGATGTGATGGGAGACAAGGGCAAGAAGGATAAGGACAAGGGGCAGAGACAGAAGAGAAGCGAACAGGAGCAGAAGGCAAAGCAGCAGCTGGCGAAGCAAGCGGCAAGGACCCCTGGATCGAAAGCCTAGCGAGGTGCCGCGCCGCCGGCGCGGCCAGCATGGGGGGTTTCCCGTGATGGACAGGGGATGACGGACGGTGCCGCCCCGATGGGCGTTGGGGGGGGAGACAGGCGCAAGCGCGTGAACCCCGCGCGCCGTGGCGAAGTCTGGCCCCCGGCAGGCTGTCGGGAGGTCGCTAGCGGTTGTAGTTCTTCTTGAGGACGAAGTTCGAGAGTGTCCCGCACTTCGGGTTCAGGCAGTGGGCCGGATTCACCGCTCGGAACCCATGCATGCAGGTGAGACAGATGTAGTCCTGCGGGTATAGCAGTGGTCCGCGGCGCTGCGGCTGTCTGAGTGCTGGCGCCAGGCTCTTGCTCAGGTCCGACTCCTTCCTTGGCGGTGCTTCGCGCGCCGCTCCTTCTCACATACTAGTCCCTGAGCGACCCCGATGTCTCCCAGTGTGACCTGCACTCCGTCCTCCGATGGAGCAAGACACCGATTCCTGCGATCCGAATGCGGCCCCGGGGTCAGCGACGGATGCAGCGCGCGTTCGCCCGGCGGGCCCGCCGCGCTGCCGCCGCCCGGTGCGGCGCAGAGTCCGATCTCGAGCGGCGGGGACTTCCGGAGGGGAAGAGCGACCCTTCGCGGCCGGACTCCTGCGGGCTTGGTGGAGAAACCAAACCAAGCATGATGATACACCTGCGGGAGATCGCAGGCTCAGGGAAATCCCCTCGGCCAGAGCGCCGCTCCGGCGAGCCTGCGCCGGCGGCGGAGCCGATCTCGCCAAGGCGAACCCGGGCCTCGGCTTGCGCCACACCCGGCCGGCGTGCGCCACCACGCGGATTCTTCGCCGAGCGGTGTTCCCGGCCGCCGGCGGGTGGGGCATCTGCCGGTCCGTTCAGCCTCTGGCGACCCCTGCCTCGTCCGGCCGGAGGCGGGGGTGAAGTCATCTCGACCACCCCTGGGCACTACGACGCGCGCCCGGTCTTGGGTATCCTGCAGCCATGCACGACGCCCTCGTCGCACTCTTCATCCGTGCCTTCGGCAGCCCGCCGGCGGAGGTCACCCGCCTGACGGCCGACGGGTCGCAGCGCAGCTACTACCGGATGGCAGGAGCGTCCCCGGCGTCCGTCATCGGAGCGTACGGCCCCGATCCCGACGAGAACTGCGCGTTCCTCTCGTTCTCGCGCTCGTTCCGCGGCATCGGGCTGCCGGTCCCCGAGATCTTCGCGGCGGACGAGGGCCGCGGCCTCTGGCTCGAGGAGGATCTGGGCGACACCACCCTGTTCCAGGCGCTCTCCTCCGCGCGCCAGCCGGAGGGCGGGGAGTTCCCGCGCGCGATGATCGACGTCTACGAGCGGGTCGTGGACCTCCTGCCCCGCTTCCAAGTCGAGGGCGGGCGCGTGATCGACTTCAGCGTCGCCTACCCGAGACCGGCGTTCGATCAACAGTCCATGCTGTGGGATCTCAACTACTTTAAGTACCACTTCCTCAAGCTCGCCCACATTCCGTTCAACGAGCAGCGCCTGGAGAACGACTTCCACCGGCTCGTCGGACATCTGCTCGCGGCGGACACCGGCTACTTCCTCTACCGCGACTTCCAGTCCCGGAACATCATGCTGCGCGGCGGCGAGCCGTGGTTCATCGACTACCAGGGTGGCCGGCGGGGCGCCGCCCAGTACGACGTCGCGTCCCTGCTCTACGACGCCAAGGCGGACATCCCCGAGAGCGTGCGCGCGCATCTGCTCGAGCGCTACGTGGACGCGCTGTCGCGACTCGCGAGCGTGGACGCCGGACGCTTCCTCGAGGCCTATCGCGGCTACGTGCTCATCCGCATCATGCAGGCCATGGGCGCCTACGGCTACCGCGGCTTCTTCGAGCGCAAGCCGCGGTTCCTGGAGAGCGTCCCCTACGCCGCGCGCAACGTGGCGGGCCTGCTCACGGCCGGATTGCCGGTCGGGCTGCCCGAGCTGGAAAGCGTCTTCCGGCGCATCGTCGAGGCGTGGGCCGATCGTTCGAGTCCGATCGGGCCGCTTTCTGGCCTCACCGTGCACGTCACGAGCTTCAGCTACCGGCAGGGGCCGCCTCCGGACGAGACGGGACACGGTGGTGGCTACGTGTTCGACTGCCGCGCCCTGCCGAACCCGGGGCGCAGCGCGGAATTCGCCGGCGTGAACGGCCGCGATCCGTCGGTCGTCGCATTCCTCGAGGCCGCGCCCGAGACCGAGGCCTTCTGGAGCCGCGTGTCGCCGCTCGTGGACGCGCACCTCGCGAGCTTCCGGGAGCGGGGATTCTCCGATCTCAGCGTCGCGTTCGGCTGCACCGGCGGACAGCATCGCTCCGTCTACTTCGCCGAGCGGCTGGCCCGGCACATCCGCGAGCGCCACCCCGCCGTGGCCGTGCACCTCCAGCACGCCGAGCAGGCGAAGTGGCCCGCGACCGGCAGCGAGGCATCGCCGCCGGGCGGGACCGCCGCCGCGGCAGAGCCGTCGCCAGCGGCACTCCTCG
Source organism: uncultured bacterium (assembly GCA_964386525.1). Lineage (GTDB taxonomy): Bacteria > Eisenbacteria > RBG-16-71-46 > RBG-16-71-46 > DASYSL01 > CAYLSO01. Next base: position 11,851 of record CAYLSO010000282.1, read on the forward strand.
CCAGGGAAGACCCGTGGACGCGATGATCTTCGCCGCCGGGTTCGGGACCCGGCTGGGCGCGATCGGCCGGAGCACCCCCAAGGCGCTGATCGAGATCGCGGGCCAGACGATGCTCGAACGGACCGCCCGGCGGCTCGTCGCGGCCGGGGCCGACCGCATCGTCGTCAACGTGCACCACCAGGCCGACCGGATCGCGCGCTTCCTCGCGGAGCACGACCTGGGCGCCGAGATCCTGGTGAGCCGCGAGCCGGGGCGCCCCCTCGAGACCGGGGGCGGGCTGATGCACGCGCGCCATCTCTTTCGCCGCGAGGCGCCGATCCTCCTGCACAACGTCGACGTCATCACCGACGCCGATCTGCGCGCGCTGATGGCCGCCCACCAGCCGAGCGGCGCGCTCGCGACCCTGGCCGTGAACGAGCGCGAGACGTTCCGCTACCTGCTCTTCGACGATGACGGCTTGTTCGGGCGGGAGGACCGCCGCCAGAGCCTGCGCCTCGAGAGTCGGCCGCCCCGCGGCGCGGTGCGCACCCTGGCGTTCGCGGGCATCCACGTGGGCTCGCCGCAGCTGCTCGACCGGATCAGCGAGCGGGGTGCGTTCCCGATCATGGATGCCTACCTGCGGCTCGCGGCGGAAGGGCACACGATCGCTCCTTGGCTGCTCGCGGGCGGCATGTGGCTCGAGGTCGGCAATGCCGAGCGGCTGGAGGCGGCGCGCTCGCTGCTGGAGCGGACGGGGACCGTCTGAGGAAAGCGAGCCGGGCCGGGGCGACGTGGCGACGGTCTGCCGCGCGCTTCGACAGCCGACCGGGGAGTCTTGTCGCGTACGAATGGGGGGAGCCATGGGCCGCCTTTTCCCTGTTCTTGCTGTCGCGAGTCTCCTGTTCGTGGGTCTCTGGGTGGGGCCAGGGACCGCGGATGTCGAGATCCTCGGCTACGACCTCGGAGTCGGCGTAAGCGAACCGGACACAGTAGTCGACGTCGCCGCGGAACTGCGACTCCGCCTCCGGCCGCCCACCGCGCGGATCCAGTTGCTGCTCTCCTCCCGGGCCTCCCTCCTGGGGACTGAGGCGATGGTCGGCGGCGCGTGCATGCCCCTCGAGGCCGGCCGACAGGCCGGTGACTCCCTCGTGATCTTCCTTCCGGAGAGTCTCCGCGCCGCCGACTCGCTGCACCTGCAGCTCCGCTACTCACTGCCGCGCCGGCCGCTGCCCGCCGTCACCTACCTCAGCCGCGGCCATCGTTGGTACCCCCAGCTCATCGATCAGATTGCGCCGTTTCGCCTGCGGGTCGACCTGCCGGGCGACTGGACCTCGTTCTCGGGCGGCGACCTGGTCGCGGATTCGAAGGTGGGCACCGAGCGACAGATGGTCTGGGCGAGCGACATGCCGGTCTTCAAGATCGAGCTGGCGCTCGCTCCTCCCGCGACCGTGCGGGATGACAGCGTCGAGGCGGGTGGGGTCACTTTCCACTTCGTCTCGTCGCGAGCCGATACTGCAGCCGCCCGACAGATCCTCGGCGACGCGACGAAGGCCTTCTCGTATTTCCGGAGCCTGCTCGGCGAGTTCCCGTACCGGCGCCTCACCGTCCTCGAGACCGCGGAGTGGCCGGGCACGAACATCGGCTCGGGGATCGTCGTGCCCGGCAAGCCAGCGGTCGATGCGTTCCTCGCCGGTCACCGGGACGAGCTGCGGCTCGCCCTGGCCTGCCAGTGGATGGGGGCGGGGATCTTCCCTGAGTTCATGAGCCCGGGCTACTGGTTCCTGCAGCTCTCGCTGCCGCACTACCTGCGGCTGATGTACGTCAAGGAGGCGGACGGGGAGCGCGAGTTTGAGAACCAGCTGGAGCGATCGTTGGCGGCCTACAAGAGGTTTGCCGGCACGGACCAGGACGTGGCCATCGGGGAGATCGCCATGCTGGACACGCCGGCCAAGGGGGCGGCGATCTACGGCAAGGGTCCCTATGTCGCCCACCGCTTGGCCCGGTCGCTCGGCGATGCGCGATGGCGCGAGACACTCCGTCTGCTGTACGGCCGCTACCGGGGCCGGACCCTCACCTGCGCGGACCTCTGCGCTTGGCTCGACGAACGCGACGCTGCCGGGAAGCCCGGCTCGCGCCTGCAGGCGATGCTCTCGGCGAAGGGCCTTCCCGCGGCGGAAGAATGAGAGGAACTCAGCGGGAGATTCGCTGAGGCTCCCCCGCCCCCGCGCTCCGTCGGGGAAGCAGACGACGCCGACAGCCTCTGGTACAATCCGCGCCGCGCCAGCCCGCCAACGCCGGCTCGTCGCCCCTCTGACACCGGAGTCCGGTGCCACTGTCGCGGGCGCCGCCGGCAAGCCGGAAGGAGAGAGACATGCGTCGAATCGTCGTCATCATGGGGGCCCTGCTCGTCTGCCTCGCTGCCTCAAACGCGTTCGCCGGCCGCATCTTCGGCGACATCAAGCTGGACGGGAAGCCGGTGCCGGCCGGCCTGACGGTGAAGATCGCCCCCGCCTTGCCGCCGGCCGCCCCCGGTGCCAAGCCCAAGCCGACGCCCGCCGTGGCCGACACCACGGTCACCGACAAGTTCGGTTCGTACAAGCTGAGCGTGAAGGAGGAGGGCAAGTGCCTCCTGACCCTCGTGTACGAGAAGCAGCCGGTCACGCTCGAGGTCTTCTCCTACAAGGATGCGACGCGCTACGACCTGATCCTCGAGAAGAAGGATGGCAAGCTGTCCCTGAGGAGGAAGTGAGGCAGCCATGAGCGCGGAACCCGTGAAGACGCGTGACGCGTGGGACAAGATCGACGTCCTGATGCGGCCGGTGGGTGGGCTGCTGACGGCGGTAGCCATCACCCTGCTCGGTTTCATCACCTCGAGCGCCCTGAGCCAGCGGCAGGCGATCGACACGAACACCCGCCTCTACACCGAGCTGATGAGCCGGCGCGAGGAGTCGGAGAGCGCGCTCCGCAAGGACATGTGCGTCTCCATCATCAACTCCTTCGTGAACCCGGGCGAGACGGCGCTCAGCAGCTCGCTGCTCAACCTCGAGATGCTCGCCTACAACTTCCACGAGTCGCTCAACCTCAAGCCGCTGTTCATGGAGCTGCGGCGGCGAGTGGTCAGCGCGCAGGGAGCGGCGAAGACCCCGGCGGCTCGAGCCGAGAACGCCGAGTACCTCGACCGGCTGGAGACCATGGGACGCGAGATCGTGCGTCGGCAGATGATCATCCTGGAGGGCGTCGGCAAGCGGTTCGACCGGACGGTCGACCTGACCGGCGATCCCGGCGGCACGAGCCTGGAGCCCGCGACGCTGACGCTCGACGGTGTTTCGACGACCTTCGCGATGGACGTCCTGGGCGTCGATCGGGTGAACCGCGAGGTCCGGATCGGCCTCAACATCGAGACGCCGGACCCCGAGCAGGGTCGCCAGACGAA
>CAYLSO010000283.1:0-7757 GCA_964386525.1 uncultured bacterium
GACCTTGGCCTCGCGCGGGGTCAGCGTCTTGAGCACCTCGCTGACCTCGTCGCGCAGCATCGCACTGGCCGCCGAGTGCGCCGGCGAGATCACGCTGGTGTCCTCGATGAAGTCGCCGAGGTTGGAGTCGTCGTCCTCGCCGATCGGCCGGTCGAGCGAGATCGGCTCCTGCGCCGCCTTGAGGATGGCCTTGATCTTCTCCGGCGGCAGCTCGAGCCGCTCGGCGATCTCCTCCGGCGTCGGCTCGCGCCCCAGCTCCTGGACCAGCCGCCGCGACACGCGCACCACCTTGTTGATGTGCTCGATCATGTGCACCGGCACGCGGATGGTGCGCGCCTGGTCGGCGATGGCGCGGGTGATGGCCTGGCGGATCCACCACGTGGCGTAGGTCGAGAACTTGTAGCCCTTGGTGTAGTCGAACTTGTCGACGGCCCGCATCAGGCCGGCGTTGCCCTCCTGGATGAGGTCGAGGAACTCCAGCCCGCGGTTCGTGTAGCGCTTGGCGATCGAGATCACCAGCCGCACGTTGGCCTCGATCATCTCGCGCTTCGCCTGCATCGCCGCCCGCTGTCCCTCCTCGATCTCGGTGGCCAGCTCGAGCAGCTGCGAGCGCTTGATCTGCGCCTCGCCCTCGATCTTCTTCACCTTGCGGCGGATGGCCCGCACCTCGGCCAGCAGGCCCTCGGCCCGCTCGGCGTCGAGGCCCGTCTCCTTGCGGGCCTTGCGCGCCGCCGTGCCGCCGCGCTTGAAGAGCCTCGCCGCCTGGGCGACGTCCTCGACGGAGCGCCCCTGCAGGCGCTCCAGGACGGCGATCTCCGCCTCGGTCTCGCGGATGTTGGCCGCGTGCTGCCTGAGCTGGGCGGTGAGCTGGTCGGTGAGCTTGGGGTTGAGCGACAGCTTGTTCAGCTCCGCCGCCAGGTCCCCCTCGGCCCGCCGCAGGGCGGTGTGGTGATTGTTGCGCTGGCGCTCGCTGAGCCGCGACACCGGCTTGGCGATCAGCCGGTTCACGCGCTGCTGGACGGTGATGATGCGCTCGATGATGCGCAACGCCCGCATGCGCTCCTTGCGCAGCCCCACCTCGGTGGAGGCGCTCTCGTCGAGGCGGATGAAGTCCTCCACCTTGAGCTTCTGCAGCTTGAGCAGCCCCGCCAGCCGCCGGATCTCCTTGAGGCTGACGTCGGCGCGGAACAGCGCCGCCACCACCTGGCGCTCCCCCATCTCGATGCGGCGCGCGATCTCCACCTCGCCCTCGCGCGTCAGGAGCGGCACCTTGCCCATCTCGCGCAGGTACATGCGGACCGGATCGTCGTAGCGCACCGGCTGCGGCACCGCCGGCTTCTGCGCCTCCTTGACCCGGGCCCGTTCTTCTTCCGCCTTCTTGCGGGCCCGCCCGAGCTTCTCCTTGGCTTCGGCCTCGGTGCCGAAGACCGGGACCTTCAGCGGGGTCAGCGACGCATAGATATCGTCCATGAGCTCGGGGGTGCTCTCCTCGAATTCCTCCCCCAGGCGCTCGAGGATCTGCCCCTCGGTGACGTACCCCTGCCGGGACGCCAGAGCCTTGATCTCCGTCAAGAGCGCCTTGCGAGCCTTCAACTTCATTCCGCGTCTCCTTTCACCGCCGCCCCGCCGGCCGCACCCACCGTGCGCAGCCCGTGCAACCGCGACGCCAGCCACTGCAGCCGCTCCAGCCGGTCGCGCCCCGCCAGGGCCCCGCGCCCACCCTGCACCACGAGGTCGCGGCGGATCGCTTCCCGCTCCGCCTCGAGCGCCCGCTCCTCGAGGCGCAGCGCGTGATCCTCCAGCGCCCGCTGCACCGAGTCGGGGGCCGTAGCTTCACTGGCCAGACCGCTGAGCAGCGCCCGCGCCTCCCCGGCCGCGGCCTCGCACCAGCGCGCGGGACCGCCGCCCGTATCCCGCTCCACCACCTCCCACGCCGCCCGGGCCGTCGGGTGCGTGATCCACGCCGCGGCGATCCGCGCCACGGCGGCTTCGGCCAGCTCGGGGGCCGACACCAGCAGTCCGAGGAGCGAGCGGTCCAAGAACGGCACCGGCCCCGCGTCCGCCGGGCGCTCCGCACGCGCCTCGCCCCCGGCGCCCGTCGCGGGCGCCGGCTCGCGCACCACCGAGCGCTGCCGGGCGGCCTCTTGCTCCACCGCCCGCCGCAGACGCTCCAGCCCCACCCCCAGCTTGCGGTCCGCCTCCACCAGCAAGGCCTCGCGCCGCGCCAGATCGGTCAGCGAGCGCGCCAGCTCGATCACCGCGCGCACCGCCCGGCCATGCCCCGCGCCGCCCTCGTCCGCCGGCCGGCACAGATAGGCGACCGGGCTCTCGGCCGCTTCGCGCACCCGCGCGAAGGCGTCGTGGCCCTGCCCGCGCACGAACGAGTCCGGGTCTTCGCCAGCCGGCATCCGCCCGACCCGCACTTCCAAGCCCGCGCCCAGTAGCGGCGCCAAAGCCCGCTTCGACGCCGCCTCACCGGCGGCGTCGCCGTCGAGCACCAGGCAGACCCGCCCCGCGTAGCGCGCCAGCAGCCCCGCCTGCTCCGGGGTGAGCGCCGTGCCCGCCACGGCCACCGTCTCCGGGAAGCCCTCTTGGGCGAGGCCGATCACGTCGAAGTAACCCTCGACGAGGATCCCCTCGCCGCCCGTCCGCAACGCCTCCCGCGCTTCCCCGAGTCCGAAGAGAAAACGCCCCTTGCGGTACACCGGGGTCTCCGGCGAGTTCAGGTACTTGGGGTCCTCGTCCCCCAGGGTGCGCCCGCCGAAGCCGACCACCCGTCCGTTCCCCAGCCGCAGCGGCACTACGACGCGGTCGCGGAAACGGTCGTACACGCCGCGCCGGCCCTCGCGCTCGATGGCCAGCCCGGCCCGCACCAGGAGTCCTTCCCCGAAGCGGTCGGCCAGACGGCTTCCGAGGGCGTCCCAGCCTGCCGGCGCATACCCCAGGCCGAAGCGCTCCTGCGCCTCCGGTTGGATGCCCCGGCGGTCCAGGAAGTCACGCGCCTTTCGTCCGGTCGAGGGGTCGAGCAGGGAGCGCCGGTAGAACTCCGCCGCCTCCCCGCAAGCCTCGTAGAGCCCCTCGTTGCTCTCCGCCGAGGCCCGCCGGGCTGGCAACTCGATCCCCGCCCGATCGGCCAGCACCCGCAAAGCCTCTGCGAACTCGACTTTCTCCGCTTCCTCCACGAAGCCGAACACGTCCCCGCCCTTGCCGCAGCCGAAGCAGTGGTAGGTCTGCCGCTCCGGGCTGACGGTGAAAGACGGCGTCTTCTCTTGGTGGAACGGACAGAGACCCTTCCACGACCGCCCGACCTTGCGAAGCGACACGTACTGGCTCACCACCTCGACGATGTCGGAGGCGGCCCGCACGCGCTCGAGCGCGTCGTCGGCCGCCGGGCTGCGGCCGCCGGGGCGGTTCATGCCAGCTGCGCCACGGTCACGCCGCGCCCCCCCTCGCCCACCCCGCCCAAGCGCTGTCCGGCCACCTGAGGGTGCCCTGTCAGGTGCCGCACCACTGCGTCGCGCAGCACCCCCCGCCCCACGCCGTGGATGACGCGCAGCTCGGAGAGCCCGGCCAGCACCGCGCGGTCCAGGGCCCGGTCGAGCTCCACCACGGCTTCGTCCGCCGCGAGGCCGCGCACGTCCACCTCCGGGCCCGCCCCCGCGGCCTCAGGCCGCGCCCCCGCCGCTCGCGCGGGTCGGCTCGGAGGCTGCGCCGCCGGGCCGTCGCGCGCCGGCCCGCGCAGGTCAGCCACCCTGCAGGTGATGCGCCACGTGCCGCGCGCCAGCACGACGTTGCCTTGCGCGTCCGGCCCCTCCACGACGCGGCCGACGACGTCCAGCCCCACGTGCCGCACCTCCATGCCGACGGCGACCTCCGCCAGCCCCGGGCCAGCGTCCTCGACCGCCGCGGCCTCACGCCACGCGTCGCCCCCCTTCTCCAGAGCGCGCACCTGCGTTGCCAGGGCGCGCAGCGCGCCCGCGTCGCGCTCCGCCGCCGCCTTCTGCGCTTCGCGCCGCACCTCGCGCAGCAGCGCTCTCGCCTGTGCCTCCAGCACGCCGAGCTCTGTCAGGCGGCGCTTCTCGCTCTCGCGCCGCTGCGCCTCGGCCGCCCCTTCGCGCTCCGTCGCCCGCGCCAGCCGCTCGATCAGCTCGGCGTGCGTCGCCTCGAGAGCCGCCCGTTCTTCCTCGGCGCGGGCCAACGCGTCCCCCAGCTCCGCAAGCAGCCGCTCGACCGCCCGCGCCTCGTCCGGCACGGCGCGCTCGGCGCGCTCCAGCACCGACGGCTCGAGTCCGAGGCGCCGCGCCGTCGCCAGCCCGTAGCTGCCTCCCGGCACGCCGACGCGCAGCCGAAAGAGGGGCGCCAGGCGCTCCCCGTCGATCTCCATCGAGGCGTTCACCACCTCGGGCCGCTCCCCCGCCAGCCCCTTGAGCGAACCGAGATGCGTGGTCGCCACCGTCCAGGCCCCGAGCCCCGCCAGCCGCTCCAGCAGCGCGCGCGCCAGCGCCGCTCCTTCCTCGGGGTCGGTGCCCGCCCCCACCTCGTCGAGCAGGCAGAGCGCCTCCGGCCCGCCCCCGCGCGCCATCGCGTCCATCCGCAGCAGACGCCCCGCGAACGTGGACAGATGGTCTTCCAGCGACTGCGCGTCGCCGATGTCCACGAACAGCCTTGCCACGAAGGGCAGCCGCGAGCCCTCCGCCGCACAGATGTCGAGCCCGGCGTGAGCCATCGCCACCGCCAGGCCCACGGCTTTGAGCAGCACGGTCTTGCCACCCATGTTCGGTCCGCTCACCAGCAGCACGCGCTGCGGCGAGGTCAGCACCAGGTCGAAGGGCACGATCGCCTCGCCCGCCCGCCGCCCATCCGCCTCGCCGCCTGCCTGCCGCCACAGCAGCGGGTGCCGCGCCCGCCGCAGGTCGAAGCGGGCCGCCGCCCCGTCCGCGACCTCCGGTGTCGTCCCGCCGATCGCTTGCGACAGCCGCACCCGCGCCCACAGCACGTCCAGCTCCGCCAGCGCCGCGCTGCCCGCATCCAGATCGTCCGCGTGCGCTTCCACCTCGCGCGAGAGCCCCTCGAGGACGCGAGCGATCTCCTCGGATTCCGCGGCCGCCAGCTCGCGCAGTTCGTTGTTGAGCGGCAGCACCGCGAACGGCTCCACGAAGACCACCGCGCCGCTGCGCGACACATCGTGCACCACGCCCCGGGAGCGGTCGAAGCGGTCGGCCCTGAGGCTGACCACGTAGCGGCCGTCACGCTGCGTGACGAAGCTCCCTTCGCCTCCGGCATCCCCCTCGGCGCCCTTGGCCACCATGCGCTCGAGGCGCTCCCGGATGCGCTCGCGCGCCAGCCGCCACCGCCCCCGGAGGCGGGCCAGTTCCGGGCTCGCCGCGTCCTGCACCTCACCCGCCGCATCGACGGCGCGCTGCAACGCCTGGCGCAGCGTCCGGGCCGGCCGCAGCCGGGCCGCCGCCGCCGCCGCCGTCGGTGCCTCGCCGGCGGCTTCCGCCCAGTAGCGCGCCGCCCGTTCGACCGCCTCGAGCAGCAGCGCCACCTTGGCGAGCACCCCACCTTCGAGGCGCTGGCCCCGCCGCGCCGCCTCGAGCCAGGGGCGGGGGTCGTCGGCCGGGGGGGCCGCCCACGCCCCCCGGAGCTCCACCAGTCGCTTCGCCTCCGCCAGCTCGCGCAGCCGCCTGCGCACCTCCGCCAGGTCCCGGGCCGGAAGCAGAGCCAGCGCCAGGCCGCGGGCCCGATCGCAGTTCGTGTATCCGGCCAGCCATTCGCGCACGGGCGCGAACTCCAGCAGGTCGGGAGCTCCGGCCGGCGCGGCGAGCGCGGACGGGCTGGTCTTCAATCCGGACATGGAGCGCAGTGGTGCTGCCGCGCGAGGCTCAGCGAAACATGCGAAAAGAAAACCGCGGGGCGAGGATCGTCGCTGCGATCGCTCACCCCCACGGTGACGTGGCGTCCGGTTGCGCAAAGGTCGGCTTTCGTCGCGGTGCCGGCTTTCCGCGACCCCCCGGGGGGCCGCACCTTCCACCCAACGGCAGCGGAGCCGGGGCTCCGAGGGGCCGAACCGGGCCAGCACCCCGGTCCCTCGCCCCGGTCGCCAGACTTACTCCTGATCCAACAAGCGGCGCTGAAGATTCTTCCGACGCGCCGCGTTCAACTTCCGCTTGCGGCGCTCGCTCGGTTTCTCGAAGTGCTGATGACGACGCAGATCCGAAAGGACTCCAGCCTTCTCGCACTTCTTCTTGAAGCGCCGCAGGGCGCTTTCGAAGGACTCGCCCTCCTTTACCCTGACGGCGGGCAGACTAACCCCTCCTCTCTGCATGAAGATACGCGGGGACAAAGCATTCCGGCTCGGACCCCCTCCCGGAGGTTCGACCGGATTCCCGCTGACTATTCGCAAGTGTATGGCCCCGCGCTACTTTGTCAACCCCGGGCGAGGTCTTTGCCGGCATTTTTCACGGCCGATCCTCCCGCAGCCGCGCCCACACAAGAGCCGCCAGGGCAGCCGTTTCCGAGCGCAGCCTCAGACGCCCCAGGCGCAGGCGCAGCAACCCCGCTCGATCGGCGAGCACTTCGGAGTCCCGCGCCCCGAAACCCTCCGGAGGCCCGACCAGCAGCAGCAGGTCGCCCTCCGGCAGGGAAGCCGGCTCCAGGGCACCGGCCGGAGCCCCCTCCGCATCGGCGACGCAGACACCGGCCCAAGCCGCGCCCCCCGGGGGGACACCCTCGAGGAGCCTCTCCACGGACACGGGGGCGGCCACCTGCAGCATCCAAGCCCCCAGGCATTGCCCCAGGGCGGCCCGCGCCAGCCGGCTCCAGCGCTCCACCCTCCGGACCCCGCGGCCGTCCCGGTCGAGCGCCACCACTCCCCAGGCCCCGAGTTCCGCGGCCTTCTCCACGATCCAGTCGAAACGGGCGTCGGCGGCCGCCGTCGCGAGCCACCAGCGCCGCGCCGGAGCTTCCACGCGCTCCCGCTCCACGACGCGGACCGACGCCCCCGCCTTGTCGGCCTCGAGGATCTCGAGCCTCGCCCGCGTGCCGCGGCCGTCCGTCGCCCAGCACCGCTCCCCGGGACCGGCCCGCAGACTGCGCACCAGGTGTTTGCCTTCGACCCCCTCGACGCGCAGCGTGACGCCGCTGAGGTCGTCCACCACGAGTTGGCAGATCGCCTCCGCGCCGCCGCCCGCCCCCCGCTCTCCGCGGGCCCGCGGCCGGCCGGGGCCCTCACCCACCGAACGCTTCTCGCATGCGCTCGACGAAGCCCTTGCCGGGACGGGGCACCTTGCCTTCCTGGAGTCGTCCGAGTTCCTCGAGCAGCTCCTTCTCCCGGGCGCTCAGCCGCGTCGGGGTCACGGCGTGCAGGCGCACGAGCAGATCGCCCGCCGGGCTGCCGCCGAGCCGCGGCATCCCCTTGCCGCGCAGCCGCAGGACGCGGTTGGGGTGGGTGCCCGCCGGCACCGCCACCTCGGCGCGGCCGGTGAGCGTCGGCACCTCCACCTTGCCTCCCAGCGCCAGCGTCGGCAAGCCGATCGGCAGCTCGAGCAGGAGGTCGTCGCCGCGGCGGATGAAGACCTCGTGCGGTTTCTCGCGGACGAAGACGAGGAGATCCCCCGCCGGGCCGCCGCGCTGCCCCCCGTTGCCCTCGCCGCGCAGCGTCAGGTACTGCCCCTCGCTCACCCCGCGCGGCACCTTCACCGCCACCGTGGCCACGTCGGGCACGCTCCCGGCCCCGCGGCAATTCAAGCAGGGAT
>CAYLSO010000284.1:0-28463 GCA_964386525.1 uncultured bacterium
CGCCTCGGGCGCGGCGCTGCTGGCCTGCATGGGCGTGGTGGTGGCGGCCCTGCTGCTCGGCATGGGCTACGCCGGTCTGGCTGTGGCGGCGCTGGCCGCCACCCTCGGAGTGGCGGCAGCCGGGCTCGTCGTCGGGCGCCGCCTCTCCGAGGTCGAGACCCAGGAGGTGCTGGAGAATCCGCGCGGACCGTGGCTCCTGGCCTTCGTGTCGAGCGCGCTCTTGGCGCTGGCCGTGGGCCTGGGCCTACTGGTCGTGGACTGGCCGGCGGGGCCCGCGGCGGGGATCTCCGCAGTCGGTGACGGGGCGAGCGGATCCGCTGTAGATGGATCGGCCACCCTGATGGAATGGGCCCTGGCGGCGCTGGGCGTGGCGACGGCGCTGGCGCTGGCGGCCTTCGCGCCGCGCGCCGAGGGGGATTGATGGCGGCCGTGCTCGAGCTCGCCGTGCGCCTTCTGCCGGCGCTCACCGGTCTCGCTCTGCTGTGGCTGGGCCTCTTCGCCGCGCTGTCGCGCCGCCGCCTCGACACGCTGCAGCGCGGGCTCTTCGTGGCCGGGCTGGGCGTGGCGCTGCTGGCGGCGAGTCTCGGCCACCTGGCCGGGGCGCCGGCCGCCGGCCGCAGCGTCGGGTTGTGCGCGATCGCCGTCGCACTCGGCCAGGCGCTGGCCGGCCTCGCCGTGGCGCGCGCCACCGCCGCGCGGCTCGCGGTGACGCGCACCGACCAACTGGAACGCCTGCACGGTTAGGGGGCCGATGTGATCTGCCCGCGCTGCCAGACCGCCAACCCCGACGAGCACCGCTATTGCGCGCAGTGCGGCACGCGCCTGCTGGAGCGCGGCGGCGCGCTCGGCGGCAGCCTGCGCGAGCAGCTGCACCGCGGCCTTGCCCTGCTGGTGGACGGCGAGTGGGGCGACGCCCGCGCCCAGTTCGAGCGTTGCCTGGCGCTCGACCCGACACACGGGGCCAGCCTGCTCTACCTCGGCCTCATCGAGTGTCTCGAGGGCGCGCCGGGGCGGGCGCGCGACCGCCTGGCGCGTGCCGTGGCCCTCGACCCGGAGCTGGTGAACGCCTGGCTCCTGCTCGGCCTGATGGCCGAGAGCGAGGAGGACTTCAGCGAGGCGGCGCGCTGCTACGGCGAAGCGGTGCGGCGCAAGGGCGAAGCCCACCTGGCCAACCAGCGGCTGGCCTTCCTGGCGCTGGCGCGCGGCGACCGCGACGAGGCGCTGCCCTTCCTGCGTGCCTGGGTGGAAGGCCAGCGCGACGAGACGGCGCCGCTCCTGCATCTCAGCGCCGCGCTGGTCGAGCTGGGCAACGAGAGCGAGGCCGCCGCCACGCTCGACCGCGCCCTGGCGCTCGAGCCCGGCGCGCCGGCGCTGCACCGGCGGCGCGGCGACCTGTGCCTGCGCCTGGGGCTCAAGCGCGAGGCCGCGGCGCATTTCCGCGCGGCGCTGGCCGCCGAGCCGAGCGAGGTGGAGACGCGCGTCAAGTACGGCGTGACGCTAGCCGCCGTGGGCGACGTGGACGGCGCCATCGCGGCGCTGCAGCAGGCCGTCGAGCTGGATCCCGACCGCGCCGATGCGCACTACGAGCTGGGCGTCCTCTACTACACGGAGAAGGACGACCTCGAGCGCGCCGTGGACGAGATCGAGGCTGCCATCGGGCTCGACCCCAACGACGCCACCGCCCGCATGATCTACCAGGAACTGCTGCTCGAGCGGGGCCAGTTCTAACGCCATGCACCCGGTCCTCCTGCTGCGCTACCCGCTGCGCGCCGTGCTGGCGGTCTCGCGCGTTGCCGTGCTGCTCGACCGCGTGCTGATCGGCGGCGCCACGGCCGGCCTGGCGCGGCTGCCCGAGGCGCTGGGCGGCGCCCTGTCCCGCGTCCAGAGCGGCTCGCTGACCGAATACCTGCTGCTGGTCTTCACCGGGCTCGCGCTGCTGGTGCTGGCGCGGCTGTTCGCCTAGGGAACGTGCCGGCCGCCGCGCTTGCCGCCTGGTGGCCCGGGTCCGCGGCGCTGCCTTGGGCGGGAGTCGTGGCGCTCGGCGCGGTGACGGCCCTGGCGCTCGAGGCCGCCCAGGGCGGTCTCTCCGGCCGGGCCCGCGCGGCGCGGGTGGCGGCCGTCGTGGCGCTGGGCGCCGCTGCGCTCGCGGCGGTGTGGCTGGCGTGGGCGCCGGTTTCCCTGGACGGCCGCGTGCCCCTGACCGCCGCCGCCTGGTGGCTGGTCGCCATCCCCGTCTTGGTCCTCGCGGCTGCGGCCTCGGGGTCCACGGGCGCAGCGGTGAGCGCTCGTGTGGCGGTGACCCAGGCCGCGCCGGCCATCTTCTACTCGTTCTCCTCCTTGCCCTTCGTCGCGCCGTTCGCGTCCTTCTCAGCCGGCTTCGTGCGGGCGGCCGCCCCGCCTTTCCACTCGATGGCGACGGAAGCGGCGGGCGCCTTGCCGGCCGGTGCCCTCGGGCTGCTGCTCGCGGTGGGGCTGGCGCTGGGAGGGCCGGTGGCGTGCGGCGGGCAGTTCGCCGGGACCGGGCTGCCGGCCCGCTTGCTCGCCGCCGGTCTGGCGCTCGCCACGGGAGTCGCCGGGGCCGCCTGCGCCGCGGATCGCGATCTGCTGCGGCGGCTGGCGAAGTGGGCCTCCGTGCAGGGGGGGCTGGCGATCCTCATCTCGCTGCTGCCCGAGGCGGAGGTCGGTGGTCCTCCGACCGCGCGGGCCGTGGCGCACCTGGGCGCGAGCGCTGCCGCGCTGCCGCTGCTCTTGCTCGGTCTGGGGCGGCCTGCGGTCTTGGCCGGGACCTCCGACCTCGCCGTGCACGCCGGCTTGCTCCGCACAGCGCGGCGGCGCGGGGTCCTCGCCCTCGTGGTCCCCGTGGTGGCGGTGGTGGCCAGCGCGCGCGCCCCGTTGGCGTTGGCGGCCGCCCTGGCGGCGACGGCGGGGAACGCGCTGCTCACCGCGGCGCTCGCCGGATGGGTGGGGGCGGGGTTCGGCCTGCTCCTGGCTGGCTACCGCATGGCGCGCGGCGAGCCGCGAGCCGGTGGCCGCGTTCCGCCGGAGATGCGCGTGGGTGAGGGAATGCTCATGGCCTTGTGCCTGGCTGCGGCGGTGGCGGCGTTCGCGCTCCCGTCGCTGTGGACCGGGGTGCCGCGATGAACCGCCCGACCGTCTTCCCGTGGGCGTTCCCGGCGCTGCTGGCCCTGGCGGCCGGCGCGGCCCTGCTCATCGCCCAGCTGCCGCGCGAGACCCCGCGGCTGCTGGCCGGGGGCGCGTTCGCGCTCGACGGCCCTACCGTGCGGCTGCTGGGTGTGCTGGCGGGGGCCGTCCTCGCCGCCGCGCTTCTCGGCCTCGCCTCTTGGGCGCGTGAAGCGCACGCCTACGCGGTCCTGCTGGCCGCGCTCGCCGCGCTCGCCTGGACGGCCGCGGCCGCGTCTCTCGATCTCGCGGCGGCGGCGGTGTTCTGGGCGGCGGGATGGATCCTGGCGGCCGCCGCGGTGGGGCGGCTCGGCGGGCCGGAGCAGATCGAGGCGGCGGTCAAGCTGCACGGGCTCGGCGCGGCGGGGACCCTGATCCTGATTCTCGGCGCCACGCTCGCCGCCGGCCTGGCCGGCTCGTCGCATCTGCTCGAGGCCGGGCAGCTGCTCGGCTCGCTGCGCGACTCGCCGGTGCTGGCGCGCACCGCGGCGCGCGTGCTGCTGGTGGGGGGCGCGCTCGCCGCCGCCTGGGTCCCGTTCCACTTCTGGGCCCCCGACGGCCTCTCGGCCGCACCGCGCCCGGTGGCGCTCATCCTCGCCGTGGCCGCGCCGCTGGCCGCGGCCCTGGCGCTGGCCCGGCTGCTCTTCGCCTTCGAGCCGGCGTTCGCGGCTCTGCAGATCAACTGGCGCGGCGCGCTCTTCGCGTTCGCCGCGCTCACCGCGCTGGTGGGGGGCAGCGTGGCCCTCGCGCAGCGCGACGCCGCGCGGCTGACCGCGTACTTCACCACCGTCCAGTGCGCCGAGCTCATCCCGGCGCTGGGGGCGGCCCCGGGCGACGCGCATCTCTTCGCCGGGGCGGCGGCGGTGCATCTGGCCGCGCTCGTGCCGGTGTGGCTCGCGCTCGGCGCCTGGAGCGATGCGGGCGGCGGGCCCACCGACTTCGCGCGCCTGGCCGGACGGGGGCGGGCTCGCCCGGTGCCCGCGCTGCTCTGGGTGTCGGCCCTCGGGCTCGCCGCCGGCTTCCCCGGCGGCGCGCGCTTCGTGCTGCGGCCGGAGCTGGCGCAGGCCACGGCGCCCTCCCTGGCCTGGCCGCTGCTACTGGCCCTGAGCGCGCTCGCGCAGTGGGCGGTGGTGATGCGCCTGGCCCGCGTGCTCTTCCTGGACGCGCCGGCGGCGGAAGCGGCGCCGGCGGCGGAAGCGGCGCCGGCCGCGCTTCCGGCTGCCCCGCGTAGCTGGCCGGCGTGGGCCCTCGTGGCCCTGGCTCTCGGCCTCGAAGTCTGGCTCGCGCTCTCCGGCCGTCTCATGCCGGCCGGCGCGGCGGTGCAGCAGATCCTCTTCCCGGGAGGCTAGCAGCCGTCTCCCATATGGACGCCCGTGCCGCGGGGCGCTCCGGCCCTGCCCCGGGTTGCCCGCTGCCGGCAGGGTCTGGCATTCTCCCTGGGCCGGCTGGCGGTCCTGGACGCCGGCCCGTGCGGCAGGCTCGAGAACCCCAATGCGCGCCACGCCCCGGTCGCGGCGCCGCGCCCCTGTCCGGAGGCCACCTGTCCACCGTCGAACTCGTGTCCGGCGCCGCCCGCTGGCTGGGAGCCGCGCTCGCGCTCGCCGCCAGCGCGCTGTACCTGCAGGCCTTCTTCTCCGCGGGGCCGCTGCCGACGCGCGACCCGCGCCGGGCCCTGCTCCTGGCGGCCACGGCGCTCATGACGATGGTCATCGCGGCGCGCGCCGCGGCCCTCGGCACGGTGCCTCTGTTCTCGCCGTTCGAGGCCCTGTACTTCTACGGCTGGCTGGTGTTCCTGGTCTTCCTCCTGGTGGTCAGGCAGCCGAACCGCATCTCCATCGGCTCGCTGCTCGTGCCCTTCGGGACCGTGTGTGCCGTGGTCGGGTGCTTCGGTTTCACGCCTCCCGGCGACGTCAACCCCATCTTCCGCAACTCGCTCTTCGCCGTGCACACGCTGGCCGCGTTCCTCGGCTACTCGGCGCTGTCGGTCGCCTGCGCCGCCGGCATCCTCTACCTGCTCATGTACGACAACATCTCCAAGAAGCGGATCGGGGCGCTGACCGCCCGCCTGCCGTCGCTCGAGGACCTCGACCGCCTCGGCCACCGCACCGTGATCCTCGGCTTCGCGCTGCTCACCGTCGGCATCGCGGCCGGCATGACGTGGGCCTGGCAGGAGTGGAAGGTCGTCTGGATCTGGGAGCCCAAGGGCGCCTGGGTGCTGATCACCTGGCTGCTCTACGCCGCCTACCTTGTCGTGCGCAACGCCGCCGGCTGGCGCGGCGTGCGCGCCGCCTGGATCACCACCTTGGGGTTCGTGGCCAGCATCTTCACCTTCCTCGGCACCAATTACTTCTTCGCCTGGGGGAGGCACGTATTCTGATGGCGCGCGGAGCCTTCATCCTCATCGTCCCGCCGGTCGCGCCGGGAGGGGCGTAGTGCACATCTGCCTGGCGGGACTGAGCCACAAGACCGCCCCCATCGACGTGCGCGAGAAGATCGCGGTCGCGCCCGCGGACTACCAGCGGGTGCTGAACGAGATCGCCAAGCGGCCGTCGCTGCGCGAGCTGGTCGTGGTCTCGACCTGCAACCGCACCGAGCTCTACTGCGTCGCCGACGCCTACCACGCGGGCACGAACTCGCTCGACGAGGCGTTCGGCGACATGGGGCAGCGCGCCGGGCTCGAGGTGGACAGCCACCTCTACCGCCGCCACGGCGCCGCCGCCGTGCGCCACCTCTTCCGCGTCGCCGCCAGCCTCGACTCGCTGGTGGTCGGCGAGCCGCAGATCCTCGGCCAGGTCAAGGACGCCTACAAGGCGGCCGCCGACTCGTCGCTCACCGGTGTGGCGCTCGACCGCCTGTTCGCGCACGCCTTCGAGGTGGGCAAGCGGGTGCGCACCGAGACGGCCATCGGCAGCTACGCGGTGTCGGTGCCGTCGGCGGCCGTGGACCTGGCGAAGAAGATCTTCGGCTCGTTCAGCGGGCGGCGGGCCCTGGTCATCGGGGCCGGCGAGATGGCCGAGCTGACGCTGCGCCACCTATACGAATCGGGGGTCGAGCGCGTCACGGTGGCCAACCGCACGCGCGCCACGGCGGAGGCGATGGCGCGCGAATTCCAGGCGCCGGTGGTCGGCCTCGACGACCTGCCGGCCGCGCTGGTGCACGCCGACATCGTGGTGGCCTCGGCGGGCGCGCCGGACTACCTGCTGCGCCGCCCGCAGGTGGAGGCGGCGATGAAGGAGCGGCGCAACCGCCCGGTGTTTATCATCGACATCGCCGTGCCGCGCAACGTCGAGCCGGCCGTCGGCCAGGTGTACAACGTCTTCCTCTACAGCGTGGACGACCTCGAGAAGGTGGTCGAGGACAACCGCGAGCGGCGCGCCAGGGAAGCCGAGCGCGCCGAGCAGATCATCGAGCAGGAGGTCGAGCGCTTCCTGAAGTGGTGGGTGGGGCTGGAGGCCGTGCCCACCATCGTGGCGCTGCGCGAGAAGATCGAGAAGCTGTCGATCGAGGAGTCGCAGCGCCTGCTGTCGCGCCTGCAGCACCTGCCGGAGCGCGACCGCAAGCTCATCGAGCAGTTCGGGCCGCAGCTGGTGCACAAGATCCTGCACCTGCCGACCGCCCAGATCCGCAACGTCGGCGACGCCGAGCGCTGCGCTTCGCTGGCCTCGAGCCTGCGCTTCCTCTTCCGGCTCGACGACGTGACGCACGGCGGCGGCGAGGGCGGCCACGCGCCGGGCACGGGGCGGGTGGCGGACGACGCCGGCGGTGCCGGGGAAGCGCCGCCCCCGGAGTGAGGGCCTGATGAACACCAACGATCCGCGCGCCGCCGGCCGCCTGGCCGACCCCTTGGCCGCGAGGGCGCTCGCGGCCCTGCGCCGCGAGTATCCCCACCACCTGCTGCACCTGATGCAGAGCGACGCGGACCGGCGGGCGCCGCACGAGCTGCACCCGGCGTTCTTCGGCTGCTTCGACTGGCACTCGGCGGTGCATGGCCACTGGTGCCTGACGCGGCTGGCACGGCTGTATCCCGAAGCGGGGTTCGCGGCGCCGGCGCGCCGGGCGCTGGCGCAGAGTCTGACGCCCGGGAACCTGGCCGCCGAGGCGGCCTACATCGAGGCTCCCGGCCGCGGCGGTTTCGAGCGGCCGTACGGCCTGGCGTGGCTGCTGCAGCTCGGCGCGGAGCTGCGCGAGTGGGGCGGGGCGGGGGCGGGGCCGCGGTCCGCGGATTCCCCCGACGCGCAGGCCGCCGGGTGGCACGCCGCCCTGGCGCCGCTCGAGGTGATCGCTGCGCGACGGCTATGCGAGTGGCTCCCCAAGCTCCCCTGGCCGGTGCGCAGCGGCGAGCACAGCCAGACCGCCTTCGCGCTCGGGCTGGCCCTCGACTGGGCCCGCACCGCCGGAGACCGCGAGCTGGAGAGCTGCATCGTCGCCGCCGCGGAGCGCTTCCACGGCGAGGACGCCGACGCTCCCGTCGCCTACGAGCCCGGGGGCCAGGATTTCCTCTCCCCGGTCCTGGCTGAAGCCGACCTCATGCGGCGCGTGCGGCGCGGCGACGCCTTCGCGGCGTGGCTGCACCGCTTCCTTCCGGACCCGGCCGGCGAGGCCGCCCGCCGCTGGCTGGCGCCGGTCACCAGCCCCGACCGCGCCGACGGCAAGCTCGCGCATCTCGACGGGCTGAACCTGAGCCGCGCCTGGATGCTCGAGGGGATCGCCAGCGCGCTGCCCGAAGGAGATCCCGCGCGCGCGCCGCTGGCCGAGGCCGCCGGCCGCCACCGCGAAGCCGGGCTGGCCGGGGCGCACAGCGAGCACTACGCCGGGAGCCATTGGCTGGCGAGCTTCGCCGTCTATCTGCTCACCCTTCGAGGGATTCGCGGGGAGGTCTGATGGTGAACGATCTGCGCGGTTCGCAGGTTCGGAAGACGATTCGAGCGCTCCTGGCGGTGGTGCTGCTCGCGGCGTGGGCGGCGAACGCCCTGGCCACGCCCGCCGCGGCACCCGCCGCCCCCGCGGCGCCCGCCCCCGAGCTGACCGCCGCCGAGCGGCAGCTCTGCCTGGAGTCGTTCGACCACGTCTGGACGACGATCCGCGACAAGCACTTCGACCCGACGCTCGGCGGGCTCGACTGGCCGGCGGTGCGCGACTCGCTGCGGCCCAAGGTCGAGCGGGCCAAGACGGCGGGCGCGGCGCGCGCCGTGCTGCGCCGGATGATCTCGCTGCTCGGCCAGTCGCACTTCCAGATCATCCCGTCGACGGTGCTCGAAGCGCTCGGGCGCAAGCCCGGGGAGGGCTCACCCGGCGGGACCACCGGGATGGACGTCCGCGTGGTGGACGGGCGCGCCCTGGTGACGGAGGTGGAGCCGGGCTCGCCGGCGGATTCGCTCGGCGTGCGGCCGGGCTGGGAGGTCCGGCGCGCCGGCGGCGAGGACCTCACGCCGCTCATCGCGGAGGTGGCGCGCGAGGATTCGGCGGTGAGCTGGCGGGAGATGGACCTGGCCAGCGTGGCGCTGGGGCGGCTCGAGGGCGACATCGGCGACACGGTGCGGGTGAGGCTGGCCGACGGCGAGGGGCGGGACCACGACCTGGCGATCCGGCTGGTCGCGCGCGCGGGCGAGCTCTTCTCCTTCGGTCCGGTGCCCAACCTGCGCGTGCGCTTCGAGTCGCGACGTCTGCCGGAGAACATCGGCTACGTCCGCTTCAGCCTGTTCATGCACCCGGGGTACGTGATGCCGGCCTTCGAGGCGGCCATGCGCGCCTTCTCCGACGCCGACGGGATCGTCGTCGACGTGCGCGGCAACCAGGGCGGGATGATCCCCATGGCCATGGGCATGGCCGGCTGGCTGGTCCCCGAGAAGGACGTGTTTCTCGGCACCTTCTTCTTCCGCGACACGCAGCTCAAGGCGATCGTCAACCCGCGGGTCGAGATCTACCGGGGTCCGGTGGCGGTGCTCGCCGACGGGCTCTCCGTGTCGTGCGCGGAGGCCTTCGCCGGCGGCTTGCAGGACATCGGCCGGGCGCGCATATTCGGCGCGCGCACCGCCGGGATGGTGCTGGCGAGCGCGGTCGAGAAGCTGCCCGATGGCGACGGCTTCCAGTACGTCTTCGCGTCGTACCGATCGGCCAAGGGGCAAGTGCTCGAGGGGCGGGGCGTGATCCCCGACGTGGAAGCGCCGCCCGAGCGGGGGGCGCTGCTGCGCGGTGAGGATTCGGCGCTCGCCGCGGCCGTGCGGTGGATCACCGAGCAGAAGACGACCCGTGACGCGGGCTCGCCCGCGGCGCGGCCGGGTTCGCGTTAGACGGCGCGAGAGCGCCGTCGCTCACCAAGGAGATCGGGATGACTTCGGGTTGCGCTGGCGGTCGGCGGACAGCGTGGCGGCCGACGGCAGGGGCGATCGCGGCCGTGGCCCTCGGGCTATCTCTCGCGCTCGGGGCCGCGGCCGCCGCCGCGGCGCCGCCGGCCGGGGCCGCGGTGATGGACCGTTACGTCGAGGCGACCGGCGGCAAGGCGGCCTACGACTCCGTGCAGAACCGTGTCGTCCACGCGACGCTGGAACTGCCGGCGCAGAACGTCAAGCTGGATGTGACCCAGTACCAGGCGCGGCCCAACCAGGTCTACGTCGTGATCGAGTCGCAGGTGATCGGCAAGATCGAGAGCGGCGTGTCCGGGGGCTTCGCCTGGGAGACGTCCACGATGACGGGCCCGCGCCTCAAGGAGGGGGCGGAAGAGCAGGAGACGATGCGCGACGCCATCTTCGACCTCATGGCCAACTGGCGCCGGACCTACCCCAAGGCCGAGGTCGCGGGGGCGGACACGGTGGACGGCCGCCCGTGCTGGAAGGTGGCGCTCACCCCCCGCTTCGGCCGCGCGCGCACCAATTGGTTCGACCAGGAGACGGGTCTGATGCAGAAGACCGAGTTCATCTCGGAGAGCCCGATGGGCACGGTCACCGCGATCGTCCGGCCCGGCGACTACCGGAAGGTGGGCAGCCTCCTCATGCCGCACCGCGCCGAGACCGAAGTGCTCGGGCAGAAGCGTATCCTGACGATCCACAGCGTCGAGCAGAACGTCGTCCTGCCGGCCAACCGCTTCGACCCGCCGGCCGACGTCAAGAAGCTGATCGACGCCAAGCCGAAGAAGTAGCGGCCGCGGCGCGCCGGAATGCGGCGGGGCCCGGTGGCGACCACCGGGCCCCGCGCCTGTCGCGCCCCGTCGGACGGCCGGCGCCCGCCGCCCGCCTACGGCATGCGCAGCAGCTTGGCGGTGCGCGCGCCGAAGGGGCTCGTCACCCGGACGAAGTAGAGCCCCGCGGCGGCCGCCCGGCCGCCGGCGCCCGTCCCGTCCCAGGCCACACCGTGGTCGCCCGCCGGCAGGCGGCCGAGGCGCTGCCGCCAGACGATCTCGCCCTTGATGCCGACGATCTCCACCGTCACCTCGCCCGCCTCCGGCAGGCGGAAGCGCAGCTGCGCGCCGCCGCGCGTCGGGTTGGGCGCCGGCGCGGCGAGCGCGAAGGCCGTCCGCCCGGCGGCCGCCACCGAGATCAGCGAGTAGATCTGGAAGAGGCTGTCGCTCGCGTCCCCGCCGGGGTTGAGCGCCGGGTCGAGGGCGCTCACGCGCACCAGCACGCTGTCGCTGGCCCCGACCGGCACCGTCCAGGCGAAGCTGCCGCTGTTGGCGAGCTCGGCCGCCACCGCCAGCCACGGGCCGCCGGCCCCGTGCAGCGAGTAGTCGATGCGCACCGAATCCACGCCGACGTTGTCGGTGGCCGACCAGGTGATGCTCTGGCCCGCGCCCTCGAGCCACGACTCGCCGCCGTCGGGCGACAGCACGTGCACCAGCGGGGCCTGCGTGTCGGCGACGGTGAACGCGTCGCTGACCGCCGCGCCGGTGTTGCCGCCGGCGTCGTGCGCCGTCACGCGGATGCGGCCCTGGACGGTGGGCACCACGGGCACGGTCCACGCGTAGGGGCTGGCGGGCACGCCCGCCGCCACCGGCGTCCAGTTGGCGCCGTCGTCGGTCGAGTACTCGACGTCGTGTCCCGTCACCCCGACGTCGTCGGAGGAGGTGAAGGTCACGTCGTAGAGCGTCCCGGCCTGCACGACCTCGGCCGCCGTCGGCGTCAGCACGGCGACCGTCGGCGGCGTGCCGTCGGTGATCGCGAAGTCGGCGGCGCTGGCCGCGGTGGCGCTGTTGCCGGCGGCGTCGTGCGCCGTCACCCGCACGCGCGCGCCGGTGGTGGCCGTGCCGGGCAGCGTCCACGGGTGGCTGCCGGTGTTGGCCAGCCCGGTGGCGATGGCGTTCGGGTAGGTGGCGCCCCCGTCGGTCGAGTAGGCGAGATCGATCGCCGTCACGCCGACGTCGTCGCTGGCCGTCCACACGACGCTCTGCAGGCTGCCCGCGAGCCAGCTCTCGCCGCCGTCGGGCGACGTGAGGGCCACCAGCGGCGGCGTCCCGTCGAGGTTGGTGATGCTGAAGTTCGCCGCGCTGGCCCCCGTGCCGCTGTTGCCGGCGGCATCGTGCGCCGTGGCGCGCACCCGCGCCGTCGCCGTCAGCGTGCCGGGCACGGTCCACGGGTGGCTGCCGGTGTTGGCCAGCCCGGTGGCGATGACGCCCGGGTAGGTGGCGCCGCCGTCGGTCGAGTAGGCGAGATCGACGGCGGTGACCCCGACGGCGTCGGTGGCCGTCCACGTGATCGTCTGCGCGCTCCCCGCCGGCCAGCTCTCGCCGCCGGCCGGGGAGGTGACGGTGACGGCGGGGGCGACGTGGTCGAAGGTGGCGTAGATGTCGAGCTTGCCGTAGCCCCAGGTGGTGTTGGGGACCGCGCCGGTGTAAGCGTCGGCGCGGGCGTGCGCCTGGAACGCCTGCTTCACCCGGCTGGGCGAGGCGCCCGGATTGGACTCGAGGAAGAGAGCGGCCGCCCCGGCCACGTGCGGCGCCGAGAAGCTGGTGCCCGCCTCGACCTCGTGCACGCCGTCGTCGACGTCGCCGCAGGTGCCGATGGCCCCGGCCTGGCTGGAGTGCGTCGTGGCCACGCCGAAGCCGGGCGCCGAGATCTCCGGCTTGAGCACGCCGTCACGGCGCGGGCCGTGGTTCGAGAACGACGCGATGGCGTTGACGGCCGGCGGGGACGTGTAGCTGCACGTGCCGCCCTGCAGGCACGAGTACCAGGACGCCTTGGTGGCGTGGGCCGCCACGGCGAAGACGCTGTCGCCGTCGGCCGGGCCGCCGACCAGCGTGGTGGCGTCCACGCCGGTGGTCACGGTGGCGCTCGTGACGGGGCCGAGCTGCGAGGCGTAGATCCAGATGTCCACGCGCCGGCCGATGTCGGCGGCGCTGTTGGGCACCACGTCGATCTCCCAGCTGCCGGCGCGCGGCGCGCTGGTGGCGATCGAATCGTAGACCTCGACCTCGAACTGGTTGCCCTTGGACGTGCCGTTGAAGCCGTAGAGCGCGTCCTGGTTAGCGACGAAGATCTTGCCGCTGGTCGTGCTGCGGTCGCGCGAGCTGTTCATCCCGACGCTCAGCGTGTCGGCGGCGAGCGGGCCCTTGAGGCGGATCGTGAAGCTGGCGCTCGGGTCGTACCAGCCGGTCACCACGAAGTAGTCGTTGAAGGTGCCGGCGTTCTTCGTTTAGCTGGGGACTTTGACCGCAAAGCGGTCCACGCCCACGGTCAGCGAGGTGGTGATGAGCTTGCCGTGGATGCTGTCGAGCTGGTCGTTGCCCGCCGAGGCCACGACGATCTTGCCGGGCCCGGTCAGCGAGCTGATCGAGGAGGAGAAGACGTCGGAGCCGTCGTGCGGCCCGAAGTGGCCGCCCAGCGAGAGGTTGACCACCGCATCCTTGCCCAGCGCGGCGGCCTTCTGGAAGATGTAGCTGACCCCGTCGATGATCCCCTGGTCGGAGAAGTCGGTCTTGACCTCGACGAACTGCGCCAGCGGCGCCATGCCCACGTAGCGGTAGGCGGGCTGGCTGCAGCCGGTCTGCGAGCCGTTGCCGATCAGCACGCCGGCCACCGCCGTGCCGTGGCCGTCGTCGTCCACCTGGCGGACGCTGCCCGGGGTGTTGTCGATCTGCGTCTTGGTCCACTCGCTGCCGTAGGTGTACCCGGAGGGCGCCGGCCCGCCGGCGTCGGTCTGGTCCCAGATGTAGAGGATGCGCGTCCGGCCGAGGCTATCCATGAAGTCGGGGCGTGTGAAGTCGATGCCCGAGTCCACGTCGCCGACGATCAGCCCGCGCCCGGCACGGCCCTGGTAGACGGGCGGCGTGCCCACGGCCGCGTGCTCGAGGTTGGCGCGCACGTCCACGGCGCTGACGTTCAGGTGCGGCTGCAGGTAGCGCGCCAGGCGGGCGCTGCGCACGCCGGGCAGCCGGCGCAGGGCGCCCACCTCGTCGCGCCGCACGCGCGCCGTGAACACGCGGCCGACCTGCGTGTTCACGCGGATGCCGGCGGCCTCGAGCTCGGCCCGCGAGCCGTCGTACTCCAGGATCACGCCGAACTCCGAGGGCTCCACGTACTCGGGCGCCGGCGCGCGCAGCGCGTCGGGCTCGCTCGGCGCGCCGCTCAACCGGTCCTGCAGGCTCGGGCGGACGGGCTGCGGCCGGTGGGTCAGCGGCACCGGCCGGCCGGCCTCCAGCGCCGACAGGCCGTAATCGAACTCGGGTGTCAGCTTGGGCGGCACGGCGGCGGCCGTCGCCGCCGCGGCCGCGAGCGCGGCGCCGGCGAGCAGCAGCGTCAGGGACGCGAGGGTCTGCTTCCACGTGATGCGGGAACGGCGGGATTCGCGCATGATGCGGTTCTCCTTGGCTGCGTGAGCGGGCGCCCGGCCCGGCGGATGCGGGGCGTCCGGAGTTGCGGGCTGCGGATCCGCGACCTACGACAAACCGGCTGGCCTTCGGGAGACGCAGCCGGCGATGGGCACGCGTGCGTGCCAGGAAGCGTTCGTAATCGTCATTATTTTGCTCGGGTTTTGCGACGCTGTCAATCGCCGGCGGGCGTATGATGCCCAGCCGGAGGGCGCGCCCATGGGATGGCTCGACGATCTGGATCGGTGGCGGCGGGAATCTCGCCCCGGGCGATTCTGGCGACGTGTGACCGCGGGGCTGACGCTGGCGCAACTGTGGCTGCAGTTCCGCAAGGAGACCACGGCCAGCTACCGCGTCTACAGCAAAGCGGCCGCCCCGCCGGGCGGGGAGAGCAGCCGGGGAAGCTGGCCGCGCACGGCGCGGACGCTCTTCTGGGCGATGCTGTCGAAGCTCTCGCCGGCGCGCCGCGTCTTCCTCCTGCTGACCCTGGTGGTGCTCTTGTGGGGCCTCGGCACGCAGCTCGCGGGCCGCATGCTGCTGGGCGCGCTCATGCTTCTCGTCCTGCTGGCGCTCGAGCTGGCCGACCGCGTGGCCATGAAGCGCGATCTCGAGATCGCCCGCGAGATCCAGGGGTGGCTCCTGCCCAAGCAGCCGCCGGAGATCGCCGGCGTCGACATCGCGTTCACCACGCGCCCGGCCAACACCGTCGCGGGCGATTTCTACGACGCCTTCCTGCGCCATCCGGAGGCGGCGGCCGAGGAGCCGTCGCCGCTGCTCCTGGTGGTCGCCGACGTGGCCGGCAAGAGCATGCCCGCCGCGCTGCTCATGGCGACCTTCCAGGCCAGCCTGCGGACCGTCGCCCACGAGTCCACGACGCTGCCGGAACTGGTGGGCCGCGTGAACCGCTACGCCTGCGAGCACAGCCTCGAGGGCCGACGCTTCACGACCGCCTTCTTCGCCGAGCTGGATCCCGTCGTCGGCACGCTGCGCTACGTCAACGCCGGCCACAACCCGCCGCTCTTGCGCCGGGTCGGCGGCGAGCTCGTGCGGCTCGAGGCGGGCGGCCTGCCGCTGGGCATCCGCGAGGCCCCGGCGTACGAGTCGCAAGCGCTGACGCTGGGGCGCGGCGATCTGCTCGTCATCTACACCGACGGCATCGTCGAAGCCGAGAACGAGCGCCACGAGGAGTACGGCGAGGCGCGGCTGGCCGAACTGGTGCGCGCGCTCCCGGCCGTCAGCTCGGCCGAGGGGCTGGCGCAGATCCTGGCGTCGGTGACGGCCTTCACCGGCGCCGCACCCCAGCTCGACGACACCACCTGCATGGTCGTCCGCTACCCGGCCGGGTGACGCGCCGCCTCCGCTTGCCGGTGATGTACAGTTGTAGCCAGGAGGCTCGCCGCATCCGCCCGAATCGCTCGGGCGGGAGCGGGGGCTAGGGCGGTGGGCCAGATGGCGCGGCGACCCGCGGGGCACCACAGTCGATTGGACGCCGACCCGGTGACGCACGGGGTCGCGCTGCTGCTCGCCTGCGCGTTCAGTGTGGTCTCGACCCTGATCCTCTTCCCTTCGCACGCCCGCGACGAGAGCTTCGAGCAGGCGGCAGTGCGCTTCGGCTATCCGGGGCCCGACGTCTTCCTGCGCGAGATCAACGTGCGGCTGACCAACGAAGGCATCGGCTCGGTGGCCGCCAACCGGCTGATCGGCAACGTGCGGCGCCTGAAGGACAAGCCGGTCGGAGACCAGGGGACTCCGACCAAGCCGGGCAGCCGGCGCGGCGGCGGGCAGGGCGGCCTCTCGGACCTCGCGGGCGAGGCCACGCAGAGCTCCATCGGCTCTTTGCGCGGCCGCCGTCTCAATCTGCCCACCGTGCAGTCCGAGGAGCTGGTCATCGTCACGCTGGTGAAGCCGGACTACCCGCGGATGGCGATCGATCAGGGTCTGGAGGGCCGCGTCGAGCTGCTCGCTCTCGTCAACATCGAGGGGGAAGTGGAGGACGTGGAGATCATGAAGAGCGCCGGCCACCTGCTCGACGGCGCGGCCGCGGCGGCGGTGCGCCGCTGCCGCTTCCTGCCCTATCGGCTGCAAGGCCGCGTCCAGTCGGTCTACGCCTACTTCCGGTTCAACTTCGCGCTGGTGGAGAGGTAGCGCGGCGGGGGTGCCGGCGCGCGGCTGAGGGGGCCTCGTGGCCGGAGGCCTAACCGGCGGCACGCCCTCGCCGGCGCACCAGTGGAACTTCGTGCTGCGCGCCCTCGGCGGGCTCCTGCCCCTGGCCTTGGGGGGCGCCTGGGTGTGCGTGCGCCGCTGGCGCCGCGGCTGGCGGGAGTGCCCCCGGCTCAGCTGAGCTACCTCTTGCCGGAACCGTCCGCTCTGGCGTTCTAACTCTTCCGCAACGGTGAGGCCTGGGATGGCCCGGCGCGCCCGTGGTCGCCGGAGCGCCTGCTGGAGATCGCGGGTGGCGCGGCCGGTGGACCTGCGCGTCTTCGTGCGCGCCGCCGCGGGTGGCGAGCCCGCCGATCCGTAGCGCGGGGGCCGCGGGCGCGCATCTGCTATTCTGGTCGGGCGCGATCTCGCCGGGGCTGCCGGTGCCCGGCGGGTCCGTGGATCGCTGGCTTCCCTATTCACCCGGCACGAGTCGCCCGCCATGCCCGATCGAAGTCTCCAGCCCGCCGACCACGTCGAGACCGAGTGGCAGTTCGACGCGCCCGACCTCGCCGCCGTCGAGCGCTGGCTACGCGCCGCCCCCGCGGCCGACGGCGTGATCGTCGGCCCGGCCACGGTGCGGAGGCTGCGCGACGTCTATCTCGACACGCGCGACCACAAGGTCTTCCGCGCCGGCTTCGCCCTGCGCATCCGGCTGGCGCGCGGGAGCGCCGAGGGGACGCTCAAGGCGGTGACGCCGCGCGAGGGCGGGCTCGTCATGCGGCGCGAGCTGACCCAGGGGTTGACGGCCGCCACCCCGGCCGCGCTGCTCGCGGCGGGCGGTACGGTGGGTGGGCGGCTGCGCCGCTTCACCCGGGCGGGCGAGCTGCGCGAGCTGGCCGAGGTGCGCACGACGCGGCGCAGCTTCCCGCTCACGCTGCGCGGCGAGCCGGCGGGGGAGGTGACCCTCGACCGCGCCGCGCTCTGGGGTACGGCGGGCGCCCGGCGCCGCCTGCTGCGCGTCGAGGTCGAGTTGCCCGCGGACCGCCTCGAGGCGCTGCGGCCCTTCGTGGAGCGGCTGCGCACGGCCGGGGGGCTGACGCCGGCGGTGCGGTCGAAGTACGAGTGGGCGCTGGGGGCGCGGGCCGGCGCGGCGCGCCCGGAGGCTCTCGGGCCGACCGCGGTCGGCCCGGCCATGGGCGTCGGCGAGGTGGCGCTGGCGGTCCTGCGCAAGCACTACGCCGCCGTGCTCTGGCACGAGCCGGGCACGCGTCTGGGCGAGGACCCGGAGCATCTGCACGACATGCGCGTCGGCACCCGCCGCATGCGCGCCGCGCTGCGGCTGTTCCACGAGGCGCTGCCGCCGCGCCACACCGAGCGGGCACGCCGCGAACTGCAGGCCCTCGGGCAGGCCCTCGGCCAGGTGCGCGACCTCGACGTGCAGATCGAGCAGGTCGAGGCGTGGTGGGCGGCGCTGATCACCGTGCCGCCGGCGGCGCTCGACCCCTTCCTCGATCGCCTGCGCGAGCGGCGCGAGACGGCGCGCGCCGAGCTGATCGCGTTCCTCGATGCGCCGCGGTACCGGCGCCTGATGGTGTTCCTGAGGGCCTGGCTGGGGCGCCGCACGACCGGACGCCGCCCGGGGGTCGCCGAGCCCGTCCGCTCCGCCGGTCCGCGCCTGCTGAGCCGGGCGCGGCGCCGCGTGATGCGCCAGGGCGCCGCCCTCGCCGCCGACTCGCCGGCCGCGGCCTACCACCGGCTGCGCATCCTGGGCAAGCGCCTGCGCTACGCGCTGGAGTTCCTGGAGCCGGTGTACGGGCCGCCGGCGCGCCCGCTCATCCGTGCGCTGGTCGAAGTGCAGGACATCCTCGGCCTGCATCAGGACGCGCAGGTCGCCATGGCGGCCCTGCCGGCGCTGGCCCGCGACGCGGGCGCCGGCTTTCCCGAGGCGACGCGCGCCGCGGTCGGCGAGATCGCCCAGCTGTACGCGGGGCAGGCGGAGCGCCTGCGCGGCGGGTTCTCCGCGGCCTTCAGCAAGCTGCGCGGCAAGGACTGGAAGGAGCTGAAGAGTGCGATGGACACCGCCGTGGCGGAGCTGGCAGCGGAGGTGCTGGAGGAGCACGTGTCCCGGGCTCGCGGTGGTCCGCCGCGCGGCGCCGGCCGAGGAGCGATCCATGGAGATCCTGATCATCCGCCACGCCATCGCCGCCGAGCGCGACGCGCGCCGGTGGCCCGATGACCGCGGCCGGCCGCTGACCCCCGAGGGGACCCGCCGCTTCCGGAAAGTGGCCCGGCATCTCGGGGGGATGGTGCCCGAGGTGGACGGCGTGTGGAGCAGCCCGCTGGCGCGGGCCTGGCAGACCGCCGAGATCCTTGAACGCGAGGCCGGCTGGCCGGCGCCGCGCGAGCTCGCCGGGCTCGAGCCGGACGCGGACCCCGCGGCCATCCTCGGCCTCCTGCGCGGCGGGCGCGACCGGGCGCGCCTCGCCCTGGTGGGGCACGAGCCGGGCCTCCACCAGATCCTCAGCCTGTTGCTCAGCGGCGCGGCCGACGGCGTCTCTCTGGAGATGAAGAAGGGGGGGGCGGCGCTCATCCGCATAGACCGCGAGATCGGCGCCGGCGCCGGGCAGCTGCTGTGGCTGCTGCCGCCGCGCGTCGTACCCGGCGTGGAGGACTAGGCTCCGTCTGAAAACGCCCCGCTGCGGGCTGCCGACGACGAGCGACGCCGAGGGGCGACGCTGACTGGCCCGGTCCGAAGGGTTGCCGGCGGCGGCGGGTCGTCTGCGTCGTTGCTCCTCCTCGGCGGATCGCCACGGATCCGCCGCCGTTCGATCTTCCCGCAGCTCCCGGCTAACCGCCTACGGTCGCGGCCCGTCCATCTCCAGACGCTTGCCGAAGGCCCGCCCGAAGCGTTCCGCGAACTCCGTGTCCTCCCAGGCTGCCAGGAAGGGCTCCCCGAGCCGCACGGTCTGGCGCGTCACGGTGCAGGCGACGAGCGGGGCGCGGCCGGGGGGCAGCCGCTGCTCGACGCGGTCGGCGAGGGCCAGAACCACGGCGGCCCGCTCGAGCACAGCGAGATCGTCCTCGTGCAGGAGCGGCCGGTACGGCTTGAGGCTCCACCGTTCGTCGTCGGCCATCTCGACGACCGCGGCCAGCAGCAGGATCTCGCGGTGCAGGAACCCCTGGAGGCCCGTCGAGCGCAGGATCATCGCGGTGTGCTCGTGGCGCCGGTAGTAGTCCATGCTGCGCCCGCTATCGAGCGCCGAGGCGGCGTGGGCGAGCAGTTCCTCGAACAGCGGCGGGGCGTGCGGCTCGAGCTTGCGGTAGAGGCTCAGCGCCAGCGCCGACCGGCGCGCCGCGCGGGCGCTCTCCCAGCCGGCGAAGCGGCGGGCCAGCGCGGCGATGGAACTGGCCCGCACCGCCGCCGGAGGCGGGATCCGATGCCCGTAGGCCTCGAGCACCAGCCCCTCGCGCAGCCCCTGCCCGGCCACCAGCAGGCGCGCCGCTCCGACCTCGTCCATCAGGCACTCCATGACGAGGCTGCCGCCGACGATTGAGTCGGCCCGGCGCGGGTTCATGCCGGGGAGGGCAGCGCGCGCCTTGAGCCGGCGCCGCGCCACCAGGGCCACGACCTCCTGGAGGTGCCGGCGGCTCAGCTCGTAGGCGTGCAGGCGGGGCACCGGGTGGGCGACGCGCTGCGCGTCCAGCTTGGCGAGGTT
Organism: uncultured bacterium; assembly: GCA_964386525.1. Classification (GTDB taxonomy): domain Bacteria; phylum Eisenbacteria; class RBG-16-71-46; order RBG-16-71-46; family DASYSL01; genus CAYLSO01. The sequence goes on from CAYLSO010000284.1 coordinate 19,834, forward strand.
GCGAACCGTGCCGCCGGTGCCGACCAGGGTCTCGCCGTCGCGCAGCGCCGGGATGCCGGCGCGCTCCAGGCATTCGCGCACGTGGCGGTGCAGCCGGCCGATCTCGCCGCGGCCCGGCGGATCGTCGCCCAGGAACCGGTCGCTCACCCGCAGCGCTCCCAAGGGCAGGCTCCACGAGCGCAGCAGACGGCGATCGCGGAAGCGCGCCACCTGCAGGCTGCCGCCGCCGATGTCCACCATCATGCCGTCGTGCACCGGCAGCCCGTAGACCGCGCCGAGGAAGGCGCAGCGCGCCTCGCTCTTGGCGTCGAGGATGCGCACGCGCAGCCCGGTCTCCCGTCGCGCCCGCCGCAGGAATTCGGGCGCGTTGACCGCCTCGCGCAAGGCCGCGGTGGCCACCGCGAGGGTGCGCCGGGCCCCGGCCGCGGCGGCGACGTGCCGGAAGTCGTGCAAGACGCGCAGCGCCTGCTCCTGGGCGCGGGTCCGCAGGCGCCGGCGCTCGTCCAGCGCGCGGATGAGGCGCAGGGAGACGCGCTCGTCGGCGAGGACCTCCAGGGTGCCTTCCGGGTCGGCGCGTAGGACGACGACGCGGCTGGAGTTCGAGCCCAGATCGATGACCGCCAGCGGCGGGGAACTCATCGCCGGTGGCCGCGCACGGCTACTCGCCGGCGGTGCGCCGGCGTCGCCGCGTCGTCGCGGCCGGCGCCGCCTGGGCGGCGGCCAGGGCGGTGAACGCCGCCTGCGCGCCGCGCCGCTCCTCGCCGGGGGCGGGGCGGCGGCGCGTGTAGGTGCCGTCCGGGGCGGCGTCCCAGCGGGAGTCGTTGTCCCGCTCGTAGATGTCGAGGATGGCGCCCAGCTCGCCCATGAGCACCGCGTCGGTGACCGGCATGATGCTCTCGACGCGGCGGTCGAGGTTACGCCGCATCCAGTCGGCCGAGCCCAGGTAGTACTCCGGGGCGCCGCCGTTGAGGAACTCGTAGATGCGCCCGTGCTCGAGGTAGCGCCCCACGGCGCTGAACACGCGGATGTTCTCGGACAGGCCCGGCGTGCCGGGGCGCAGGCAGCACAGGCCGCGCACATTGAGCGAGATTGGCACCCCGGCGGCGCCCGCCCGGTAGAGTTCGCGGATGATGTCCGGGTCCTGCAGCTGGTTCAGCTTGGTGCGGATGCCGGCCGCCCGGCCGGCGCGGGCGTGCTCGGCCTCGCGGCGGATCAGTTCGCCGAAGCGCCGCCGCATGTCGCGCGGGGCGACGAGGAGCTTCTTGAACTCGCCCATCGGCAGGGCGCCGGTCAGCTGGTTGAACAACGCCGCCACGTCCCGGCAGAGATCCGGGTCGCAGGTGAGCACCCCCAGGTCCTCGTAGGCGCGTGCCGTGCCGGTGTGGTAGTTGCCGGTGCCGACATGGGCGTAGAGGCGCGGCCTGCCGCCCTCGTCGCGCACCACCAGGGCGAGCTTGACGTGCGTCTTGAGCTTGGCCACGCCGTAGGAGACGTGCACGCCCTCGTCCTCGAGCAGCTGCCCCCAGGCGATATTGGGCGCCTCGTCGAAGCGGGCGGTGATCTCCACCAGCACCGCCACCTGCTTGCCGTGCCGCGCCGCCTCGGTCAGAGCGCGGATGATCGGCGAGTCCCGGCTGGTGCGGTAAATGGTGAGCTTGATGGCGAGCACGTGCGGGTCGCGGGCGGCGGCCTCGAGGAAGCGCAGCACCGAGGTGTCGAAGCTGTGGTAGGGGTGGTGCAGCAGGATGTCGCCGCGCGCCATCTCCCCGAAGATCGCCCACGGCTCGGCCGATGGCACGGCGCGCAGCCGGGGGTGCGTGACCGGCTCGTGGCGCGGCAGCAGGAGGTCGTCGCGCCCCGATACCGGCAGGCTCAGCAGGTCGCTGAGGCCCAGGAAGGTGTCGGTAGGGTAGATGTCCTCCGCCGAAACCTGGAGCTGGTCCTTGAGCCAGTCGCGCAGCCCCTCCGGCATGTCGGCGGAGACCTTGACCCGCACCACCCCGGCGAAACGCCGCGCCTTGAGCTCGCGCGTCACCAGGTGGACGATGCCGCCCGGCAGCAGGGTGTCGCCGTCCGGTGCCTCGTCGGCGTCGTCCACCTCGGCCTCGGCGCCGCGCGTGACGCGGAAGAGATAGGCGGAGAAGGTCTGGTCGCCGGGCAGCAGCAGGCCCAGGTTGGCGGCGATGACCTGCTCGAGCGGCACGAAGCCGTCGCCGTCGGGCAGTCGCAGCCAGCGGGGGCGGTTGGCAGGCACCTTGAGCCGCACGAAACGCTCCCGGGTTCCCGTGGCGTAGCGCACCTGGATGGCCAGATTGAGCCCCTGTCCGCTGATGAAGGGGAAGGGATGCTCGGCGTCCACCGCCAAGGGGGTGAGGATGGGCAGCACGGCCAGGCTGAAGTAGTCCCGCAGGTGGGCCTGCTGCTTGGGGGTCAGGTCGGCGTGACCGAGGATGGGGATGCCGGCGGCAGCGAGTCCCGGCCGGATCTCTTCGGTCATCACGCGGGAGAGGGTTTCCATCTGGCGACGGACCTCGTCGCGGCAGGCGGCCAGCTCCTCGGCGGGCCGGCGGCCGTCGAGCGCCTCTTTGATCACGCCCCGGCGCACCTGGCGCTTCAGCCCGCTGATGCGCTTCATGAAGAACTCGTCGTGCAGCATCGCGTCGATGCCGACGAACTTCACGCGCTCGAGCAGCGGCAGGCCACGGTCCTCGGTCAGCTCGAGCACCCGGCGCGCGAAGGCCAGCCAGCTCAGCTCCCGGTTCAGGAAGGCCTGGGGGGAATCGAGGGGAATCGACGCGACGGCCGACTCGCCCGCCGCCCCGTCCGTTTCCACGGTTCTCTCTTGCGTGCCGGTCATACGGGAATCCACTGCCTTCCGGAATTCGTTGCGGGTCGCCAATCGTGTCGGGGACCGGTGCCAAGCTCGAATCGCCGACTGCCCGCGATTGTAGGGGAAAGGGAGGGGAGGCGAAAGCAGGGCCCGGCCCGCCCGGCCGCCGGGTGGGCTGCCGGGTCCGCCTAATAGGTTGAGAGGTCGCTTCTTGCGCAGCCCGGCAACTTCGGTGTTACGAAAAAACCTGTTCCTCGGCATAGGAAGGCGCGGGGAATCGTGCTAGGATCGCTCGGCTCAGTCTCGCCGGGCTCTCCCTGGGAGACTCCTGGGGAGCCGGCACAATGCAGAGGAGCCGGTGCGCGGAGTGGCCGGATCCGGGACCGCGAAACCGGGGCTCCGGATCGGCTTGCGCGCCCGTCGGTGGCGTTCTTCCAAAATGACTCTGGCCGCGTCCGTCAGGTACTGCCTGCCTACCTTGCTCGTGGCCGTCCTCTCGCCCGGGCCCGCTGCCGCATTGCCGCCCCTGTTCCATCCCCGCCTGACGGAGTCGTACGAGTTGCGCCTGGACCACGAGTCCCTGGCGAGGCCGCTGGAGTGCACGGGCGACAGCACCGACGAGATCCTCCAGGTCACGGCGAAGCACACTCGCTGCCTGACGCTGCGGGACGGCTCCTGGATCCCGCTCTGGCACCTCCAGTACCCGGCGGGGAGGTTCTTCCCGATCGAGAATCTGCGCGGCGACGGCCGGCCCGGGGCTTTCGTGCCGTCCGAGGTCGGGGACGGGGCGCTGCAGGTCGCCGTGTACCGGATCCCGGCGGGCGACGACCCCGAGCTCCAGTTCCGCCTGGGGCCGTTCCTCGGCGAATCGCCGCGCGGCTTCGAGAACCGCCGCGGGGAGCTGCAGTACACGGGCTGCCTCGATGCGCAGGGCGACGGCCGGCGCGAGGTCTTCCTCAGCGTGTATCCCTTCGCTCCCGGAGTGGAGCCGCGGCGCCTGGTGGCGCTCGACGCGGCCACGGGCGATTCCCTGTGGAGCTTCCCCATGGCGTCGCCCGCGAGCATCGTGGACCTCCTGGCGCGCCGGGGCGGAGCCGAGCGGCAGCTCCTCGTTTCGACCTACGCGCCGGCCAACATGTTCTTCTGGGAGGGCACGTCCGACACCGCGAGCTACCTGTACAGCCTCACGCCCGCGGGCCGGCTGCGCTGGCGGGCGCAGACGGGGGCGATCTACTCCGGCGTCCGGGTAGCGCTCGCGGACCTGGACGGGGACGGAGAAGACGACATCATCGCCGGCCTGCGATGGGGCCGCCGTGAGAGCGCCGAGGCGCACAGCCCGACGCTCGCCGTTTTCGATCCGGCCACCGGCCGCATCCTGCGCTCCGCGTCCCTGCCCGCGGGCGCCCTCGAGGTGCGTGCCGCGGACCTGGACGGAGACGGGCGGCCGGAGATCCTCGTCACGGGCCAGGATGAGCGCATCTACTGCGTGGATCGCGACCTGAAGCTCAAGTGGAGGACGGCGGCGGTGGACTGCGACGGCATCACGGGCATCGCCGACTTCAGCGGGGACGGACGGCCCGAGATCATCGGCAGCTCCGAGGAAAGGGTGCATGTGCTGGACGGCCGTGGGCGCGTGCTGGTCTCCCAGCCGTTCCCGCCGCCGCTGTGGACCTTTGCCATGAGGATCGCCGGCCGCCCGCGTCTGCTGGTCACCGCCGGCGAGGTCGGCCGCGTGCAGGAGCTGGAACCGGCGTTGCCGGTGGCGGTCCCGGCAGCGATCGGGTTCGCCGCCGTCGCGGGCGGCGCGCTGCTGGTGGCCCGCCGCCGCCGGGCGGGACGCGGCGAGCGCCTCACCCAGGCGCGCGAGGCGCAGCGCTCGCTGCTCGACGCCATGACCGCCTTCGGCCACGCCGGCGGGTCGCTGCGGGTCCTCGACCGGCTGCGCTACTGGCTGATCAACTGGGAGCGTGCGGCGGGCGAGGCCGGCACCGTCCGATCGCCCGTTCCCAAGTTGGTGGCGGACTTCGAGCAGACGGTGCTGCCGGACCTGATGCGCCTGGCGTCGCTGGCCCGTCGCGCCCGGCTGCCGGTGCTCTGCTGGCGGGGATTGCCGGCGCAGGCGATGGCGGCGTCCGCCGCTTTGCGCGCCGTGGCGGCCGGCGTGGCGCCGCTGTCGGGGGAGCGGGCCGACCGGGCCCTGGTGCCGCTGGCCTGGATCGACGAATGCCTGCGCGGCATCCGGGCCCATCTGCGCAACGCCTACCGCGCAGCCGTCGTGCCGCTGGCGCACAAGGTGCTCGAGGGCCGGCAGGCCGATCTGGCTGGCGCCGGCTGCCGCGCCCGCCTGGTGGTGCACGGCGTCCACGAGCCGACGGTGTTCGCCGCCGCCGAGGACCTGGAAAAGGTCCTCGACGGGCTGGTGGATAACGCGCTGCGGGCTCTGGGCGGAGCGGCCGACAAGCAGATCGAGATCCGCGTCGAAACCGAGGGTGCGCACTGCCGGATCGATTTCCACGACACCGGCCGCGGCATCGCCGAGACGGACCGGGAGCGCGTCTTCGATCGCGGCTTCACGACCCGCGAGGAGGGAGGCGGGTTCGGCCTCCACTTCGCGCGCACCAGCCTGGCCCACTACGAAGGGCGGATCTCCGTGCTGGCCAGCGCGCCGGGCGAGGGTACGACCTTCCGGATCGTGCTGCGCCTGGCCGAGGCCGCGCCGACGGGCCCCGAGCCGCATACCCCGGAGGCTGCCCATGTCGGATGAGCGCGTGCGGCTGCTCGCCGTGGACGACGACCCGGGTTTCCTCGACGACCTCGCCGGGCTCCTGCGCAGCGAGTACTCGCTGGTGCGGGCGTCCGGCGGTCAGGAAGCGCTCGACAAGCTGCGCACCGCGCCCTTCGACGCGGTCCTGCTCGACCTCGACCTCGGCGGCGGGATCGACGGTCTCGAGGTCCTCGAGAGGATCCGCCGGATCGAGCCGACCCTGCCCGTCTTCATCGTGACCAAGGACGCCTCCGCGGCTTCGGCCGTGGCGGCCCTCAAGCGGGGCGCCACCGACTACATCGACAAGACGCCGAACCTGGCCGACCTCGAGCGCCGCATCGCGCGCGCCGTGGCCGAGCAGCGCGGGCGGCTGGCCGCCGAGAACCGCTTCCTGCGGCGGGAGATCGACGCGCTGAAAGGCGAGATGATCGGCGAGTCGCCGGTCCTGCGCGCGCTGCGCGAGGCGATCCGCGCGGCCGCGGTGTCGCTGAAGCCCGGGCTCATCGTCGGCGAGACCGGCACGGGCAAGGAGCTGGTGGCGCGCGCGCTCCACCAGGCGGCCTGCCCCGGGGGCCTGTTCGTGCCCATCAACTGCGCCGCCGTGCCGCGCGATCTCTTCGAGGCGGAGCTGTTCGGCAGCGAGCGCGGCGCCTACACCGGGTCGGAGCGCCGCGTCGCCGGGGCGTTCGAGCTGGCGGCCGGCGGCCTGCTCTTCCTCGACGAGATCACCGAGATCGGCGCCTCCCTGCAGGCGGCCCTGCTGCGGGTCATCGAGCAGCGCGAGTTCCGGCCGCTGGGCGGCGCGAAGGTCCAGGAGTTCACCGGGCGCGTGGTGGCCTCGACCAACCGTGACCTGCAGCGCTCGCTGGCGGAAGGCCGGTTGCGGCAAGACCTCTATTACCGCTTCAGCGCCAACGTGATCGTCGTGCCGCCGCTGCGCGAGCGGCGCGAGGACATCCCGCGGCTCGCCGCGTACTTCCTCGACCGTGCGGCCGGCGAGCTCAAGCGCCCGCGGCCGGTCCTCACACCCGAGGCGCTCGTGCGGCTGTGCGCGCACGACTGGCCGGGCAACGTCCGCGAGCTGGAGCACGTGATCGAGGCCTTCGTGTCCACCGGGCGGCTCGATCCCGCCCGCCTGACGGCCGGCCCGGAGCCGTCCGCACGCTCGGCCACGGACCTGCTCCACTTTCCCTACCACGAGGCAAAGGCCCAGGCCGTGCGCCGCTTCCAGAGAGAGTACGTGGCCGCGGTCCTCGCCGCCCACGGCGGCAACGTCGCCGCCGCCGCCCAGCAGATGGGCCTCAGCCGCTTCGGGCTCGAGAAGGTGCTCAAGCAGCTCGACGAGCCGCAAGCGCCGGCAGCGGGCCAGGCCGGGGCCGCGCCGGAATAGGCCCGGCCGGCGCTTCCCCCTCGCTGGCGAGCCGGCGCAACCCGGCTTGCGGTGGCCGGCGGCCAGGGCGCCTCCTGCGCATCTCGTTGCGGCCGCCAAGACTCGGACTGCCATCGTCTTACTTCCCGACCGCGCGCCGCCCGGCGGCCTTCCGCGTCCGGCACACGCCGTGCATGGGGAGTCCCATCGGGCTCGGGTATGCGCGGGCGTTCCCGCCGCGCGCGGTTCTCCCCGGCGCCCGAGGGCCGGTTGATGCCCGAGGCAAGCGAAGCGTCCATCCTCGTCGTCGAGGACGATCCGGAGTTCGTGGCCGATCTCCTCACGCTGTGGCACCCGGCGGGGCCCATCCGCTGGGCGGCCTCCGCGCCGGAGGCCCTCGCGCGGCTTGCCGAATCCGTCCCGCAGCTCGTCCTGCTGGATCTCTGCCTGCCGTCACGGGAAGAAGAGGGGCTGCAGGTGCTCTCGGCCATCCGCGAGAGGTGGGGGCTCGATCTGCCGGTCGTCATCGTCACCCGCAGCGACTCGGCGGAGGTGAGAAGCCGTGCTCTGCGCCTGGGGGCGACCGCGTTCCTGACCAAGCCCGTCAACCTGGACGAGTTCGACCAAGTGGTGGGCGAGGCGTTGCGCGGGGCGGGCTCCAAGCTCAACTGACCGCCTGGCGCTTCCGCATCGGCGGCAACCCGGGTTGGCAGGGTCTATGGGGCGGCGTGCAGCCGCGGCCGCCCGACTCCAGCAAATGCGCTCACCCTGGGTCGCACCGCCGCGACGCGCGTAACTCCGGTTGCGGACTCCCGGCGCACATCCCGGGGGCGGCCGGCCGAAGCCGCGATGCCAACCGTGGCGCGGGTATCGAGTTGCGGCGTGAGGCGCGGCGATCGCACGCCGGCGGAAACGAGGCACGCCGCCTGCATATGTACTTCCCAGTGCGGGCACTGCCGCATCCCTGCGCCCGTCCGTCGCTACGTGGGCGGCCGCAGGCGATGAGCGTCCGATGCGGAGGTTCCGCGAGCCGGGGTGTGACCAGGTAGCAGAAGGGCGGCCGGGACCGGGATTGTGACTCTCGAGGGCGTGGCAAAATGCGCTCTCGGGCGTCGGTGGGCAATCCCACCCGGTCCGCCCGATTTGTTGAACGCGGGCAACTCGCGCGGCGCGGCCCGCTGCCGGGCGCGGGGCTACGGCCCGGCCGGAGATTCCGGTTGACCGAGGCCGGCACGGGGCGTACCGTCACTGGCCTCCCGGGGATTCCCGCCCGCTCGGACCTGCGGCTCCTCCCGCCGCCGTTTTGGCCGCCCAAGCGTCGCACCCCGGGCCCACGGGTGTGTCGTTAGCCAGTCGGTTCGCGAACCTCGGTCAGCCGTCTCCGCCGGAGTTTCCGTCTTCGCCCGCGGAGTCCGCGGTTCCCTCCCTGACGGCGCCGTCACCCACACCATCGTTCAGCGGGAGTCCGCGTTCCCACCGGGCGGAGACGTCCGGAGGTGGTCCGCATTTCGGCAGGACGGCCGCACCCGGCCCTCGGGGCCGGCGCCGGCCCGGCCGGGCCGCGGCCGCCGCGCGGCTTCCCGCTCGAGAGAGGAGCCGAATCCATGACCAAGCTATCGCGCAGCATCCTATCCCTGGTCGGCGTGATGCTCCTGCTGGGGGCCGGC
>CAYLSO010000285.1:0-25286 GCA_964386525.1 uncultured bacterium
CGGCTACTCACGGTCGCCGAGATGCGGTTTCGCAAGATCGACGCCCCGCAGCTGGCCGCCGACGTCTATCGTGGCGTGAAGTTCGAGGACGGAGTGAAAGTCAGCAAGTCCATGCGGAGGGCCGCAGCCTGAGGCCGATTAGCCAGCTCTTGACATGAGCTCCGGTGGCCGCCGGGTGTCAGACTATCGCCTTGACCTAGGGTCGTTCCATATCACTTCAGCAGCACCGCTTGGCGCGTCGCTTGAATACCAGGGCCAACCAGCCGGACGAAGTACACGCCCGTGCCCAGCCTCGTGCCGGAATCGCTGGTCCCATCCCAGACCACCGCCTCTACTCCGGCGCGCCTCTCGCCTTCCACCAGCCTGCGCACCAGGCGCCCGCGAACGTCGTAGACGCCCAGTTGCACACGGCCCGCCTTCGCGATGGAGTAGCTGACCGTCGTCGTCCCGTGGGACGGGTTCGGGACGGGAAAGTGCAGATCACTAACAAGCGGCGGCGTCTCACGGTCGCCGACGCCGGTCGGCGTGCCCCATTCCAAGGCCCACACATCGTTGAGGGCATCAGAGCCCCCGAATGCCACCATGCGGTTGCGCACCGGGTCGTAGATGGCACTGTGCTCCTCCCGGGCGCTCGGCGGCGTGCCGGTGGGCGTCAACTGCGTCCAGGCCGGCGTTTGCTCCAGCGACAGTGCCCACACGTCATTGTATTTTGGTCCAAACGTTCCCCCAAACACGACCATGCGATCGCGTACTGGGTCGTAGATCGCACTGTGCTCGGTCCGCGTCCATGGCCCGGGCGATTGCGGGGCCAACTCCGTCCACAAAGGCGGGCCGGCCAAGGATAGTACCCAGAGGGCGCTGTAGATGCCGCCTTGCCCCCCAAACACGACCATGCGATCGCGCACTGGGTCATAGATGGCACTGTGGGAACCTATCGGGCCCGGCCGGCCGGCCGCGAGCTCGGTCCACTGTGGCGTATCCGCCAGCGACAGTTCCCAGACGTCATCAAGGTAGGAACTGCTGACTCCCCCGAACATCACTATCCGGTCGCGCACCGGGTCGTAGATGGCACTGTGCTCCGCCCGCACGTCCGGCGGTGTGCCGGTGGGCGTCAATTGGGTCCAGGCCGGCGCCTCCGTCAGCGACAGCGCCCAGACGTCGTTGAGGTACGTGGAGGATGCGTTTTGCCCTCCGAACACCACCATGCGGTCGCGCAACGGATCGTAAATGGCGCTGTGGCCGCACCGCGCGCTCGGCGGCGTGCCGGTGGGGGTCAATTGGGTCCAGGTCCGGGCCGGCGTCTCCGCCAGCGACAGCGCCCAGACGTCGTTGAGGCGGGCGGGGGAGGCGTCCTGCCCCCCGAACACCACCATGCGGTCGCGCAGCGGATCGTAGATGGCAGTGTGCTCCTTCCGCGCGCTCGGCCACTTGTTGCTGGGCACCAACTGCGTCCATGCAGGTGTGCCGGCCAGCGACAGCGCCCAAACATCGGCACACTGGTTGTAAGTGGGAAACTCGAATCCCCCGAACATCACCAGGCGGTCGCGCACCGGGTCGTAGATCGCGCTCTGGTCGGCCCGCCAGCTCGGCGGCGCGCCGGAAGGCGGCAGCAACTGGGTCCAGGCTGGTGTACCCGAGAGCGACAACCCCCAAACGTCATTGAGGTAGGCAAAGACAGCGTCTCCGCCAAACACCACCATACGGTCGCGCACCGGATCGTAGATCACGCTGTGCTGGCCTCGCGCGTATGGCAGCGTGCCAGTGGGCGTCAGCACAGTCCAGGCCGGCGTCTCCGCCAGTGACAGCGCCCAGACGTCATTTAGGAAGTGGTCAGACCCGTCCCACCAGGAGCCGCCGCCGAACACCACCATGCGGTTGCGCCCCGGATCGTAGATCGCGCTGTGATAGTACCGCGCGCTCGGCGGCGTGCCGGCGGGTGTCAACTGGATCCAGGTCGGGGTTTCCGATAGCGACAGCGCCCAGACGTCGTTGCGGTAGTTGTAAGAGTCGTCGAAACCCCCGAACACCACCATACGGTCGCGCACCGGATCGTAGATCGCGCTGTGACCGTACCGCGCGCTCGGCGGCGTGCCGGCGGGCGTCAACTGGGTCCATGTCGGAGTGTCCGCCAACGACAACACCCATACTTCGTTGACGTGGTCGCATCCCCCGAACACCACCATGCGGTCGCGCACCGGATCGTAAATCGCACTGTGATCCCACCGCGCGCTCGGCGGCGTGCCGGTGGGTGTCAACTGGGTCCAGGTCGGGGTGTCCGCCAACGACAACACCCACACGTCGTTCGACTGGCCTCCGTTGAGATGGTCGTATCCCCCGAACACCACCATGCGGTCGCGCACCGGATCGTAGATTGCGCTGTGGCCACGCCACACGCCAAGGACAGGGGCGGTTTCTACCCATGCACCGTCGGTGGCGTCTGACAGCCCCGCAGGCTGCATAAGACGGGCGCCGGCGGCCGCAGAAACCAGCGCGGGCAGCCCCCCTCCACGAGACTGGCGCAGCATGACGTCCCGCTGCTGGAGAAGCCCGGAGAGTCTCTCTCGTAACTCAGGTGCCAACTCCGGCGAGCCGGGAGAGAACGGCTGACTGAGTACTGAAGTCGGGGTCGCCAGGGCAAGAAACAGGAGCGAAGAAGCCCAGGAGATTGCGCGGAGAAGGAGTAGCGGTTTCATCGCGGCCTCCAGTGTGTGGAAGATCGAAGACGGGGCTGGACGATCCCAGCGGGGTAGGCACGCCGGAGATGAGTCTCGAGCCTGCCGGATGGGAAGCACCAAGGCGGTGCACGCGGCATGGGCGGCTCCCGAGTCAAGGAGGGAGACCTGCAGTCACCCGAAGCGCCAAAAAGGCTACCGCTGGAACCTCGCACTTGTCAAGTGTCTTGCTCAGCCTTCTGGATGCAACACGATTATGACCTCCCCTAACTGCTACGCGAGAATGTCCCCCCATGGGACATCTGCGAATGAGCAGCAAGGAGGCCCGGCGGCCGGGCTTGGTGCAGGCGGCGTTAGCAGGGAAGGTCACCAACGGCGAGGCCCCCCGGGCTATAGGGCTGGGCGTGCGGCAGTTCCGGCGGCTGAAGGCTGCCTATCGGCGGGCTGGGGTCCCGGCGCCCGCCAGTGCGCGAACTGCATGGAGGCCCACCGGGCGCACGTGTGGATCAGGGTGCTCTGCGTGTTCCGGCCCCAACGGGGCGCCCCGGCAGCCCGCGGGAACGAGCCGGATCAAATTGGGCTCGGACCGTAGCCCGCGTTCCAGCCCGTGCTTGAGACGACGGCAAAGCCCCCGGGCGCGCTAAGGGCCGCGCCTTGCGCTTCGTCGCGGTTGACGAGTCTCACTGCCTTAGCGTCTCATGCCGCATCGAGAGAGCCTCCGCGACGGCCTGGTCGCCGATTGCATCGGCCGCGGCCATGTCGCTGATGGTGCGCGCTACACGCAGCGTGCGATGCACAGCCCGCGCCGAGAGCGACCAGCGCTCGACCGCGTCGCGCAGCAGGCGATCCGCTACGGGCGCCAGCCGAACCGCCGCCTGCAACTCGCCGCCGGAGAGCTGGGCGTTCGATGTCTGTTGGTTTCGCGACTGGCGCGCGAACAGACGCGCCGCGTGGACCCGCGCGCGTGCTGCCTCAGTCGGAGGGTCGACCGGCAGTTCACCCTGCCAGAGGCGCTCGGCCCGCTTGGTTTCCACCGGGACTTCCACCACGAGATCGATCCGCTCCAGCAGCGGTCCCGAGATACGCCCGCGGTAACGAGCGATCAACGACGGCGCGCAGCGACAGGCCCGGCGCGGGTGCCCGAGGAAGCCGCACGGGCAGGGATTCATCGCCGCCACGAGCTGCACGCGGGCCGGCAGACGCACCGAGCCGCGGGCCCGCACCAGCACCACCTCGCCGCTCTCCAGCGGCTGGCGCAGCGCCTCCAGCACGCTGCGCGAGAACTCCGGCAGCTCGTCGAGGAAGAGCACGCCGTGGTGGGCCAGGCTCAGCTCCCCGGGGCGGAAGGGGAAGCCGCCGCCGAGGATGCCGGCAGCCGAGGCCGACATATGCGGGGCGCGAAACGGCGGCCGCTCCAGCAGCGCCTGGCCCGGCGCCAGCGCTCCGGCCACCGAGTGGATGCGCGAGACTTCGAGCGCCTCGCTGCGGCCTAGCGGCGGCAGCAGGTCGGGCAGCGCCCGGGCGAGCAGCGTCTTGCCGGTGCCGGGCGGGCCGACGAAGAGGATCCCGTGCCCGCCGGCGGCGGCGATCTCGAGGGCGCGCTTGGCGGTGGCCTGCCCGCGGATGCCGGCGAGCGGGTCGGGCGGCGGGGCGGGCGGAGCGGTTGCGACCGGCGGTGTGGCGGCCTCCGGGAGCGCCTGTCCGCGCGCCCAGGCGATGGTCTCCGCGAGGCTGGCCACCGCCACCACGTCGAGCGCTCCGGCCGCACCCGCCTCGGCGGCATTCTCGCGCGGCACGACGAGCCCCTGCCAGCCCAGCCGTGCGGCCTCCAGCGCCACGGCCAGGACGCCGCGCACCGGTCGCACGCCGCCGTCGAGCGACAGCTCGCCGAGGACCACGCGGCCGGCCAAACGGCGCTCGGGGATCTGGCGCGTGGCAGCGAGCAGTCCGACCGCGATGGCGAGGTCGTACCAGGTGCCCTCCTTGCGCAGGTCGGCGGGGGCGAGGTTGACGGTGACGCGGGCGGCCGGGAACTCGAGGCGGGCGTGGCGGAAGGCGGCGGCCACGCGGTCGCGGCTCTCGCGCACGGCGGCGTCGGGGAGACCCACGACGAGGAAGCAGGGCAGGCCGCGCTCGAGCGAGACCTCGACGGCTACGGGGACGGCATCGACGCCGACCAGGGCGGCGGACAGGACTTTGGCGAGCAAGAGACGAACCCACGGGGGCGGGGGGAGCGGCCGGGGGCGGATCGAGGCACGAAGCGACCAGAGCATAACTCAGATCGGACTCATTCGGGCGGCCCGACCTGCCCCCTGCGGCCTTTGCCGGGACTCTATGGGGCAGCGGAGGGCGGGCAGGGGCCAACGCCGCCCCGTTTTGTTAGTCTCGCGGGCCGAGACCTCGTCCGCGGACTCTCCGCTCCGGATTCGACCGGGCCGGGGGCCGCGCCGCCCCATCAAGGAGGGACCCCCAAGATGAAGCTCCGCCGTTTCTCTCTCTACCTGCTCGCCGCAGCCGTCCTCGCCGCCGGCGCCGCGCCGGCCGCGCGCGCCGAGCTCGTGCTGCCACGCGTCAGCCCCAAGGCTTCGCTGACCCAGACCATCGGGGTCACCGACCTCACGGTCACCTACTGCCGCCCGGGCGTGAAGGGCCGTGTCATCTGGGGCGAGCTGGTGCCCTACGACAAGCCGTGGCGCACCGGGGCCAACGAGGCGACCACCTTCACCGCCACCGACGACATCACGGTCGCGGGCCAGAAGCTGGCGGCCGGCAGCTACAGCTTCTTCACCCTGCCGACCGCCGGCGACTGGACGGTCATCTTCAGCAAGCAGAAGGACCTGTGGGGCGCCTACGAGTACGACCCCGCGCAGGACGCGCTGCGCGTGACCGCCAAGCCTGCCGCCGCCGAGCCCGTCGAGTGGATGCGCTTCACCTTCGAGAACCTCACGCCCGGCTCGGCCGATCTGGTGCTGCGCTGGGAAGAGCTGGAGCTGGCGGTCCCCATCGCGGTGGACGTCAACGGCATCGTGCTGCCCAAGGCGCGTGCCGAGGTGGCCGCGGCGAAGGCCGACGACTGGCGCACGCCCTATCGCGCGGCGAGCTTCTGCTTCGACAGCGGCATCAACCTCGAGGAAGGCGCGCAGTGGCTGGAGAAGTCGCTCGCCGTGCAGCCGGCCTACGGCAATCTCAACCTCAAGGCGCGCTGGCTGGCCAAGGACGGCAAGACCAAGGACGCCATCGCCACCGCCCAGAAGGCGATCGAGACGGGCAAGGCCGCCAAGCCGCCGGCCGACACGGCCGCGCTGGAGAAACTGGTGGCGGAGTGGAGCGGGAAGAAGTAGTCGCGATCCGGCAGGCCATACCGAGGGGCGTCCGCTCGAGAGGGCGGGCGCCCCGCGCGCTTCAGGGCGTCTCGAGGGCGGGGGGCGCCGCGGCGGCTCGCCGCCCGGCGCTCAAGGCCAGCGCCAGCGCCACGACCAGCCCGCAGCCGATGAGGTTGTACCAGAGGAAAGAGATCTTGGTCAGCGCGAAGCAGGCCACCACCACGGCCTCGGCGACCAGCGCGGCCGTGAACACCGCCGTGCCGCGCACGCCCTTGCAGTAGAAGGCGGTGAGGAAGATCCCCAGGATCGTGCCGTAGAAGAGTGAGCCGAGGATGTTCACCGCCTCGATGAGCGAGCCCAGCCGGCTGGCGTATTCCGCGAAGCCCACAGCGAACGCCGCCCAGCCCAGCGTCACCAGCCTTGATACCCACAGGTCGTGCCGCCCGTCGCCGGGCCTCCGGGAGAGGCGCTTGTAGAAGTCCACCACGGTGGTGGAGGTGAGCGCGTTCAGCTCCGCCGACGTGGAGTTCATCGAGGCGGCGAAGACGGCCGCGAAGACCAGGCCGATCAGCCCCATCGGCAAGTGGGCGAGCACGAAGCTCAGGAAGATGTAGTTGGTGTCGTTGGTGGCGGCGGCCGGATCGCGCTCGCGGATGAGCCCGGCGGCCTCGGCGCGCAGCGCTGTGAGCCGCTCCTGGTCGGCGGCGAGCGTGGTCCGGGCGACGGCCGCCGCGGTCGCGTCGCCGGAGCGGCGCGCGGCCAGCATCGCTTCGAGATCGCCCTGGCGCGCCCGCGCTGCCGACTCGTGCCGCGCCTCGAGCTCGCTCCATGCCACGCTTTGCGGTCCGGACACCATGCGCGAGCGCTCGGCCGGGTTGAAGAACAGCGGTGGGGTCACGAACAGGTAGAAGACGAACACCAGCACGCCCAGCGACAGGATGGCGAGCTGCATCGGCACCTTGACCAGGCCGTTGACCAGGAGCCCGAGGCGGCTCTGGGCCACCGAGCGGCCGGTGAGATAGCGGCCGACCTGCGACTGGTCGGTGCCGAAGTAGGCGAGCTGCAGGAAGAAGCCGCCGATGAGTCCCGACCAGAGGTTATAGCGGTCGTTGGGGTCGAAGCGCAGCTCGAGGGCGTTGAGCCGCCCCAGCGCGCCCGCGGCGTAGGAGGCATCGGCCACCGACACGCCGCGCGGCAGCGACAGCGCGATGACCGCGGCCGCCACGCCCATGGTGGCGAGGATGATGGTGAACTGCAGGGCCTGCGTGTGGCTCACCGCCTGGCTGCCGCCCGCGGCGGTGTAGATCACCGCCAGCCCGCCGAGCAGGACGCAGGTGATCCGCACGTCCCAGCCGAGGATGACCGAGAGCACCAGCGACGGCGCGTAGATGGTCAGCCCTGCGGCGAGCCCGCGCTGCACCAGGAAGAGCCCGGCCGCCAGGGTGCGCGTCTTGGCGTCGAAGCGCTCCTCCAGGTACTCGTAGGCGGTGAAGACGCGCAGCCGGT
Source organism: uncultured bacterium (assembly GCA_964386525.1). Lineage (GTDB taxonomy): Bacteria > Eisenbacteria > RBG-16-71-46 > RBG-16-71-46 > DASYSL01 > CAYLSO01. The sequence continues at coordinate 7,502 of CAYLSO010000285.1, forward strand.
GGAAGATGGGCACGACGGTGACGCACAGCACGATCATGGCGAGCGGCAGCCCGAAGTAGAACTGCACGAAGCGCAGCCCGTCGGCGAAGCCCTGGCCCGGCGTCGAGAGGAAAGTGATGGCGCTCGCCTGCGTGGCCATCACCGAGAGCGCGACCATCGGCCAGCGCATGCGGCGGCCGGCCAGCAGGTAGTCGGTGAGGTCGCGCTCGCCGCGGCTCCTCCACACGCCGTAGCCGACGAAGAAAGCGAGCGCCGCTCCGAGCACCGCCCAGTCGAGGCCGCTCACGGCCGGCGCACCGTGAGCCAGCCGCAGAGCAGGATCACCGCCACCAGCTCGGCGATCACCAGGGCGTAGAGCACACCCCAGCGCCCGCCGACCGGCGGCGGCTCGTCGGGCGGGGCGCTCACCGCGGCGTCGCGCTCACCAGGTTGGCGAACAGCCGGTAGGCGCCGGGGACGCCTGCCGGCAGCTGCCGGAACCAGGCGTACGCGGCGTAGATGAACACTCCCTTCCCGTGTCGGGCGTAGAGCAGCCCGCCGCCGCGCGGCGGCTCGCCCGGGTCATTCGACGCCAGCACGGTGTCGTACTTGGCGTCCCACGGGTTGGCGAAGTAGAGCCCGCGCTCCTGAACCCAGCCCTCGAAGTCGGCGGAGGTGATGCGGTTCGGCCGCTGCAGCAGCGGGTGGTCGGCCCGCGGGAAGCTCACGGGTGCTTCCTCCACGGTCACGCGGTCGCGCGAGATCCGGAACGGGAAAGGCCCCAGCCGGTCCTGCAATCCATCCTCCGCGGTGTTGTACTGCACGACCAGCCGGCCGCCGCGCGCCACGTAGTCGAGCAGCCGGCCCTGCAGCGCCCGCAGGCGGGGGCGCGTGTTGTAGGCGCGCACGCCGGTGACGATGGCGTCGTAGGCCGCCAGGTCGCCGTTCTGCACGTCCTCGTCGCTCAAGAGCGTCACCGCGAAACCCATCTGGCGCAGGGCTTCGGGGATGGCGTCGCCCGAGCCCATCAGATAGCCGACGCGCGCCCCGGCGACGCGCACGTCGGCGCGCACCAGGCGCGCCTCGGCCGGGCGCAGGATCTTCTGCAGGGGGATGTGCGGGTAGTCGATGGTCACCGAGCGCCAAGTCCAGGCGCGGCCGTCGGCCGCCATCTCGGCGGTCACGGTCGAAGCCGCCGGGCCGGCCGCCGGCGTGACGCGGAAGGCGACCGTGGTCTCGGCGTCGGCGCGCCCGAGTGCGACCGCCGCCGCGGGCGGCTGGGCGCTCCAGCCCTCCGGCAAGCGCAGCCGCAGCGCGCCCTGCACCGGCCGGTCGGCGGCCTGAACGACGACGCGCAACTCGCGGGGCGCGCCGTCGGGGAAGAGATAGGCGCCCTGCTCGAAGCGCACGGAGGCCGCGGGCGCCAGCGTGAACTCGCGGTAGCGCTCGCCCTGCACCGGGTCGGTCCAGCGGTAGACGACGGGGACGTCGAAGGCGAGGGGAGCCGCGGCCGGCACCCCCGTCTCGCCGCCCACCTCCAGCGTGAACCGCGCGCTCAGGACCGGGGGGTTCTCGGGCGCGCCGATGGCCGTGGAGTCGGCCACCTCGAAGGAGCCGCGCAGCATCGGCCGATCGAGCCAGTAGAGCCGGGTGGGCTCGGCAGCGGCGGGGATGGCCACCGCGAAGGTGTCGAGGGCCGCGCTGTTGAAGGCCAGGGGCCGCGCCGTCTCGCGCGCCGCCGCCGGCTCGAGGATCTCGACGCGGCGCAGCGTGACCGGCACCTCGCTGCGCGACAGCGCCGCGGTCACCACGCGCACGCGTCCGCCCGGCGCCACGCTGGGCGCCGACGCCACCGCCTCGAGCCACAGACCCAGGCAGGAGCGGATCACCTCGTCGAGCTCGGCGCGCTTGCCGGCCACCAGCGGATCGTCGGGCAGGCCCGCCAGGGCGGCGCGGGCGCGCAGCAGCAAGGGCACGATGGCGTGCGGGCGATCGGGCTGGAACTCGCGCGCCGCCTGCGCGAACAGCGGGGCCGCCGCCGCACCGCCCGGCACGCGCGCCCAGGTCAGGTCGATGCCGTCGAAGAGATCCCCCTGGGCGGGCTCGCCGAGGCGGGGCTCGAGCGAGTTGGTGAACGAGCCGCGCCGCTCGGCCGAGCCGAAGCCCTGGCTCTTGTGCATGCTGCGGCTCTCGCCGGCGATCTCGGTGTAGGAGCGCCCGAGCAATGGGTCGTACCCGCCGAGGTCCACGCGCACGCGCCCGGCGACCGTGTCCGGCCCCTGGGCTCCGAAGCGGAAGACGTTCCACATCAGGCGGCGCGCCTGCCACGGCCGCACCCAGCGCAGCTGCTCCGGGAAGCGCGCCGAGTCGGCGGCGGCGGCGAAGGCCTCCTCGGCCAGGATCCCCGAGGCGGTGTGGTGCCCGTGCCCGCCGGCCCCGTCGGAGGGGAAGCGCGTCACGATGACGTCGGGGCGGAAGCGGCGGATCACCCACACGACGTCGCCCAGGATGCGCTCGCGCCCCCAGATCTCGAGCGTCTCGTCGGCGCTCTTCGAGTAGCCGAAGTCCAGCGCCCGCGTGAAGAACTGCTGGGCGCCGTCGAGGCGCCGCGCGCCCAGCAGCTCGTGCGTGCGGATGACGCCGAGCAGTTCGCCGGTCTCCGGCCCGACGAGGTTCTGGCCGCCGTCGCCTCGGGTCAGCGACAGGTATCCGGCCCGCACCTTGCGGCCGTCGGCCAGCCACGCCAGGAAGGCGGTGTTCTCGTCGTCGGGGTGGGCCGCCACGTACAGGGCGCTGCCCACCACGCCGAGCCGCTCGAGGGCGAGCTGCAAACGGGCGGCGTCGAGGACCGGCCGGGGCTCGGAGTCGGCGGCGGCCGGCCGCGGGAACAGGGCGAGAGCCAGTGCGGTCAGGAGCACGAGGCGGGCGGAGGGAAGTCTGATGGGCGTCATAGTGGGCGGATGATGGCCGGGCGAAACATGCGGCGCAAGTGCGGGTATTGTCAGCCAGACGCCGCCCGGACCGGGATCAGCCGCCCCGGGACCCCGCCGCCCCGACGCATTCAAGCCGCGACAACGCCGGCCGGAAGGGGCAATATCGCCGGCATGGACTGGACCCTGGCCCTGGCGGTTCTCAGCGGTATCGGCATCGCGGCGGCGTGCGGCCTGCGCGCCTTCCTGCCGCTGCTGCTGCTGGGCGCGGCCGCGCGTCTGGGCTGGATCCAACTGGCCGACGGCACCGGGTGGCTGGCGAGCACACCGGCTCTCTTCGCCCTCGGGACTGCTGCCGTGCTCGAGCTGCTCGGCGACAAGGTGCCGACCGTGGACCACGTGCTGGACATCGTCGGCACCGTGCTGCGCCCCGCCGCCGCGTGGCTGGGCGCTTATGCCGTGCTCGTGAACTGGCCCTCCCCGTGGGGGCAGCTGCTGGCGCTGGCGCTCGGCAGCGGCGCGCTGCTGGTGCACGGAGCGAAGGCCAAGGTGCGCCTGGGCTCGAGCGTGGCCACACTCGGACACGGCAATCCGCTGCTCTCCATCGCCGAAGACCTCGTCTCGGTGTTGCTTCTGGTGGTCGCCCTGGCGGTGCCGGTGCTGGTCTTCGTCGCGGGAGGGTTCCTGGTCTGGATCCTGGCGCGGCGGGGCCGGCGGCCGACGGCCGGGCCGGCTTAGCGGCGCGGCCATGCCGGCTTGACGGCGCGCCCCGCGCCCCGGAGGTGCTCGTGGAGTACGCGATCCTCTTTGAAAGAAAGATCCCGGGTCCCATCCCCCTGGACTGCATCCGGGCCCACGTCACCGGGCTGCGCCAGCTCGAGGACGAGGGCCGGCTGATCGCCTCGGGCCCCTTCGGCGACGGGGAAGGGGGGCTGGTGCTCGCCCGCTTCCCGAACCGCGAGGCGGCGGAGCGCTACGCCGCCGAGGACTGCTACGTGAAGCGCGGCTACCGCAACGCCGGCGTGCGCGAGTGGGAATGGTCGCACCGCGGCAACGGGCACCTGGGAGTGTTCGACGTCGAGCCCGACGAGCGCTTCCTCACCGTGCTGCGCAGCCGCGTGACGGCGCGGCGCTTCGCCTCCAAGCCGGTGAGCATCGCCGCGGTGCGCTCCCTGCTCGAGGCGGCCCACCGCGCTCCCTCGGAGTTCAACCTGCAGCCGTGGCGGCCGGTGGTCTGCCTCACCAAGGAAAGCCGGGCGAAGCTGCGCGCCTGCTGCCTCGACCAGGAACAGGTGACCAACGCCCCGGTGGACGTGATCGTGGCCGCCTCGACGCGCCTGCTCGCCTCGCAAGCCCCGCGCGTCGCCGAGGAGTTCATCGCCGCGGGCCGCTGGCAGTCGGAGGAGCGCGACACGCAGATCGCCTTCATCCGCAGCTGCTATCCCGAGGATTCGGGCGAACTGCGCCTGCACGCGCTCAAGAACGCCGTGCTCTTCGGCCACCAGTTGCTGCTGGCGGCCGCCTCGGCGGGGTTCGCGGGCTTCTGGCTGGGCGGGCTCGAAGAGGCGAAGGTCCGGGGGGTCTTCGGCATTCCGGAACACGTGGCCATCGCGGGCGTGGTCGGCCTCGGCTGGCCCGGGCCGGCCGAGCCGCGCTTGCCGCGACTGCCGCTCGACCAGGTTGTCTCCTGGGAAGCGTGGAACCCGGAGGTGGAGCCGGCGACCGACCAGGCGCCGGGGGCCCCGCCGGCCGCTGTCCCGTCCTCGGGCGCCTAGTCGTCCGGCGCGGTCCGCGTTCGCGGCCCCGCCTCGAGCGCCAGCCGCTCTGCGCGGCGCGGCACCCCGGGCTAAAGCGCCCGCCCGCTTTGCCGATATCTGAATCGCTGTCAACGGAATGCCACTACTGCCTTTACGCCAGACAGGGGACCTCATGGAGGAGAGACAGGCGCAGGGCCAGACCGCCACGGATGCGCTGCGGGCGGCGGCCCGGACTTCCCGCTGCCTTCTGGACTGCTCTCCGTTCCCAATCGCCTACATCGGGCTCGACGGGCGCATCTTCCACGCGTCGCCGGATTTCCCGCGGCCGACGGACGTCCCCGGGCCGCTCGAGGGCGTCGAGTTCGGGGACTGCTTCCCGCCCGCCGAGCGCCAGCGCATCTCGCGCTTCCTCGAGAGTTGCGCCCGCGGCGAGGTGCGCGGCATGACCCTGCCCGACGGCCCGGGCCCGGTCGTCGAGGCCGGCTTCTGCGATATCATCGAATCCTCGATCTCCGGGGTATCGTACCGGCTCTACCCTCTGCGCGGCGTCGGCGCCCCCCTCGGCATCCTGGCGCGGGCCATTCCCACCGACAGCCCGGCCTTCACCGGCCCACGACTGGCGCAGCGCGAGCATCGCCAACGCGAGCGGCTGGCGGCGGTGCTCGAGGCCAGCCGCGGCATCTCCTCGTCGCTCGAGCGCGACGTCATCCTCGAGAGCATCGTCACCCGGGCGCGCGACCTGGTGGAGGCGCCGGAAGCGGTCCTCTTCCTCATGGAGCCCGACGGCCAGACCCTGCGGCCGGTGGTGGCCCGCGTCGAGGACTTCCTCGACGAGGTCATGGCCCTGCGCCTGCGCCTCGGCGAGGGCATCGTCGGCTGGGTGGCGCGCGCCGGGCGCGCCGAGCTGGTCAACCACGCGGAGAACGATCCGCGTTCGCTGCAGGTGCCGGGCACGCCGGTGGAGAGCACGTCGCTGCTGGTCGCGCCGCTGGTCATCAAGGACCAAGTGGCGGGCGTGCTGGCCCTGTCGCGCTTCGGCGACGAGGGCTTCGAGAACGACGACCTCGAGCTGGCCACCATCCTCGCGGCGCACTGCTCGGTGGCCATCGAGAACGCGCGCCTCTACGAGGACCTGCGGGCCACGGTGACTGAGCTGCGCGCGACGCAGAACCAGCTGGTGCAGAGCGCCAAGCTGAATGCCCTCGGCGAGATGGCCGGCGGCGTGGCGCACGACTTCAACAACATCCTCACCGCCATCCTCGGCCGCACCCAGCTGCTGCTGCGCACGGCGCGCGACCCGGACCTGTGCCAGGCCCTGACCGTGATCGAGCAGACCGCGCTGGACGGCGCCCACACGGTGCGCCGCATCCAGGAGTTCACCCGGGTGCGCCACGACGAGACGGCGGAGAGCGTGGACCTCAACGAGGTGCTGGTGCAGGTGGTCGAGCTGACGCGCTCGTCGTGGCAGGCCCAGGCCAAGGCGCGCGGCGTCCAGATCCAGGTGGACATGGACCTGCGTGCCCTGCGGCCCGTGCTCGGCTCGGCCCCGGAGCTGCGCGAGGTGTTCACCAACCTGCTGCTCAACGCCGTCGACGCCATGCCCCGCGGCGGCCGCATCCGCATCGAGAGCGCCGACCGAGGCGACCGCGTCCTGGCCCGCGTCGTCGACACCGGCGTGGGGATGGACGAGGAGACCCGCGCCCGGATCTTCGATCCCTTCTTCACGACCAAGGCCGAAAAGGGCACCGGGCTCGGCCTGTCGGTGGCTTACGGCATCCTGCGCCGCCATCACGCGGGCATCGAGGTGGAGAGCGAGCCGGGCCACGGCACGACCTTCACGCTGTCGTTCCCGCCGGCCACCGCCCGTCCGGCCGAGGTCCGGGCCGAGCCGGCGCCTCCCGCGTTCGGGCCGCAGACCATCCTGTGCGTGGACGACGAACTGCCCGTGCTCGAGGTGCTCGCCGAGCTGCTCGAGGCGCTGGGCCAGAACGTGGACAGCGAGGTCGGAGGCAAGGCCGGCATCGACGCGGCCCGCCGTCTGCGGCCGCGGATGGTCTTCACCGACCTGGGTATGCCGGACGTGAACGGCTGGGAAGTGGCCAAGGCGGTGAAGGAGCAGGACCCGAACGCGGTCGTCGTGCTGGTCACCGGCTGGGGCGTGCAGATCGAGGCCGACGCTGCCCGGCTGCGCGGCGTCGACCTCATCCTGCCCAAGCCCTACACGGTCGAGGAAGTGCAGCGCGTCCTGGCCGCCGCCGTGGATCTGGGGCGCCAGGACCGCGCCGCCTAGCCGCCTCGCCTGGACGCGCCGCCCGCGCGTCACTCCTCGATCGGCTCCTCGAGGACCGCCAGCGAGATGGCCAGCAGTTCCGACGGCGAAGGCAACCGGCCGACCGCGTAGTAGCGCACCTTCCCCTTGCGGTCCAGCAGGTAGAGAGACGGCACCGTGTCGCCGGAGATCACGTTGAGCGCGCCGTAGCTGCGCGCCACGTCGCCCTGGCGGTCCTGCACGATCACCATGCCCTTCCAGGCGCGGCGCAGCGACTGGATCGGCCGTTGCTGCGAGAGGAAGACCAGCCGGACGCCCTGCCCGGCGAGCGAATCCCCGACGTCGGAGTACCCCTCGAGGTAGCCCTCGGCCCTCTGCAGGAAGACCAGCGTGGCGCCCTGCTTGTCGCGCAGCGACTGCAGGCGGAAGGTGGTGCCGTCGCTGGCGCTCAGCTCGAAGGGCTGGCCGGCGTCGCCGATCATCAGGCGCCCCGAGTAGCGGACGCCGGGGGCCTGCGCCGTGCCCGGTTCCGGCTGCGGGCTGGTGGGCGGCGGTGGCTGCGGCGTCTTCGGCGGGCCCGGCGCCTGCGCGAGCGCCGGCGCGGCGGGCAACGCCGCCAGGAGCCCGGCGAGGAGGAGCCCCGCCGGGACACTCCGGGCGAAGGGGCGTGCGCGGTGCGGTCGGCGCGACAGCAGCAAGCTGCCGCGCGGCGGATCGATTCGCTCGGTTCTCATGTCCGTGCCCTCGGGGGTTGGGGCCCGTCGGTCTCGCGATCGGCCAACGCGCGCCGGATGGCGCTCAGGTTCTCGGGTGGGGTGGTGGGGGGGACCACGCAGCCCGGGGCCACGATCCAGCGGCGGCCGCCGGTCTGCGCGAATCCCGCTTCCAGTTGCTCCAAGACGGCGGACGGATCGGCGGTCTGCAGCGCGCCCTCGGGCCCGATCCCGCCCATCACCGCCCCGGGGACGGCCCGCAGGCCGGCGGCGAGGTCGGGATTCCCGGGGCCGGTCGCGTCCCAGGAGAAGGCGTGCACCGGGTAGTCGGCGAGCTCACCGAGACGGTTGTTCCGGCGGCAGACGTGCAGGACGTTGAAGGCCGCCCCCCGCGCCGCCTCCAGCACCGCCAGGTCGAAGGGCCGTGCATAGCGGGCGTGCTGGGCGGGGCTCACGAGGTCGCGCGAGCCCCACTCCACGGTGGCGAAGAAGAGCCCGTCGGCGCCGTTGGCCAGAGCGGCGTGCGCGAAGCCCCGGAAGGTCTCCGTGATGGCTTCGAGCGCGCCGAGCACGGTGGCCTCGTCCTCACGCAGGTGGGCCAGCACGGTCTCCGGAGATTCGGCCAGGTCGGCCGCGATGGCCAGCGGGGAGAAGACGGTCTCGAGCAGCGGCACGTCGGGCGGCAGCCCCCGGCGCACCAGGCGGATGGCCTCGAGCTGCTCGGCCAGCGCCGGCACACCGGGACCGCGCTCGGCGATCGCATTCCAATCGCCGACGCTGCGGACCGGATACGCGACGCGCTGCGGCTTGTCGTGCGGGGCGCCGGTGAAGCGCACGGCCGTGCCCCAGGTCTCGGCATGGTAGGAGGCGCGCGGGTTCAGCTTGACGAAGTCCCAGCCGTAGGTTCTCCAGCCCTCGAGCGTGGCCTCGGCCAGGTCGTGGGCGCTGGACTCGCGATGGAAGACGTGGCCCCAGAAGGAGACCGGGGGCCGGTCCAGCGCCTCGCCGCGCAGCGCGGCCAGGACGCGCTCTTTGGGACTCATCCGCTCCGCCATGCGCTCGCCTCGCTGATTCGAGGTCCCGGGACCGCGATCGAACCGAGTCTAGGAGCCTGACCGGGCGAGAGCAACACCAGAACCCGCCGCCGGGCGGCCGGGGCCAGCCCGGGCGGCCCGCCCGCCTTGCTGCCCTCCGGCGCCGATGCTAGATTCGCGCGCGTTTCCCGGTACGGGCCGGCGGCGCGGCGCGGGGCGCCGTGCCACCCGCCGATCGCCGTGCCGTCCCCCTCCCCACGAGGAGCCCGTGACCGACGCCCCGAGCCTCGCCTCCGACCTGCGCTTCGTCGACGCCTTCCGGGGCAAACGCGTCCTGGTGCTCGGCGACGTGATGCTCGACCGCTACCTGTGGGGGCGTGTCGAGCGCATCTCGCCGGAAGCCCCGGTGCCGGTGGTGGACGTGGAGCGCGAGACCTTCTCGCTCGGCGGGGCGGCCAACGTGGCCCACAACCTGGCCGCTCTGGGCGCCGAGCCGCTGCTGCTGGGAATGGTGGGCGACGACGCCGGCGGGGCACGGCTGAGTGCGGAGCTGGCGCGCGCCGGGGTGCGCGCCGAGCACCTGGTGGCCGACCTGGAGCGCCGGACCACCGTCAAGACGCGCATCATCGCCCACCAGCAGCAGGTGGTGCGGGCCGACGAGGAAGACACCGACGCGGTGGCCGGCCCGACGCTGCGCCGCCTGGCCGCCGCGGTCGAGCGCTTGGTGCCCGAGTCGGATGCGGTGATCATCTCCGACTACGGCAAGGGCGTGATCGAGCCGGAGCTGCTGCGGCCGGCGATCGCGCTGGCCCGCCAGCACCGGCTCTCGGTCAGCGTCGATCCCAAGGAGAAGCACTTCCCCTCGTACCAGGGGGCCACCGTCATCACCCCCAACCAGCTCGAGGCGGGGCAGGCCTTCGGCAAGCGCATCACCGACGAGGCGAGCCTCCTGGAGGCCGGCTGGGGGCTGCGCGAGCGGCTCGATCTCGACTGCGTGCTGGTGACGCGCGGGCCGGACGGCATGAGCCTCTTCGAGCGCGGCGGCCGCCACACGCGCCTGCCGACCGTGGCCCGCGAGGTCTACGACGTCACCGGCGCCGGCGACACCGTGGTCAGCGTCTTCGCCCTGGCGCTGGCGGCGCGGGCCGATTTCGTCACCGCCGCCCGTCTGGCCAACCACGCCGCCGGCCAGGTCATCCGGCACGCCGGCACCGCCGTGTGCCCGCCGGAGGAGCTCAAGGCGTCGCTGTCGCGCGGGGCGGGGGAGTGAGCGTGGGCCGGGTGCTCTCCTGGGACGAAGCGGCGGCCGAGCGCGCCCGCCTGGCCGGCGAGGGCAAGCGCGTCGTCTTCACCAACGGGGTCTTCGACCTCCTGCACCGCGGGCACGTGGAGCTGCTCGAGCAGGCGCGCGCCCTCGGCGACGCGCTCTTCCTGGGCCTCAACTCCGATGCCTCGACGCGGCGGCTCAAGGGCGAGCGCCGCCCGCTGGTGCCGCAGGCAGACCGGGCAGCCGTGCTGGCCGCCCTGGCGGCGGTGGACGCCGTGGTGATCTTCGACGAGGACACGCCGGCCGCGCTCGTCGAGCGCCTGCGGCCCGACGTGCTGGTCAAGGGCGCCGACTACGCCGCCGACGAGATCGCCGGCCGCGAGACGGTCGAGGCGCGCGGCGGCCGCGTGGTGCGCCTGCCGCTGGTCGCGGGGCGCTCGACCTCGTCGTTCATCGAGGAGATCGTGCGGCGCTATTCCGGGAAGCCCTGACTCCATGGACCACAGCCCCGGATTCCTGAAGCTCGTCGAGGAGGCGCGCCGCGATGTCCGCGAGTGCGGCATCGACGAGGTGCTGCGCCGGCAGGCGTTCGACGAACCCTTCCACTTCGTGGACGTGCGCGAGGACGCGGAGTTCGCGGCCGACCGCGCCGAGGGGTCCGTCCACATCGGCCGCGGCGTGCTCGAGCGCGACGTCGAGCGGCTCATCCCCGACAAGGACGCCGCCATCGTCCTCTACTGCGGCGGTGGCTTCCGCTCGGTCCTGGCGGCCGAGAGCCTGCAGAAGATGGGCTACCGGAGCGTCTTCTCGATGGCGGGGGGGATCCGCGCCTGGCGGTCGGCGGGGTACCCGCTGGAGACCGGCCCGGCGCCGGCGCCGCCGAACGCAGCGCGCGAGTGAAGCGCAGCGCGGGGCGCGCGGCCGAGCGACGCGGCGCGCCCCGCCTCCTTGACACCCATCACCCTCGACCCTAGATTCGGCCTCGACATCGCTTCACGGCGCACGGCCCGGCCGCAGTCATCCCGTCGCCAGGCCCACCACGCGCCATCCCGACCGAAATCCAGTCGGTCAGCGAGCAGGGGACGTTTCGACCCGGAGCGGGTGCGAGCGACCAAAGCGGCGCGTCCGCCCGCTCGATCAAGGGCCCCGCGAGGGGCACAGGCGGCCTATGAACATTCACGAGTACCAAGCCAAGGAGGTCTTCGCGCGCTTCGGCATCCCGATCTCGCCGGGGCAGGTCGCGACGACCCCCGACGAAGCGCGAGCCCACGCCGAGCGCATCGGCTTCCCGGTCGTGGTGAAGGCCCAGGTGCACTCGGGCGGGCGCGGCAAGGCGGGCGGCGTCAAGCTCGCGCACGGCCCGCAGGAGGCGTACGACAAGGCCCGCGACATCCTGGCCCTCCACGTGAAGGGCCTGCCGGTGCGCCAGGTGCTGGTCACCGGCGCCGTGGACATCGCCTCCGAGACCTACGTCGGCATCCTCCTCGACCGCGCGAGCAAGCGGCCGCTGATCATGGTCAGCGCCGCCGGGGGCGTGGACATCGAGGAGACCGCCAAGACCAGCCCCGAGAAGATCGTCCGCTGCGCGGTCGACCCGCGCACCGGGCTCTTGCCCTACCAGGCGCGGGCGCTGATGCAGCGCGTGCAGCCCGACGCGGCCCTGGCGGCGCGCATGGCGCAGCTGGTGGAGAAGCTCTACCGGGTGTGGTGGGAGTGCGACGCCTCGCTGTGCGAGATCAACCCGCTGGTGGTCACCCAGGCCGGCGAGGTGATCGCGCTGGACGCCAAGATGTCGCTCGACGACAACGCCCTCGACCGGCACCCCGAGCTCGAGGCCTACCGCGACGACCGCGACGAGTCGGCGGGCTCGGTGCTGGCGCGCGAGAAGGGGCTCTCCTACGTCAAGCTCGACGGCGACATCGGCTGCATCATCAACGGCGCCGGTCTGGCCATGGCCACCCTCGACCTGGTCAAGCACTACGGCGGCGAGCCGGCCAACTTCCTCGACATCGGCGGCTCGTCGAACCCCGAGAAGATGGTGACGGCGCTGACCGTGATCACCGGCGACGCCAACGTGCGCGCCATCCTCGTCAACATCTTCGGCGGCATCACGCGCTGCGACGACGTGGCGCGCGGCCTGCTCCAGGCGCTCGACCGCATGACCATCGCCGCGCCCATCGTCATCCGGCTGACCGGCACCAACGAGACCGAGGCGCGGGCCATCCTCGCCGAGCGCGGGCTGTCGGCGACCACTTCGATGGACGAGGCCGTGCGTGCGGTGGTGGCGCGGGCCAAGGGGGTGACGGCATGAGCGTGCTCATCGGACGCAAGACCCGCCTGATGGTGCAGGGCATAACCGGCCGTGACGGCTCCTTCCACACCAAGAGCATGATCGACTACGGCACCCAGGTGGTGGCCGGCGTCTCGCCGCTGCGCCCCGGCACCGACGTGTACGGCGTGCCGGTGTTCGCGACGGCGCGGGAGGCGGTGGCCAGGACCAAAGCGAACACCTCGGTCATCTACGTGCCGTGGGCCTACGCCGCCGACGCCATCTACGAGGCGGCCGACGCCGGCGTGGACCTCATCGTCTGCATCGCCGAGGGCATCCCGGTGCGCGACATGATCCAGGTGCACGCGTACCTCGAGGATCTCAAAGCGCGCAACGACGGCAAGGGGCCGCGCCTGGTGGGGGCCAACTGCCCCGGCCTCATCTCGCCCGGCCAGTGCAAGGTGGGCATCATGCCCGGCCACATCACCAAGCCGGGCCGCGTCGGCCTGGTGTCGCGCAGCGGCACGCTGACCTACGAGGTCGTCTACCAGCTCACGCAGGCCGGCATCGGCCAGTCCACCTGCATCGGCATCGGCGGCGACCCGGTGCTGGGCACCAACTTCCTCGACGCGCTCGCCCTCTTCGAGGCCGACCCGGGCACCGACGCCGTGATGCTGATCGGCGAGATCGGCGGCAACGACGAGGAGCAGGCGGCGCGCTTCATCAAGACCAAGATGACCAAGCCGGTGGTGGCGTTCATCGCCGGCCGCACCGCGCCGCCCGGCAAGCGCATGGGGCACGCAGGCGCCATCGTCACCGGCGGCACCGGCACGGCGGCCGAGAAGGTCGCGGCCTTCCGGGCCGTGGGCGTGGCGGTGGCCGAGGTGCCGCTGGAGATCCCGACGCTCATGCGACAGGCGCTGGCGGGGCGGAGAAAGCCGAAGCCGAAGACGGCGGCGAAGCCGGCCAAGGGCAAGAAGGGCGGGGAGGCGAAGCCCAAGGGGAGAGCCGCACCCAAGGGGAAGGCCAAGCCCAGGCCGAAGCCCAGGCCGAAGCCGCGGCCGAAAGCCCGGCCCGAGTCCAAGGCCAAGCCGAAGGCGAAGCGCCGCTAGGCGACGCGGCGCGGAGCCGGCTGCGGCCCGCGGGGAATCCAGACGCGGAGGACGGGAGCGCGCCGCGCTGCCGTCCTCCTTCCAGGGGAGACCGCATGCAGCGCACGCTGTTCATCGTCAAGCCCGACGCCGTCGAGCGGAACCTGATCGGGCGCATCCTGGCGCACGTGGAGGCGGCCGGCTTCCGCGTCGTCGAGGCCCGCATGCAGACCCTGGGGCGCGAGCTGGCCGGAGAGTTCTACGCCGAGCACCGGGAGAAGCCGTTCTTCCCTGACTTGCTCGGATACATGACCTCGGGCCGCGTGCTCCTGGTCTGCCTCGAGCGCGAGGAGGCGGTGGCCAAGCTGCGCGAGGCGGTGGGGGCCACGGACCCGGCCCAAGCCGCCCCGGGCACGGTGCGCAAGGAGTTCGGGGTGAGCAAGCAGATGAACTCGGTCCACGCCTCGGACAGCCCCGCCTCGGCGGAGCGCGAGCTCAAGTTGTTCTTCAGCAATTAGTTAGCCGTTCGAGCCCGGACCGCGGGCGGGCCCTAAGAGACGGCGGGAGAAGGAGTTGGGCGCCGGGGACGGCTGTGCTACTCTAGCGCGACCGTTTGCCGGAGCCGCTTGACGATGGGTGCCTTTCACATTCGCCTGGCGGACCTGGAGCCGGGTCCGAACCGGATCTGCATGGAGGCCCCGGCGGCAGCCGCGGGTCTGGAGCCAGAGGCCTGGAACTCGCCGCTGGCGCTCGACCTGCAAGTGCACCGGCAGGGGGATCAGCTCATCCTGCGGGGCGCGGCTGCGACCCGGATCGAGGAGGAATGCGCGCGCTGCCTGCGGCGCTTCGACTCCCCGATCACCTTCGAGTTCTCGGCTTTCGCCGACCGCTCCGCGCCGACGCGGGCCAAAGCGGATGCCGGGCTCGACGATTGCGTGGTCCGGCACGACGGCCGCTCGCTCGACCTCGACGCTGAGGTGCGCGAGCAGGCCATTCTCGCGCGGCCCATGCTGAGCCTGTGCCGGCCCGATTGCGCCGGCCTGTGCCCGCGCTGCGGCGCGGATCTCAACCAGGGGCCGTGCGCCTGCGCGGCCGGCGGCCAGCCGGGATCCGCCGCGGGCCCCGCGTCGAACTAGGGAGGATTGCGTAGCGATGGCAGTACCGAAGAGGCGACACTCGAGCACGCGCGGCAAGAAGCGCCGCACCCATTGGAAGGCCCGCACCGCGGGGCACTCGAACTGCTCGCATTGCGGCCAGCCCAAGTTGCCCCACCGGGCCTGCCCGCAGTGCGGATATTACAAGGGAGAAGAGGTCACCCCCCCCAAGGCTGAGTGACGCTTGCTCGCCGCATCCGACCCGGCTCCTCCGATGCCCGAATCCCGCATCCCCACGATCGGTGTGGACGCCATGGGGGGCGACTTCGGCCCTTCGGTGATCGTGAAGGGCGTCGCCCAGGCGCTGCGCGACCACCCGGGCCGCTTCCGCGTCGTGCTGCTGGGCGATGAGGACGAGGTGCGCCAGGAGATGAAGAAGCTCCACGGGCGCGACCTCGAGGGCGCCGTCTCCGTGGTGCACGCGCCGGAGCGTATCGAGATGGCCGACGCCGCGGCCACCGCCTTCCGGCGCCGCCCCAACTCCTCCCTCGTGGTCGCCACGCAGCTGCAAAAGACGGGTGAGATCGACGCCCTCTTCTCGGCCGGCAATACCGGCGCGGTGGTGGCCATCCAGCTCCTGGGGCTCGGCCGACTGGAGCGCGTGCAGCGCCCGGCCGCCGCCGTCGTCTTTCCGGGGCGCCACAAGAACACGGTGGTGCTCGACGTCGGCGCCACCGCCGACTGCAAGCCGCAGCATCTGGTACAGTTCGCCGAGATGGGCCGCGCCTACGCGCAGTACATGCTCGGGCTGAGCGACCCGCGCGTCGGCCTGCTGTCGATCGGCGAGGAGAAGTCGAAGGGCAACGAGCTGGTCCAGCAGGCCCACGAGCTGCTGGCCGGGGTGCCGGGCCTCAACTTCATCGGCAACGTCGAGGGTCGCGACATCCTCGAGGGCGTGGTGGACGTCGTGGTCACCGACGGCTTCACCGGCAACGTCGTGCTCAAACTGGCCGAAAGCGTGGCCAAGCATGTCGCCCAGCTGTTCCGCCGCGAGATGACGGGGGACTTGCGCTCGCTGGCCGGGGCCTGGCTCTTGAAGCCGGCCGTCCTGCGCCTGCGTTCGACCATCGACTACGCCCAGTACGGCGCCGCGCCGCTGCTCGGCATCGACGGGGTGTGCTTCATCGGGCACGGGCGCTCCAGCCCGCGCGCGGTGACCAGCGCCCTGCGCACCGTCGCCACGTTCATCGAGAAGCGGGTGAACGATCACATCCGCGAGAACCTGAGGTCCTCCTATGCCTGAGCCGTCGCAGTTGCGGGGCGCCACGGTGGTGGGGACCGGCTCGTACATCCCGGAGCGCGTGCTCACGAACGCCGATCTCGAGCGCCTCGTGGACACCTCCGGCGAGTGGCTCCTGACGCGCACCGGGATCCGCGAGCGGCACGCGGTGAGCCCGGGCCAGGCGAGCTGCGACATGGCCTTCGCGGCTGCCCGGCGCGCCCTCGAGATGGCGGGGCGGACGGCGCTGGACTTGGACCGGATCATCGTCGCCAGCCTCATCAGGGCCGGCCAGGCCGATACCGTCCTGGCCATCGGGGTCGAGACGCTCTCCTCGGCGACCGACTCCGAGGATCGCACCACCTGCGTGCTCTTCGGGGACGGCGCCGGCGAGTCCGGTCCGGGCGTGCCGGTGGCCTGCGGCGGGGGAAGCGCGGCGTGAGCGGCGCCCGTCTGGCGTGGCTCTGCCCCGGGCAGGGAGCCCAGAAGGTGGGTATGGGGCGCGCCCTGGCCGACGCCTTCCCGGCGGCCCGCCAGGTCTTCGAGGAGGCCGGCGCGATCCTGGGGGCGGACTTCCTGCGCATCGTCTGGGAAGGCCCGGAAGCGGACCTCAAGCAGACGGTCAACACCCAGCCGGCCCTGCTCACGCACTCCGTGGCGGCGGTCCGGGTGCTGGAATCGCGCGGGGCGCGCGGCGCCTTCGCAGCCGGGCACAGCCTGGGCGAGTACTCGGCCCACGTGGCCGCGGGCTCCCTGGCGTTCGCCGACGCGCTGCGCCTGGTGCGCCGCCGCGGCGAGCTCATGCAGGCCGCGGGGCAGGCGCGGCCCGGCGCCATGGCCGCGCTGGTGGGCCTCGCGCCGGCCGCGGTGGAAGAGCTGTGCCGCGCCGCGCGCGCGGGCGGCGCGGGCGAGGTCGTGGCCGCCAACCTCAACTCGCCGGTGCAGGTGGTCATCTCCGGCGAGGCGGCGGCGGTCGAGGCCGTGATGGCGCAGGCGAAGCCGGCGGGGGCGCGCCTGGTGATCCGGCTGGAGGTGAGCGGCGCTTTCCACTCGCCGCTCATGGCCCCGGCGGCGCAGGGGCTCAAGGAGGCGCTGGCGGCCGTCGAGATCCGCGATGCGGCCTTCCCGGTAGTGGCCAACGCCACCGCCCAGCCGGTGCGCGACGCGGCCGCGATCCGTGCCGCCCTCGAGGCCCAGCTGCTGTCGCCGGTGCGCTGGGAGGAGTCGATGCGGCGGCTGCTCGCCGAGGGGGTCGGGGCGTTCGTGGAGGTGGGCAGCGGCAAGGTGCTGCGCGGGCTCCTCAAGGCCGTCGACAAGGACGCTCCCGCGGCCAACCTGGACGACCCCGCCAGCCTGGAGGAGGCCCTGGGCCTGCTCTCGGGGCTGGGGGTGGAGGTGAGCACATGAGCGAGACGACGCGCGCCGACCAGGCGGCCGGCGCCCCGGCCGGGGGAACCGACCCGATTGCCCACTTCTCGGTGCCGGGCGGCCGATTGCTGGCCGGCCAGGTAGCGGTCGTCACCGGGGCTGGCCAGGGCATCGGGCTGGCCATCGCCCGCGCCCTGGCGCGGGAGGGGGCGCACGCGGCCCTTTTCGAGCGCAATGCCGAGACCGGAAGCAGTGCGGCGGCCGCGATCCAGGCGGCCGGGGGCGCGGCGTCGGCCCACGCCGTGGACGTCACCGACGGGACCGCCGTCGAGGCCGCCCTGGACGAGGTCTTGAAGGCCCAGGGGCGCCTGGATATCTTAGTCAACAACGCCGGCATCGCCCGGGATGGCCTCCTCCTGCGCATGAGCGACGCGCAGTGGGAGGAGGTCCTGACCGTCAATCTGCGCAGTGCTTTCACCTGTTGCCGGGCGGCGGCGCGTGTGATGATGCGCGCCAAGTATGGCCGGATCGTGAATGTCTCGTCCGTGGTCGGGCTGATGGGCAACGCCGGGCAGGCGAACTACGCCGCCGCGAAGGCCGGCATGATCGGCCTGACGAAGGCGCTGGCCAAAGAGCTGGCCCCCCGCGGGATCACCGTGAATGCAGTCGCACCGGGGTTCATCCGGACGGCGATGACCGACGCGCTGCCCGACAAGGCGCGCGAGCAGCTCATGG
>CAYLSO010000286.1:0-7164 GCA_964386525.1 uncultured bacterium
ACTGCGGGTCCACGCCGACTGTGGGCTCGTCGAGGAAGAGCACCGGCGGGTCGTGCACCAGGGCGACCGCCAGGTTGAGCCGCCGCTGCATGCCGCCGGAGTAGGTCCTCACCGCGTGCCTGCGCCGGTCGGCGAGGCCGGAGAACTCGAGCGCCCACGCGACGCGCTCGGCGAGACGCGCACCGGCCAGCCCGTACAGCCGCGCGAAGAAGGCCAGGTTCTCCTCGCCCGTGAGGTCGGCGTACAGCGCCTGCGCCTGCGGCGCGATGCCGATCTGCCGGCGCACGTCGGGGCGCGTCGGGTCGGCGCCGTCGTTGATGCGCACGCTGCCGGCGTCGGGCTTCAGCACCCCCACCATGAGATGGATGGTCGTGGTCTTGCCGGCCCCGTTGGGGCCCAAGAGGCCGAAGGTCTCGCCGGGGTGGAGGTCGAAGGAGACGCCGTCCACCGCCCTGAGCGAGCCGTAGCTCTTGCGCAGATCCCGGACTTCAATCATGGCCGGGGCAGCATACGGCAGAGCCTCCGCAGGGGCAATGCGGCCGGGGCGCCGCGAACGCCGGCCCTTTTGGCCCGCACCCGCTGGCGCCCCGCTCCGCCGCATGTCGTATCGCGGGTCGTCCTACGCACCCCACGCCGAGGGAGTTGCCGATGAAGATCCTCGTCCTGGGCGGCGGGGCTCGCGGGAAAGTCATCGCCGCCCGGCGCACCCTGGTGGACGTCTCCTTCTGCACCGAGGACCCGCTGGCCCTCGACGCCGATGCCAAGCGCGCCGGCGTGGCCATCGTGCCCGACGCCGGCCTGACGCCGGGACTCTCGAACCTGTTCATCGGCCGGGCCGTGGCCGAGCGCGGCGCGCCCGAGGCGATCACGATCTGTGTGGGCGGGGTGGCCCAGGACCCGTCGGTCCCCTACGGCTACTTCGTGACCTGGTCGCTCGACGACCTGCTGGCGGAGTACACCCGCCCGGCCCGCATCGTGCGCGACGGCAAGTCGGTCACCGTGCCGGTATTCAGCGATCTGGAGAGCATGCGGGTGGAGGGCGCCGGCGAGCTGGAGGCCTTCAACAACGACGGCCTGCGAAGCCTGATCGCCATCGTGCCGGGGGTTCGCGACATGGCCGAGAAGACCCTGCGCTGGCCGGGACACGCCGCGGCCGTCCAGCCGCTGGTGCGCGAGGGGCGCTTCCTCGAGGAGTTCCGCGCCCGCTGCGTGGCCGAAGAGCCGGGCGAACTCGGGGCCTTCGTGGTGCGGTCGCGCTGGGCCGACGGCCGCCGCCAAGAGGTCACGATGGTGGACCGCTACGACCCGGCCACCCGCTTGACCGCCATGTCCCGGACCACGGCGCTCACCACGGCCGTGACCGCGCAGCTCGTGGCGAGTGGCGGGCTGGAGCGCAGCGGGGTGCTGCCGCTGGACTTCGTCGCTCAAGACGAGAGGGCCTGCCGGTTCGTGCTCGACGGCCTGGCCGGGCGCGGCGTGCGGTTGCGGACAAGTCAGACCTAGACCGCGCGGCGGCGGGCCGCGAGGGCTCGGAACCATTCCGTCGCTCGATCCGCTTCCTGACGACGGTGGCCATCGCCTTGCGGAAACCGTGCAATTCGCCCGGTGAAAACGGTCCCAAGCGCCGCTTCCCGCCGGCCGAGGCTTTCTCTTTCCCGTAGCCTCTCCTTCCGAGGCCACCCGAGTTCGCTGAGACTACACAGCACGACGGCTGGCGCATCGCGCGACGCGCAAACTCGCTCGCGGCGCTTGCTGTTTTGTAGTGAGAAAATCGCGAAGTCTGCGTATGATTATTTTGTCGGGCTCAGCTGCTCCGCCCGAGAATGCGCAACGAGCGTAGTCAGGCCAACGCCTCATCCAGAGGGCTGCATCGCTTCGTGCCCTCCACGAGGTCTCTTTGCGGCTGCAACTCGGTTCCCCCTCCCGGGACCCCTTAGGAGGTTCAGCGACATGAAGGCTACTCGGTTGCTCATCGCGTTGCTCCTGCTCGCTACTGTGGTCGGCAACGCCGACGCGCAGTACAAGCGTCTTTCTTGGGACGGCTGCAATCCTCAGGTCCCAGACAAGACGTACAACCCGGTTCTCTCTCCCCAGAACTACTTCATGGTCGTCTCGGCGATCGGCCTCACCCAGCCGCTGGTCGGCCACGATTCCAGGATCTCTATCGGTCCGGGCCTCCCGGACGCGTGGCGGTTCGATGATTTGGGCTGCCAGACGGGCAGTCAGATCCTGATCTCGGAAAACGGCTTGCCCAAGGCCGCGTGCCCGGCCCTAAAGGGCAACGCCGCTCTGGCAATCACGGCGTACCAATATGATGCGGACGCCCAGAGCGCCCAGATTCGTCTCGCCATCGCGTATGACATGCTGATGCCGGATCCGGCGCAGCGCTATTCGCTGTGGGTGCTCACCTTCAACCACGACTACTCGGTGCAGGGCCCCGGCGCCCCCGGCCTGACCTGCGGTAACGTGGAGAAGGGCCTGCTGTTCAATCTGTCCACCGACCTCCTGCTTTTTAGCGGCGCGGTGCAAAGGCCGCCGACGCAGCCCGGCGACCAGCAGGTGACCTGGAACGGCGGGCCGTTCGTCCCGACCGTGCCGGCCACGTGGGGCAAAGTGAAGGGTCTGTATCGCTAGTCGTCAGGCTGGAGAGCACTTTGGAACCGGGGGTGGCGGAAACGCCGCCCCCGGTTGCTTCTTGCCCGGCGGGCGGCGTCAGGAGGAAAGGATTGGAGGCGGCAACCGGATTTGAACCGGTGAATAACGGTTTTGCAGACCGTCGCCTTAGCCACTTGGCTATGCCGCCTTGCGGGCCAGACTCTAGCGGCGCCGCACCCCCTCGTGCAAGTGGGCCGGCGGCCTAGCGCAGAGCCGCCTGCCGCAGCGGTTCCAGCACCTCGCTGCGGATCCAGTAGATGTCCTCGTAGGGGAAGAGCCGGATGCGCAGCAACTGGCGCCGTCCGGGATCGGCCACTTGCGCCTCCAGCGCCTCGTAGCCGGGCAACACCCTTGCGTAGTCCCGCCCCGGGTAGCGCGTGCTCGTGAAGAACAGGTACTGGCCGTCGGGAGAGGCGCTCGGGCAGTAGTCGGTGCGCGGCGAGTTCACGCCGGCGCCCATCGCCACGGCCCGCGTCCACGAGCCGTCCGCGCGCCGGAAGCTCGCGAACAGGTCGTTGCGGCGGCCGAACAGCAGGTAGCTGCCGTCGCGGGCGACGAAGGCGTTGTACTCGCCGTCGGCGGTGTTCACCGAGTCCCCGAGGTTCTCGGGCTCGGCAAAGCCGCCGGGCGCGGGCCGGGCGCGCCAGATGTCCTCGCCGCCGCGCCCGCTGTCGCGCTCGGCCGTGAAGTACAGCGTCCCGTCGGCGGTGAGCGACGGGTAGAACTCCTCCTTGTCGCTGTTGATCAAGGCGCCCGGGTGCCGCGGCTCGCCCCAGCCGCCGGGCGTCTGCTCCACGAACCAGATGTCGAAGTCCTTCTTCGGCTCGCCGCTGCCGCCCGCGGGGCGGTTCGAGGCGAAGTAAAGCCGCTTCCCGTCCGGCGCGATGCACGGCTCGAGGTCGGTGTAGCGGCCGGAGAACGGCGCCAGGCGCGGCGGCGACCAGTGGCCCCCCTCCTGTCGCGTGAAGGCGATGACGGAGAACCAGTCGGCGAAGGTGTTCCCGCCCTGGATCGAGAAGTAGATCTCCTGGCCGTCCGGCGAGAAGGTGATGTCGCGCTCGCAGAGATCCGTGGAGAGGAAGTCGGGCGCGAAGAGCGCGGGCTCGGAGCCCGGCGGCATCTGGCCGAGGTAGTCGCCGCTCGGGGCCGGCGGGGCGGCGCCCGCGGCGGGAGCGAACGCCAGAGCAGTGAGCAATGGAAGCCCAATCGACAGTCGGCGCGCCACGATCGGCGAGAGCATGACGATCCCTCCTCGGCGGGCCCAGGACGAGGCGCCCCGGACCCCGATCCTACCCCTCGATGCGCCGCAACCCGCACTCCCGCGCCGCCCGCACCGCCTCCGCCTGCTCCGCCGCGGTGATCCGGCGGGCCAGCTCGGGATGCTCGTGGGCGCGGAAGCACGGCCGGTACTGATCCATGATATTCACGTAGGTATCCCGCGACAGCTCGTCGGCGAGGAATCGCATCGCCTCATTCGTCCCCGCTAGCCCGCCCGGCAGCACCAGGTGGCGGACCAGCAGGCCCCGCACGGCGATCCCCGACGGGTCGACCACCAGGTCCCCCACCTGCCGGTGCATCTCGCGCAGCGCCGCCCTGGCGATCGTCGGATAGTCCGGCGCCTCTGAATAGCGGGCCGCGTTATCCCGGTCTATGTATTTGAAGTCCGGCAGGTAGATGTCTACCACGCCGTCCAGCAGCCGCAAGGTGTCGACGTCGTCGTAAGCGCTCGTGTTGTACGCGATGGGCAAACCCAGCCCCCGCCCGGCGGCCAGCACCAGCGCATCCAGGATCTGCGGCACCTGGTGCGACGGCGTCACCCAGTTGATGTTGTGGCAGCCCTGCGCCTGCAACTCGAGCATCATCCCCGCCAGCTCCGCCGCGGCAACCTCGCGGCCCTCGCGCATCTGGCTGATGTCGTAGTTCTGGCAGAACACACAGCGCAGGTTGCAGCCCGCGAAGAAGACCGCCCCCGAGCCGTGCCGGCCGGAGAGCGGCGCCTCCTCGCCGTGATGCGCACCGTGGCCGGCGACCAGCGCGCCGGCGCCCACCCGGCAGGTGCCCAGCTCTCCCGCCGCGCGGTCCACGCCGCAGTGCCGGGGGCAGACCCGGCAGGGGCTCTGCCGCCCGCGGGCCCCCGCCGCCCGCGCTGCCAGCTCGCCACGGCCGTGCAGCTCCAGATACCCTGGCCGGGTCAAGTCGCTCTCAGGCGGTGGGCCGCTCCGCGGGCAGCGTGCCCAGCGCCAGGATGAAGCCGACGAGGAAGAGCAGGTCGAGCGTCGCGAACGGGATGTACATCGCGGGAATCGTGCCGAAGATCAGGTGCCCGAAGACGACCCCCGCGAAAGCGATCTTCATCAGCGCGCCCAGCTTGATGATGTCCCGGTTGCGCACCGGGTCGCGCGACACGAGCCAGAAGCCGACCCCGAAGATGAAGATCAGCGCCGCCGACAGGTGCACGTAGCCGGCGTGGTTGGGCAGCTCGACGCCGAACATCGCGTAGAGCATCTTGTAGGCGAGGAAGTACACCGCGCCGAGCACCAGATCGTAGATCGCGGCGACGACGAACAGCGGGCGGATCCATGCACGCACCATGGGGGCCTCCCTGCGCGGCTCCCGGGCCACCGGCACCCCTACCCGGCGGGCCCGCTGCCGCGAGCCCGCTGACACTAGGCCGGCCCCGGCGGCGTGTAAAGCGCGGCCCCGGCCACCGGCCTGGTGTGCGCGCCACCGCTTGGGTATCCTGCCGCACCGTACAATCGGGAGATGCCGGCCGTCACCGATCGTGCGGACCGGGCGACCGCGACCCCCAACCCTCGAGGAGAATCCGATGTTCGCTCGCACTCTGGCCGCCGCCCTGGGCCTTCTGCTCGCCGCCTCCGCTCCCGCGTTCGGAGCGGACCCCGACACGCTCGCCCCCGGGCCCTGGAAGTGGGGAGCCAAGGTGGGCGTCAGCGTCACCCAGAGCGCCTACACCAGCAACTGGTCGGGGGGCGACCGCGGGTCGATGGCCTGGGTGCTCAACGGGGATGTCTCGGCGGAGCGCCAGTTCAGCCGCCAGTACCGACACAAGGACCGGCTCGCGCTATCGTACGGCCAGACCTCCCAGCAGGTGCCGTCCGACGGCGACCCGGCCCGGCTGGTCTGGGACGAGCCGATCAAGTCGAGCGACCTGATCCTCTTCGAGCACGTCAGCCTGTTCACGCTGCAGAAGTACCTCGACCCCTACTTCGCCTTCCACCTCGATTCGCAGTTCCGCGACCTCAGCAACCCGATCGGCGAGATCCGCTTCAACCCGATCAAGCTGAAGGAGACGGCCGGCTTCGCGCACGTCTTCGAGAAGACCGAGAAGTCCGAGTTCGTCTCGCGCCTCGGTTTCGGCTTCCGGCAGACCTTCGGGCAGAGCTTCGTGGACCCGGCGACCAAGGAGAAGGAGAGCTTCTCGTCGAACGACGGCGGCTTCGAGTGGCAGACCACCATGAAGCGCCCCCTGCTCCAGGAGCGCGTGCTGTACGAAGGCGGGCTCTTGGTCTTCGCGCCGCTGTTCTACTCGAAGTCTGACGCCCTCCAGCAGTTCGACGATCTCAACCTGCTCAACGACGATGTCGCCGGCTACTGGAAGGTCCCGGACGTCAACTTCATCAACAGCTTCACGACCAGCGTCACCAAGGTCATCACGGTCAATCTGCTGATGCACTTCGTATACGACAAGTTCGACACCAAGGCCGACGTCGACGCGGCCCTCGCCTCCGGCACGCCGGACGAGATCGCCCGCAACATCCGCAAGGCCGGCCAGTTCAAGGAAGTGCTGTCGCTGGGGCTGACCTACAGCTTCTTCTAGGCGGGCAGCCGGGGACCCGGCGGGGCGTCCCGCCGGGCCCGGCGGCCGGTCGCTTTTCGGCCCCGGGCCCGCAACCTGCCGGGTCGGGGCGCGTAAGGAGCCCTGAAAGCGCCCCAGACGGCTGGCCAGGCGCACCTTCGGCGTGGCGCCGGCCGGCCGCCAGCGCTTTCCTCGGTGGAGGTGGGCTGGATGGAGATCCTGGTCCTCGCGGTCCTGTTCGGGGTCGGCCTGCTGGCCTTCGGGATCGTCTCGGCCGTGTTGGGGCTGCTCTGGTTCGTCTTCACGCTGCCGTTTCGGATCCTGGGGTGGGTCCTGCACGGCTTCCTCTTCCTGCTGGCCCTGCCGCTGATCGCGCTGGCGGCCCTGGGCGCCGGCCTGGTCTTCCTGCTCCCCCTGGCGCCGTTGCTCCTGCTCGGGCTCCTCGTCTGGGCCCTGGTCAGGTGGCTGCGCCGCCCGGCCGCCGCGGTGGGCCGCTAGCCGGCCCTCCTACTCGACCGCGACGGCGATCGACACCGTCTCGCCGCCGACCTCCAAGCGCCCGTTCCAGGCGCCGGGCTCGGCGAACTCCACGCGCCCGCGGAAGCGCGCGCGGCCGGCCTGCCGCAGGATGGCCTCGGTCCGCACGGCGAAGCCGGCGGACGCCTGCGGCTTCTCGAAGGTGAGCCGGGGCG
>CAYLSO010000287.1:0-13734 GCA_964386525.1 uncultured bacterium
CGCCGCCGCGCCGCGGCCTAGAACAGGAACCGGCCGGGCAGCTTCCCGTCGCAGTTCTTGTCGGCGTAGAAGACCGCGTCGATGGCCAGCGGCTCGCCGAGCTTGGCGACCTCGGCCACCAGGCGCCGGCCCAGCGTCTGCGGCGAGTTGGGCGCCAGGCGCTTGAGCATCGCCGAGGTCTGGAACTCCTGCAGCAGGTGCGGGATCAGGCGCTGGAAGTTCTCCGGCTCGACGTCCGCGAGTTGCAGCTCGCGCACCAGGTGCTTGACCAGCTTGGCGGCGATGGTCGGCCCGATGCCGTGGATCGAGTCGAAGCGGTAGTGGAGGCTCGCCACGTCCCACTCGCTGACCGCCGCGCAGCACAGCTCGCGCATCTCGGGGCTGTGCTCGGCGATGCCGTGCATGGTGCGCGCGTAGTCGGTGCCGCCGGCGCCGTGGCGCTTGCGGTCGTAGGCCAGCCGCCAGGGACCGAAGACCAGGCCCGCGAGGATGGCCCGCAGGTCGTCCTCGGTGAGCGCCAGCACGCGCGGGTGCTTGAGCAGGCGCTTGGACTCGAGCAGCCGGCGCACCGAGCCCGGATCCTCCGACCACACCGCCTCGGAGCCGCCCTTGAAGGTGAACGGCTGGCGGTCGTAGGACGCCAGCACGCAGAAGGCGAAGAAGTCGTCGTCCTTCTCGCGCAGGTCGTCCTTCTCGAAGCCCCACGACTCGAACTCGCTGACGATGTCGGGGACGATCTCCTGGCGGTAGTAGCGCATCAGCGCCGCGGCCAGCTGCGGGACGTCGAGCTCGCCGGTCGTCGCGCCGCCGCCGATGGGCTTGTCCATGGTCTCCGTCCTTTGCCTCCGCGGCCCCTCGGTCCCCGGCGCGGCCGCCCGCGGCGGGAAACGTGGCCCGGACAAGGCGATGCCCCTCGAAAACCCACCCCCGGGGCGGGTTCCTGGCGGGCGAAAGCAAGCGGGTCGTGAAATCGTTTCCGGAATGTAACACGCCGCCGGGCGCCTGGCGAGCGGCCCCCGGCGGCCCGACGGACAAGGTCTTCGCAGCCCGACGGGGCCGGCCGCCCCGCCCCCGCCGCGCTTCTCCCCGCCGGCTACGCCTTCTGCGTCAGCTTCTGCATGAACGCCGTGAGCATGTCCACCGGCACCGGGAAGATGGTCACCGAGTTGTTCTCGGTCGCGATCTCGGCCAGCGTCTGCAGGTAGCGCAGCTGGATGGCCGCCGGCTGCTGCTGGATGATGGCCGCCGCCTCGGCCAGCCGCCCGGACGCCTGGAACTCGCCCTCGGCGTTGATGACCTTGGCGCGCCGCTCGCGCTCCGCCTCCGCCTGCTTGGCGATGGCGCGCTGCATCTCCTGCGGCAGGTCCACGTTCTTGATCTCCACCACGCTGACCTTCACGCCCCACGGCTCGGTCTGCTGGTCGATGATCTGCTGCAGCTCCAGGTTGAGCTTCTCGCGCTCGGCCAGGATCTGGTCGAGCTCGGCCTGGCCCGCGGTGGCCCGCAGCGTGGTCTGCGCGATCTGCGAGGTGGCGTAGAGGTAGTTCTCCACCTCGACGATGGCCCGCGACGCGTCCACGACGCGGAAATAGATCACCGCGTTGATCTTCACCGACACGTTGTCGCGCGTGATCACGTCCTGCGGCGGCACGTCCATGGTCACCGTGCGCAGGCTCACCTTCACCATCCGGTCGACGAAGGGGATGAGCAGGATGAGGCCGGGGCCCTTGACGCCGATCAGGCGCCCGAGCCGGAAGACCACGCCGCGCTCGTACTCGCGCAGGATGCGGATGGCGCTGCTCAGGATGACGATGAGGATGAGGATCAGCGGCGCTAGCATCTGGATGAGGAACTGCATCTAGAATCCCTCCTGCTTCCGGGCGCGCACCTCGAGTGTGAGCCCGCGGACCCGCATCACTTCGACGGCGGTCCCGCGCTCGGCCGGTTCCGCGCTGACCGCCTGCCAGATTTCCCCGTGCACGCGCACCTGCCCCCGCGGGCGCAGCGCGGTCACGGCCTCCCCAATCTGTCCCACCAACCCCTCCGTGCCGGTGGTGACCTGGCGCCGCTGCGCGCCGATCGCCTTGCCGATGACGAAGAGGAAGAACACGACCGTGGCCAGGGTCGCACCGAGGATCACGGCGATGGACACGCGGAACACACCTCCCAGTCCGGGCTGGAAAAGGATCAACGAGCCGATGAGGAACGACACCGCGCCGCCCACCGCGAGGATGCCGCTCGACTGCACCTTGACTTCGAGGATGAAGAACCCCAGCGCCAGCAGCATGAGCAGGAGCCCGGCCAGGTTGACCGGCAGGGTCTGCAGGGCCACGAAGCCGAGGATGAGGAAGATGGCGCCGGCCACGCCCGGCAGGATGGCGCCCGGGTTCTGCAGCTCGAAGAGGATGCCGTAGAAACCGAGCGTGAGCAGGATGTAGGCGACGTTGGGGTCGGCGATCCACGACAGGATGCTGTGGCGGAAGCTGGGCCGGATCTCGCGGAGCTCGGCGCCGGCCACCGCCAGCGTGTCGAGCCGGCCGGCCAGCTTCACGACGCGGCCGTCGGACTGGCGCAGCACGTCGCGCAGGTCGAGGGCGACGAAATCCACGATGCGCAGCCCCACCGCCTCGCTGGCCGCCGCCGAGACCGCCTGGCGCACCGCCTTGACGTTCCACTCCACGTTGCGGCCGCGCGTCTCGGCCAGCCCCTGGATCAGGGCGGCGGCGTCGGAGGTGGCCTTCTTGGCGAGCGTGGTGTCCATCGGCCCGCCCATCTGCACCGGCGAGGCGGCGCCCAGGTTGGTGTTGGGCGCCATCGCCGCCACGTGGCTGGCGGTGACGATGAAGAGCCCGGCCGAGGCGGCGCGCGAGCCGGGCGGCGAGACGAAGGTGATGACCGGCACGTCGCTGGCCAGGATCGCCTTGACGATGGAGCGCATCGAGGACTCGAGCCCGCCGGGCGTGTCCATCACCAGGACGAGGGCGCGCGCCCCGCGCTTCTCGGAATCGCGGATCTGGCCCTTGATCTGCTCGGCGGAGATGGGCGTGATGGCGCCGGTCACCTGGATGACGTCCACCAATCCGGGTGCGGGCCCGCCGGACCGGGTCCCGGCGGCGGCGGTGTCGCGGGGCGCCCCGGCGGCCGGCCCGGCCGCCGCGAACGCCAGCGCCAACCCCAGCCCGCAGAGCAGGCCACAGCGGGCGCGGCGCCAGATGGTCATCCGGATGGACATGGTGTCTCCCTGAACCCTGGACAGGCTCCACCGGCAGTATAGAACGCCCGGCGCCCCTCTGCTAGCATGCGTGGCGCTCTGCCCGCGCCGCCCCCCGGCGCCGGCGGCGGGCCGCCGCCGGCCGGGGCCGGCCGCCGCAGAGCTGCGACCCGGAGAGCCCATGCCGCGAACCCCGCGCGACCACGCCCAGCGCGTGAAGCGCCTCAAGCGACACATCTACGAGCTGAAGAGCCTGCTCGAGGTCTCCCGCAGCCTGGCGGCGGCCAGCGACGAGGAGACGATCCTCAAGCACTTCCTGCGCTCGGCCATCTTCGTGGTGCAGGCGGAGACGGCGGCCGTGTTCCGCTACGAGCCGGCGACCGGGCGGCTGCGCCTGGTCGAGGAGCGCAACCTGGGGGGCGGGCAGGCCCGGCCCGTCGCGGTGCTCTCCGCCGACGACGTGCAGTTCCTCGAGGGACCGGCGGCGCGCGAGGGCGTGGCTTTCTCGCTGGCCGAGCTATCGCCCGAGGCGCGGGCCTTCGCGCGCGAGCGCGGCGAGTGGCTGGCGGCCTGGGAGGCCGAAGCCCTGGTGTCGCTCGCCGCCCCCGCCGGGCTGTGGGGCGTGGCGGTGTTCGGCTCGCGCCTGCTGGAGCGCGGCTACGACGCGCTGCACCTGGGGCTGCTCTCCTCGGCGGCCCAGATCGCGGCCTCGGCGCTCGATGGCCTGGCGGCCAGCGGGCGGGCGCGGGCGGCCGGATTCGCGGAGGGCGCGGCCGCGGACGCCCCGGCCGAGCCCGCCGCCGAGCCCGCCGGCGCGCCGGCGCGCGACGAAGACCTCGCGGGCCTGCGCCGCCGCTTCCCGACGCTGCACGAGATCATCGGCGACGGCGCGGCCCTCACCGCCTCGCTGCGCGAGTTGAGCAAGGTGGCGCCGACGCGTTTCCCGGTTCTCATCCTCGGCCCCACCGGCACCGGCAAGGAGCTCGCCGCCCGCGCCGTGCACCGCATGAGCCCGCGCGCCGCCGGCCCCTTCGAGGTGGTGGACTGCGGCGCCATCCCCGACGAGCTGATCGAGAGCGAGCTGTTCGGCCACGTGCGCGGCGCCTTCACCGGCGCGGCGCGCGACCGGCGCGGGCCTTCGAGCTGGCGCACGGCGGCACGCTCTTCCTCGACGAGATCGGCGAGCTGCCGCCGGCCGCGCAGACCAAGCTGCTGCGCGTGCTGCAGGAAGGCCAGCTGCGCCGCGTCGGCGACGAGCGCATCCTGCACGTCAACGTGCGCGTCGTGGCCGCCACCAACCGCGACCTGCTGACCGAGGTGCAGCGCGGCCGCTTCCGGGCCGACCTCTACTACCGGGTCGGAGTCTTCACCGTGCGCATGCCGACCCTGGCCGAGCGCCGCGAGGATCTGCCGCTGCTGGTGAGATTCCTCGTCGAGCGCTTCGCGGCCGAGGCCGGCACGCCGGTGCCGCGCGTGCCGCAGGCCATCCTGCGCCGCCTCTCCGAGTACTCCTTCCCCGGCAACATCCGCGAGCTGCAGAACGTCCTCACCGTGCTGCTGCTGCGCAGCGGGCCGGAGGGGCCGCGCGTGGAGGACCTCGAGGAGCTGCTGACGCAGGCCGGCGAGGGCAAGGCGCCGCGCGGCGCGGCCGGATCCGGAGCGGCGTCCGACGGCGCCGGGGCCGACGCCCCGGCGCGCGGCGACCTGGAGGCCACCGGGCGCTGGGTGCTCGAGCAGGTGCGCAAGTGCGACTTCAACCTCGCCCAGGCCGAGCGGGCGCTGGCCCGCCTGCGCCAGTCCCCGGCGGGGCGGGCCGCCGCCCCGGTGGCCGACCGCTCGAGCCTCACCTATTACCTGCAGGGGGAGTGCTTCCGGGCTTTCGCCGAGGCGCGCTTCGACCTCGGCGCGGCGGCCCGCGCCATCGCGCAGCTGCCCGACCTCGAGCCGCAGGCGCGCGTGCGCCTGGCGCGCTTCCTCGATTTCGTGGCCGAGGTCGCCGGCGCCTGCGCCGACGAGGACGAGGCGCGCCGCGAGTGCCGGCGGCGGCTGCCCAAGCTGCCGGCCCCGTACCTGCCCTATCTCGACGAGGTCGCCGGCGGGTTCACGCGTGGCGAGTGGTCGGCGGCGCCGGGCGGCGCGGGGGCGGCCGACCGGGACGACGAGGCCTAGAAGACCCGCTTGCCCAGCGCCGACAGCGCCAGCTCGAGCGCCAAGCCGTGCACGTCGCCCGAGAGCGTCGACTCGGGGACGTTCACATCGGCGGGGGCGTCGAACCGCTCCCTGACTCAACTCACCGACGGCGGCACGCCGGCTCCGGGCGCGCGCCGGGTCCGACCCGAGCGCGCCGCCGGGCTTGAAACTTCTTTACATGAGCGGACGGGTCCGGCGGCGCCGGCGCGCTGGACAGGTCCGCCCGCCGCGCCTATCGTGCCGGGAGAGACGATTCCCCGCCGCGCTCCCCCAAACCGGGGTCTTCCATGTGGCTTCCCGCTTCGGACCCGTGGTCCGCTCCTCTCCCCACTCCCTGGAGAAATCCCATGCGGCTTGAAAGCGACGACCTGCGGGGTCTGTCCCGCCGCCAGTTCCTGCGCCGCGGCATCGCCGTCGGCGCCACGGCGGCGACCGCTCCCCTGTGGTGGCAGCTCCTCGACGCGAACGCGGCCGAGCCGGCCGCCAAGGCGGCCGCCGCCTTGCCCGACATCACCGAGTTCCTCGGCCAGGACCAGGTGGCCGAGCTGCTCGAGATCGCGCTGTCGCGCGGCGGCGAGTTCGCCGAGGTGTTCGGCGAGTACACGGTGAACACCTCGTTCACGCTCGACGAGCAGCAGCTCAAGACGGCGCAGTACGGCGTGCTCTCCGGCGTCGGCATCCGCGTCATCGTCGGCGACCAGACCGGCTACGCGTACGCCGACGAGTTCGGCATGCCGGCTCTGCGCGAGGCCGCGGCGGTGGCCGCGGCCGTGGCCCGCCAGGGCGGCGGCCGCGCCGTGCAGAAGTTCGCCGTCTCCAAGGCGGCCGCGCCCTTCGTGCTCGCCCGGCCGGCGCCGCTCTACGCCTCCGAGGAGGAAAAGATCGCCTACGCCCGCCGTGCCGACGAGGCGGCGCGCGCCTTCGACAAGCGCATCGCCCAGGTGCAGTGCCTGATGCAGGACACGGCGCGCTCGCTCCTAGTCGCCAACTCCGAGGGCCTGTGGGCCACCGACCGGCAGTTCGTCTCGCGTCTGGCCTGTATCCCCACGGCCATCGACGGCAGCAACCGGCAAGGCGGATTCGGCTTCGGCGGCGGGCAGGTGGAAGCCGACTATTACGTCAAGACGCGCACCCCGGAGCAGATCGGCAAGGACGCCGCCGAGGGCGCCGTGGCGCTGCTCGCCGCCGTCGATCCCAAGGCCGGCTCCTATCCGGTGATCATCGCCCCGGGCTGGGGCGGCGTGCTGGTGCACGAGTGCTTCGGCCACTCGCTCGAGGGCGACGGCATCCGCAAGAAGACCTCGCTGCGAGCCTTCCAGTTCGGCCAGAAGGTCTGCTCGGACGTGGTGGACATCTGGGACGACGGCACGGTGCCGTTCTCGCGCGGCTCGTTCCGCGTCGACGACGAGGGCACGCCGTCCCAGAAGAACCACCTGGTCGAGAAGGGCGTCCTCAAGGGCTACCTGTGGGACCGCCTCAACGCCCAGCTCACCGGCAACCGGCCGACCGGCAACGGGCGGCGCAACTCGTACCGCGACTTCCCCATCCCGCGCATGACCAACACCTACATCGCCGCCGGGACGGACGACCCCGAGGCCCTCATCGCCTCGGTCAAGGAAGGCCTGTATTGCAAGAACCTCGCCGGCGGCTCGGTCAACCCGGCCGACGGCAACTTCTCCTTCCTGGTGCGCGAGGGGTATCAGATCGAGAACGGCAGGCTGGGCGCGTGCGTCAAGGGCGCCACCCTCACCGGCAACGCCGCCGAGGCCATGCTGCGCGTCGTCGGCGTCGGCCGTGACCTGACCATCGAGGGCGGCACGGGCAGTTGCGGCAAGGACGGCCAGTCCAAGCCGGTCGGCGTCGGGCAGCCGACGGTCAAGTTCTCCGAGCTGACGGTCGGAGGGACGCAGGCATGAGCATCGACGCGAAGGAATACCAGGACCTGGCGCGCGCCGCCGAGCGCGCCGTGCAGTTCGCCCAGAAGACCGGCGCCAGCGCGGCCGACGCGCTGGTCGAGTCGATCAACGAGTTCCGCGCCGATGTCCACGCCGGCCGCCTGGAGACGCTCAAGCAGGCGGACCGCCGCGGGCTCGGCCTGCGGGCCATCGTCGACCACCGCGTGGCGATCGTCTACACCTCCGACTTCCGCGAGGCCTCGCTCAAGGACCTGGCGGCCCGCGCCGTGGTGCTGGCCCGCCAGTCCACCCCCGACGAGTTCGCCGACCTGCCGGCGGGCCCGCTCGCCCAGACGCACGCCGAGGGGCCGCTGGCTCTCTACGACGAGAAGGTGATCGGGCTCACTGCGGCGCAGAAGATCGACATGGCTCTGGAGATGGAGAAGATCGCGCTGGGCTACGACAAGCGCATCGCCCGCACCGACGGCTGCACCGTGCAGACCACCGAGGGCTCGTCGCACCTGGCGTCGAGCCACGGCGGGGTGCTCTCGTATCGCGGCACCGGCATGGGGCTGTTCGTCAACCCGCTCGCCGACGACGCCGGCGGCCGCCAGCAGTCCGGCAGCTACGGCTCGTTCGCCCGGTCGCTGGCGGCGGTCGAGACCCCGGAGCAGGTGGCCAAGGAAGCCGGACGCCGCGCCGTGTCACGCATCGGGGCGCGCTCGGTGCCGACCCAGAACGTGCCGGTGATCCTCCACCCCGACATCGCCGGCGCCTGGCTGGCGAGCTTCTTCGACGCCTTCTCGGGTGACAACATCTTCAAGAACACCTCCTACCTGGCCGACCGGTTGGGGGCGGCCATCGCCTCGCCGCTGGTGACGGTGATCGACGACGGCACCATGCCGGGCGGTGTGGCCACCGCGCCGTTCGACGGCGACGGCCTGGCGACGCAGCGCAACGTGCTGCTCGACCAGGGCGTGTGCAAGATGTTCGTCTACGACGCGTACTGGGCGCGCAAGGCGAAGGCCAAGAGCACCGGCAACGCCGTGCGCGGGTACACCTACGTGCCGGGGATCGGCAACCGCAACCTGTACATCGCCAACGGCACGACCCCGCCGGAGGAGATCCGCAAGGGCGTGGACAAGGGCTTCTACATGGTCGACCAGGGGGCCTTCGGCTATAACGAGACGACCGGCGCCTACTCCTACCAGGCAGCCGGCTTCTGGATCGAGGGCGGCCAGATCGCCCATCCGGTGCAGGAGATCACCGTGGCCTCCACCACGCTCGACATGCTCAAGAACGTCGTCAAGGTCGGCGACGACCTGCGCTTCAACGGCACCGTCAACTCGCCGACGCTGCTCATCTCGGAGATGACGATCTCGGGGGCGGGGCCGGCGGGGTCGTAGGCGGCGCGGCGAAATAGTCGTACGCGGCCTGCGCCAGCTCGGCGATCGCCCACTCGAGGCGCGCGCGCGGCTGGGCCGAGCCCTTGAGGAACACCGCGAGGGCCAGGTGGCCGCGGTCGCCGGGGAGGGTGACGACGCCGACGTCGTTGCAGACCGTCCCCATGGTGCCGGTCTTGTGCGCCACGACCGTGCCGGCCGGCAAGCGCCCCTTGATCCGGCCGGAGCCGGTGGCGGTGTCCTCCATGAGCCGCCGCAGCCGCGCGGTGCCCGCCGGCGACAGCGCCCCGCCGAGGTGGAACTTCGCCAGCAGCTGCGCCATGGCTTCGGGAGTGGCCGTGTCGCGCGGGTCCGTCTCGTAGGCGCGCCCGGCGGCCTGCCGGCGCCCCGGCGGCACGGCCGCCACCAGGCTGTCGATGCGCTCGCGCGTCCACTGCGTCTCGGGCGGCAGGACGGCCACGCCGCTCCAGTCGGCCATCAGCCCGACCTCGAAGCGGCTGACGTCGATGCCGGTGATCCCCAGACCGCGCAAGCGGCGCATCACCGCGGCCGGCCCCCCCACCGAACGCAGCAGGGCGTCGCTGGCGGTGTTGTCGCTCTCGCCCACCGCCAGCGCGAGCAGCCGGTCGACGCGCACGAAGATCCGGTCGCTGCCGGGAGGCAGCTTGAGGGCGCCCGCCCCGGGCCGGAGATCGCGCGCCAGCAGCGCCAGCGAATCCGCCAGCCGCAGCCCGCCGCGGTCGACGCCGTCGAGGACGGCGAGCGCGATGGGGAACTTGTAGACGCTGGCCATCGGGAAGCGCGCGGCGCCGTTGACCGCGACCCGCTCGCCGGTCTCGACGAGGACCGCGGCGACGCCGACCTTGCCGCCGATCTCCCCCGCGATGTGCTGCCAGCGCGACCTGAGCTGGGCGGGCGTGGCGGCGCGATCGGCAGCGGCGGGCTCGGCGGCGGCCGCGCCGGCGACGAGCAGCAGCGCCACGGCGGCGAGGGCTGCGGGCCGCGCGCGTCGCATCTCACTTCCCCCGCAGGACGGCGAGGCTCGCCGTGTGCCCGTGCAGGTGGTTGCGGCCGCCCACCGGGCCGATCTCGCCGGCGCAGAAGAAACCCGCCGCCGGCACGCCGCCGAGCGCCTCCTGCAGCGGCACGATGTCGCCGTCCGGTTCGCCGTAGAGCCGGCGGCCCCGCCCGTTGCACAAGAAGACGAGGGCGGCCGCAGCCGGCGAGTCGAAGGCCTGCGGCGCCAGCAGCAGCTCGAGGTCCTGGCGCGCGGTGGACGCGTCGCGCACGTGCAGGCGCAGCCGCTCGCCCTCGGCCACCAGGTCGCTGATCGCCATGGCGCCGCTCTCCGGATCGTGGCCGATGACGTTGCGCACCAGGTAGTCGCCGGGGCCCGCCGCCGCGCTCGACACCGGGCGCCCGACGAACAGCCCGCCGCGCAGCAGGGCCTGGTCGCGGTCGGGAAGCGCGTCGAGCACCTGCCGGACGCGCTCGGCCGCCGGAGCGCCGTCGAGCGCCACGACGACGTTGCGCCGCGCCTCGGTGACGCGCAGCGGCGGGCCGACCGGGCGGCAGCCCTGCGACACCACCACGTCGGCGCGCACCGCGCCCGACAGCGCCACCGCGAAGCCGCCGTCGCGGGCCAGCCACTGGTTGAGGAAGATCGCGTTCTCGCCGGGGCGCGCCCCGGCGCTGGCCATGCCGCCCACCAGCCGCAGGCCCGGCGCGAAGCGGTCGAAGCTCTGCAGGAGGTTGAGCGCGTCGAGGGTGAAGGGATCGCCGAAGGCCAGCACCAGCTCCGCGCCCGCCGCACCCGGAGCCGAGAGGGCGAAGGCCTCGGCGCTCTCGAAGGGCTCCGCCCAGCCTGCGGCCGGCATCACGAACGGCGACACCTCCACCCCCGGCAGCCGCGCGCCGAGCACGACCAGGGCGGCGCCCTCCTCGATCTCGTGCCGGGAGGCGATCACGCCGGCCCCGCTGACGCCGCCCAGGCAGCTCGGCTCCAGGAGCCGCGCCAGGGTGGCGCGCGCGTCCTCCGCGGCCGGCACGTGCGGAGCCGTGAAGAACGCCAGCGCCAGGTCCACCGGGCCGTCGCCGAGATCGGCCCGCAGCGCGGCGGCCGCCTCCCGCGCGGCGCGCGCGGTGTCGCTGTCGCGCGACACGGCCGAGGCCCAGCGCATACCGGAGGCGGTGACGGCCGGAGGCCGATCGCGGGGGTCGGATGGGGTCATGGGCGGAATCATCCCGCGTCCGCGCCAGGCGGCGCCACTGGAAAGGGAAAGACCGGCGATGGTCCGCCGGTCTTTCTGTGAAGCGGGTCAGCTCGCCAAAGAATGGCGGCTCGAACGGCCGCTAGCTCACTTTGCGGACGTTCGCGGCCTGGTAGCCCTTCGGCCCCTTCACGACATCGAACTCGACCTTTTCCCCTTCGGCCAGGCTACGGAAGCCTTCGCCCTGAACCGCCGAGTAGTGGACGAACACATCCTCCCCATTCTCCTGGGAGATGAAGCCGAAGCCTTTGGCATCGTTGAACCACTTCACCGTACCGTTGGCCACTTTCCGATGTTTCCTTTCGTGCTCCTGGGGGTCCGGTCGCTGCTTCCCGCTTTGGGTCGCAAGAGTCAGAACAGCCGCGAACCTCCGCGGCTGCGGCAGAACCCGGGTGCGTTCAACCGGAACGACAGCGGACCGACGCCAGTATCCGTGGCGCTCCGCCCCGGGTCAACAGCAATTGGCCCCCGACGCGGTCGCCGCGAGCGCGCGGGATGCTGGTGTCTTCCGGGCGCTTACCGGGGTTCGGAAGGAAGAAACTCGGCGGCTGCGGCCCGCTCCCGCAGCCCCCGGGCGCGCTCGGATTCGCCGGCGGCCAGCGCGGCACGCGCCAGAGCGGAGAGCAACTCGGCGTCGGCGGGATCCCCGACGCGAGCCGCCAGCCGGCCGGCCGCCACGGGGTCCCCGGCATCCAGGCAAAGGCCGATGAGAGCGGCCGCCGCGGACGCGGAAACCGCGTGCGCCGGCGGCAGCGCCGCGAGCGCCTTCTCGAGATGGGCGCGCGCGTCGCCGGCGTTGCCGAGACGCAGATGCAGGAGGCCCAGCTCGCGCTCGGCCACCGCGCGCTCCGTCTTGGCCGAGGCCGGCAGGCCCTCGAGCCCGGCCTCCAGCTGCGCCGCCGCGCCGCCCGGCATGAGTCCGGAGAGCCGGTTGGCCCAGAACACGAAGAGCAGCGCCCGCGGGCGCACTTCGCGGTCGAGGCAGGCCTGGTATCCCAGCAGCAAGGCGGCGCCGAACTCGCCCGCGACGAGGGCCTGCTCCGAGCGGACCAGGAGGCTGTCCCGCGGCCCGGGCTGGCGGGCGCGCCAGCCCGCGTCGGTGGCCGGCGGCGGCCCCTCGAACGACAGCGGGTTGAGCGCCCGGGCCCGCGCGAAAGCCCGCTCCGCCCGCGCCGCATCGCCGCGCGCCGCGTGGATGCGCGCCGCCAGCAGCGGCGCGACGTACCAGCCGCGGTCGCGCTCCTCGAGCCGCGCCAGCCAGCCCAGCGCGCCGCTCGTGTCGCCGGCCGCCAGGTGCGCCCGGGCCAGGTGGCAGCCCGCCTCGCTGGCCGTCGAGTCGAGGTCCCAGGCCCGGCGGAAAGAGATCGCCGCCGAATCGCGCTGGCCGAGCGCCAGCTGCACCGTGCCGAGGTCGTTGAGCAGCATCGCCTGCGGCCGCACCTGCGCGGCCAGGCGGCGCAGCGCCTCCTCCGACTCCGGATAGCGCCCCAGCAGCCGCAGCGCGAGCGCTTGCGCCTGCTGCGCGCGGCGGTCGTCGGGCCACTCGTAGAGGTGGCGGCGCAGGGCGTCCTCGGCGTCGAGATACTGCCCGCGCAGCATCAGCAGCTGCATGCGGGCGCCGAAGAAGACCCGCTTCTCCTCTTCGTCCACCGCCTGGTCGAAGGCGAGGTCCGCCTCGCGCTCGGTGTCCTCGATCTCGCCACGCAGCAGGTGATAGACGCTCAGCGAGTAGTGCGTCGGGGCGAAGTCGGGCCGCACGGCCTGCGCCTGGCGCAGCGCGGCAAGCGCGCCGGCCGGCCGGCCGAGCTCCGACAGCAGCACCTGGCCGGCGCGGTTCAGCGCCCAGGCGGAGGCGGGATCGAGCAGCGAGGCGCGGCGGAGGGCCTGGTAGGCCTCGCGCGGCAGGCCCGCCGCCTGGTAGATGACCCCGAGCCTCTCGAACACCGTCGCCGACAGCGAGTCGAGCCGCGCGGCGCGACGCCCGGCTTCGACCGCCGCGGGGGTCTGACCCTCGGACAGCATCCCCCGCGCCCGCCCCAGCTCGGCCGCGGCGGCCGGATTCGGCTCGCGGTGCGCTCCCGGTATGACGGAGACGGGGACGCGCCCGGCGCCCGCCGGCGGCGGAGCCTGCGCGCGCGACGGCGGTGCGGCCACAGCGACGAGCCCCAGGCCGAAGGTCAGGAAGAGAGCGGCTCGGGACGACGCTCGGGACGACGCGCGGCGCGCCCGCCTGCCGCCGCCGGGCGTGGCCGGCGGGCATGAAACGTCCCAGCGCGGCGCGGCGCCGGGACGCGGGCGGGACACGATCAGGCCTGGAAGGACTTGCCGCACCCGCAGCCGCCCGCGGCGTTCGGGTTCTTGATGGTGAAGCCGCTCGCGCCGAACGACTCCTGAAAGTCGATCTCCGCGCCCTGCAGCAGCGGCAGGCTCTCCGTGTCCACCAACAGCTTGAGCCCATGGGCGTCGAACGTGTGGTCGGTCTCGCGGGCGTCGTCGAACGTCATGTCGTAGGAGTACCCGGAGCAGCCGCCGGGAATCACGCGGATGCGCAGCCCCTTTGCGGACTGGTTCTCCTGCTCGAGGATGCTGCGGAGCCGCTCGGCGGCGGTGTTCGTCATGGTCACCATGCGACGGTAGTCCCTCTCGTTCTCCGTGTCTGGGTTCGGCGGCCGGAAGATCCGCGTGGCGCGCGGGGTGCGGCGACAGCGAAAAGCCTAATCGGGCGCTCCCGGAGGCGTCAAGACGGACCCCGCCGCCGCGCCCGG
>CAYLSO010000288.1:0-2633 GCA_964386525.1 uncultured bacterium
GTGCCCATGTAGGCTGAGGACCGCGCCGCCGAGGCGAGCTGCGCCTTGAGGTCCGCGGGCGTCAGGCCGGGGGTCTTCTGCAGCAGCATGGCGGCCGCGCCGGTGACCTGCGGTGCCGACATCGAGGTGCCCTGCAGAGCGAGGTGCACGCCGTCCGGGGCGACTAGCGGGATTTCCCCCGGCGCTATGGTGACGTCTCCCGACAGCACGCTGACGATGGCCGAGCCGGGGGCCGCGATCTCGGGCTTGAGCACGCCGTCGCGGCGCGGGCCGCGGGCCGAGAACGGGCAGATCTGGTAAGGATCCACCGTGCCGGTGAAGTAGTAGATG
Organism: uncultured bacterium; assembly: GCA_964386525.1. Classification (GTDB taxonomy): domain Bacteria; phylum Eisenbacteria; class RBG-16-71-46; order RBG-16-71-46; family DASYSL01; genus CAYLSO01. The sequence continues at coordinate 331 of CAYLSO010000288.1, forward strand.
TCGCCGTCCACCGACGCCCAGTAGCGCTTCGAGACGTAGGCGGCGACGGCGATCACCTGGGTCGCGGTGGCCGGCGAGGAGACGTTGACCGTGGTGTCTACGTTGGCGCTGAATTGCGCCGCCGCGCCGCTCAGCCCGAGGTACGACTCCGACCAGGCGTGCACCAGGGGTGCGCCCGGCACGCCGGCGGGGGTCAGCTGGATCTGCCAGGCCCCGACCCGGGGCACGGTGCCCGCGGCGTCGCTGACCTCGACGACGATCTCCGACTGCCCGTTGCCGTTGGGATCGTTGGTGTTCCGGTAGTCGATGATGATGTAGCCGTCGACGGTGCTGAAGGTCTGCACGGCGCCCTTGTTCACCGGGCCGACGAGGGTGGGGCCGGTCGGCCGCTGCACGCGCACGGCGTAGGCGTTGGCCGCGGAGTGCCAGAGGTCGAAGACGACCGCGTCGTTGCCGCCGCCGGGGACCTGCGTGTAGGCCGGGATCGAGAAGTTGAAGGCTGCCGCCGAGGTCGAGATGCTCCGCGAGGCGTGCGCCAGGTCGCCCTGCCCGTTGCCGGCCGAGGCGACGATGATCTTGCCCGGGCCGGTCAGGGCGTTGAGCGCCAGCTCGAAGTCGGTGGTGCCGTCGTGCGGGCCCAGGGCGGTGCCGAGGCTCAGGTTGACCACCGCCGGCTTGCCCAGCGCGGCGGCCTTCTGGAAGACGTAGGCGACGCCGTCGATGACGCCCTGGAACGAGAAGTCGGTCGCCACCCCGATGAGCTGCGCGCCGTTGGCCATGCCCGTGAAGATGAACTGCGGCTCGAAATTGCCGGTGGCCGAGCCGTCGCCGGCCGCGATGCCCATGACGTGCGAGCCGTGCCCGTCGGGGTCGGTCTCGGAGCAGGTCCCGGCGGCGATCTGCGCTGTGCTGCACTCGTTGCCGTAGCCGAAACCGGCGGGCGGCGCGCCGAATACGTTCTGGTCCCAGATCGAGTAGAAGCGCGTCGAGCCGTCGGGGTTGCGGAAGTCGTCGTGCTGGTAGTCGACGCCGCTGTCCACGATGCCCACGACCACGTTCTTGCCCCACCAGCCGTAGAGCGGGGGCGCCTGGGCGCGCTTCTCGTCGGCGCGCGTCTCGGGCACCGACACGTCGAGGTGCGGCCGCACGCCGTAGCCCAGCGTCAGCCGCTCGACGCCCGGCAGCCGCACCAGCGCCGGCAGCGCCGACAGCGGCACGCGCGCGGTGCGGAACTCGCCGGCTTCGCTTTGCACATCCACGCCCAGGCCGCGCAGCACCGAGGTGGCGGCCGTGCCGCGGATGATCACGCCCACGACCTCCTCGCCGGCGGGTCCCGTCCTCAGGCCGCGCCAGGCGGCGATGGAATTGCCCAGGTGGGCCAGCGGCGCGTCCACCGCCGCGGAGCCGCCCGCCAGATCGAGGGTCGGGCGCGTGACGGCGGCCGGGAGCCCGGTGGGCTCCGGGCTACGCACCGGCATCCTCACTTCGGAGGCGCGCGGCGCGGACTGCGCCGGCGCCGTGGCCGCCGTGACGGCGGCCAGCAGGAGCGCGATGGGAAGTGCGGTGCGGAGGGGGCGCGATGAGGTCGGCGAACGATGCATGGCTAGGGTCCCCAGGCCGGTTGAGTTCGAGCGGCGTCCACGGGTGCGGCCGGCACCGTCTTCGGGCGCGCAGGCGCTAAGCTTATCCCTAAAAGGATAGCCTACCGGCGCGGCTCTGCCAAAGCCGCCGTCCGCGGGAGTCCGAAACCGCGGCGCGCCGCCGGCGCGCGGGGGACGCCAACGGCGCGTGTTTCCTCATCCTTCGAGGCAAGGCAAGCCCCGTGCCGCCGCACCGGCGGGGGAATTCACGCCATCCGGACATCGGCGGCGGGAAAAGCGCGAGGCCGGAGGGCGCGGGCGTGGCGTTTTGCAGTGCCACACCCACCCTCCGGCCCGGGCCGCGGGCCGCCGGGGAGGAGGATCCCGGCGGATCTCAGCCGCCCGCCGGACCCGCCGCCACCGCCTCCGCCTCGCCGCGATGCGGCTGGAGGCAGGCCATCGCGTGCGTCTCGTCGATCTCGAAATCATCGAAGACGATCGGCGCCTCGTGCTTGAGCACGCGCAGCATCTCGAGGCAGACTTGGCGGATCTCCCAGTGCGCGCGCGGGTGGCAGCGCACCTCGAAGACGTGCCGCCACTCGCGGAAGTTCGCCGACAGGACGATCTCCGACACGGTGCCGCCGGGCAGCACATAGCGGGCGTCCTCCTTCGGCACCCCGAGCGCCACCAGCTTGCGGTAGGCCTGGTGCGCCTCCTCGACGA
>CAYLSO010000289.1:0-14447 GCA_964386525.1 uncultured bacterium
GACCCCAGGCGCGATCACAATACGATCTTGAAGATTCATACACAGAGGCTACTCCCGGGCGCGGCTCCAATCAAGGTTTCACTGACGATGAAGGAGAAGCACTTGACGGACCGAGCGCGGGTGTCGCTGGCCATCTACGACATCCGCGGCCGGCGCGTGGCCACAGTCGTCGACGGCGAGCTGGCGGAGGGCCGCCACGTCGCGACCTGGCGCTCCGAAAACGTCCCGGCGGCGGCCGGGGTGTATTTCGCCCACCTCAGCGTGGGGGCGCGCGAACTGACGCAGCGCTTCGTTCTGTTGCGCTGATCGGCGGCGCCCCGGCAGCCGAGCGGGGCCACTGCGGCGACCGGCCCGCGAAGGCGGCCGCCGCCCGCTCACCCCACCGTGTGGATCAGTACCTGCTCGCTGGGCAGCATCTTCTGCAGGCCCTTGAGCACCGAGCCGCGCAGCATGTGGTAGAGGTTCGAGCGCTGGCCGACGCCGAGCATCACGCAGGTGACCCCCAGGCGCATCGCCGCCTCGGCGATCGAGCGGGCCGCGTTGTGCGACAGCCGCCAGATGGGGATGGGGGTCAGCCCGGCGTCGCGGATCTGCCGGGCGGCGTCGTCGATGGCGTCGATCAGGTGCGGCTCGGGCTGCGCCTGCTCGCCCGAGAACAGCCCCGGCCACTCGGTCACCGAGATGATGATCACCGCGGTGTCGCCGCTGCCGCGCGCCCGCTTGATGGCCTCGTCCACCAGCCGCGGGTTGCGGTCGCGCAGCGCCAGCATGGTGCGCGACGGCTCGAGGATGGCCGCCTCCACGGCGGTCTCCAGCGACACGATCTCCTTGCCGCGCTCCATGGCCAGCAGTTCGGCCCTGGCGCGCTGGCGCGCCGCCTGCTCGGCCACCCGGGGCACGCGGTTCACCGCCAGGACGAACCAGTCGCGCCGGATGCCCACGGCCAGCAGCACGCCGAGCACCACGACCGTGCCGCCGAACAGCGTGGCCTGCCACTTGACCACGATGTTCACCGCCCAGGCGGCGGCCACCAGCCCCGAGGTGAGCAGTCCCACCCAGGTCATGAAGCCGAAGCGGCGCTCGCGCAGGCGCACCACGTCGAGGGCCACCGACTCGAAGGTGAAGGCGCCGAGCAGGCCGAAGGAGTAGAGGTGGCCCATGGCGCTCAAATTGCCGCGGGTCGCCCAGATGACCGCCAGCGGCACCAGGGTGATGACCAGGATGGCCCAGTGCGGCGTGCCGAAGTAGCGGTTGCGGTGGGTCAGTATGCGCGGCAGGAACTCCGAGTTGGCCAGCGACAGCACCACGTGATAGGCGCCGATGATCGCCGTGTTGGCGGCGAAGACGAGCAGCGAGCCGGCGGTGATCACCACGACCCACGCCATCGCCGGGCCGCCGAAGGCGAAACCCAGCGCCGACACGAAGGCCTCATTGTTGGCCTGCTTGACGGGCTCGGAGAGGGCGGCGATGGAGAAGGCCGCCAGCGTCGGGCTGGTGAGCAGCATGGTGATGACCACGGCCAGCATGGTCTTCGACGTGGTGCGCTTGAGCGGCAGCTTCATGGCCGGCGACAGCTGGTTCAGGCTCTCGAGCCCCGAGAACGCGAGCCAGGCGCCGCCGTAGCCGATGAGCACGCGCTGCCAGTCGAGTTGCCCGATCTGGCGCGCCTGCTCCCAGATCGTCCACCATTGCTCGGGCGTCATGCGCACGCTCACCAGCACCACCAGGACGATGTTGGCGGCGAAGGCGGCGACCGCCATGGTGAGCGCCACCATCGCACTTTCCTTGATGCCGATGACGTTGATGATCGCGAGGACGATGAGGCCGGCGATAGCCAGCGGCGTGACGTAGGGGGCCAGGAAGGGCAGGACCGAGGCGAGGTAGTGGAAGCCGCTCGTGGACGACAGCGCGGCGGTGAGGAAGTAGTCCACGATGATCAGCATGCCGCCGATGGCGCCGGCCATGGGGCCGAACGCCTTGGTGGACATGGTGACCACGCCGCCGCCCTCGGGGTTGCGCCAGGTGATCTCCTGGACCTTCTGGGCGAGGAAGAGAAAACCGATGGTGACCAGGCCGATGAACGCCGCGGCGAGGTTGCCGACGTCGTGGTACAGGATGCCAGTGGTGTAGTAGACGCTGGTCCCGATATCGCAAAAAACGACAGCCCAGGCGAGTAGCCACCCAAGCTGCCGCAGATCGTTGCCGCTCTTGGCGGCGTTGGGGCTCAAGGAAGTGCGCTCCGAGTCCTAAAGGCAAAACCCGATCCGCGGGGGATCGGGGCTGACGGCCGTGGAGTCTAGCACAGCGCCGGGGCCGCGGCTGTTATCTCAACGGGATTGTGATCCGAAAGACTAACCCGCTGGGGGCGTAGGAGATAGAGCCCCCGCCGAGCGGCTTGGGGCCATGCAGGGCGGGCGCCAGCAGCCCGATGGCCGTGCCGACCGCCGCGCCCACGAGCACGTCGGTGGGGAAGTGCTTGCCGGCCGCCACGCGCAGCGCGCCGACCGCCGCGCCCGCCAGGACCGCGCCGCCGTAGACGGCCCAGTGCGCGTCGCTGCCGGGGTGGCGCAGCGCGTAGGTGCGGGCGTACGCGACGCCGACCGCGAAGGCGCTGGAGGTGTGGCCGGAGTAGAAGGAGCGGTAGTTGTCGGCCTCGTTCAGCGCGGGGTCGCCGGGCTCCAGCCCGTAGAGCAGCGGCCGCGGCCGGTGGGTGGCCGTCTTGACCAGCTGGTTCACGCCGCTGCTGAGCGCCAGAGCTTCGAGCATCACGACCGCGTCGCGGTCGAAGCCCGCGGAGCTGCCGCCGCTCTTGATGTCGAGGTAGTCGATGGCGAACGGCGCGGCGACGGCGAGTGCCAGTGCGACATCGCTCGCGGTGCTCGCGCCGTCGTCCCGCCGCCCGGCCGTGCCGCGGTCGAGGCTATTCAGGCTGCCCGCGTCGCACGGGCAGGGCTCGCGGCCGAGGCCGTCCCAGAAGAGCCGTGAGGCCGCGAAGCTCGCGGCCGAGACGGTCAGGATGGCGATCTCTCGCGACCGGCTCAGCTCGTAGACGTCGCCGGCGGGGGGGGCGGCGGCCGACGGCGCCGAACTCAGCAGCGCTGCCGCGAGCGCCCAGGCCGGGACCGCGGCCGGCCTAGCGCGCATGGTCCGCCGTCCGCCCCTGGCGCTCCGCCTCCAGCAGCCGGTGCACCGCCTCGTCCACGCGCGCCGCGTGCAACGCTCCGGGCGGCAGGCCCTTGCCGGTGCCCGGGCGCGCGTCCACCAGCACCGCGCGCAGCCCGGCGTCGAGGGCGCCCCGCGTGTCGGCGTAGGCGTCGTCGCCGACGTGCCACGACTGCCCCGCCTCGACCCCGGCCTCGGCCAGCGCCGCCGCGAAGATGCGCCGGTTGGGCTTCGACCAGCCGACGCGGAACGACGACACCACCACCTCCACGTACGGGCGCACGCCGGTGCGCGTCAGCACGCCGTCGAGCGAGTCGTCCCAGTTGGAGATGATGCCGGCGCGCGCGCCGGCGCCCTTGAGCATCTCCAGCGCGGCGTGTGCCCCGGGGGCGAGCACCGGCGGCGCCAGGTCGAAGGACATCTCCCAGACCGCGGCGGCCAGGGGGCCGGCGGCCTCGTCGAGACCCAGCTCGTGGAAGATCCGGGTGTACATCTCGCGGCGGCCGGCCGACGGGCGCTCGCGGTCGGCGCGGTCCGCCCCGGACGCCTCGTGGGCCGCGACGGCGGCCGCGACCGCGGCGCGCACGGCGTCGCCGGAGCGCACCAGGCGGCGGGCGAAGAGCACGGTCTCGACCAGCTCCTCGAGCGCCGTGCCGGGGACGAGCAGGGTGCCGCCGACATCGAAGAAGACGAACGGAGAGGGCGTCGCGGTCATGGCGGGGGCGGTCCTTCGTGGGTCTCCGGGGTTGTGCTACTGTGGCCGGCACGACTGACGCGGGGAGACTAGCATGGACCGAGAACCCCAGGGGAACGAACTCGCGCGCGCCCAGACCGCCCGGCACGTCGAAACCCTGCTGCACGCCCTCGGAGCGGACCTGCACGACCCCGAGCTGCGCGGCACGCCCGCCCGCGTGTCGGAGATGCTCGAGGACCTGCTCTCCGGCCACGACCCGGAGCGCGCACCGGAGCTGGCGGCCATCGCCAACCCCGATGTCTCGACGGGGCTCGTCCTGGTGCGCGGCGTGCGCTTCTACTCGCTGTGCGCCCACCACCTACTGCCCTTCTTCGGCGAGGCGCACGTCGGCTACGTGCCGGGGGAACGGCTGGCGGGGCTGGGGGACCTGGCGCGGGTCGTGGACTACTTCTCCCGCCGCCTGACCCTGCAGGAGCGCATCGCGGCCGGCGTGGCCGATTACCTGGAGCGCGGGCTGCGGGCCCGCGGTGTGGCGGTGCTGCTGGAGGCGCGCCACCTGTGCCTGGAGATGCGCGGCCAGCGCAAGCCGGCGGCGGTCGAGACCAGCGCCTACCGGGGCGTGCTGGCCGAGCCGCAGCGGCGGCTGGAGTTCCTGGTGCGCGTCGGACGGGGTGGCGGCGAGGCGGCGGCCGCGACCGATGCGGACACGCGCGGGTAAGGCCCCCCGGGTCGGCAGCGTTGCGCCGGCCCGCCCCGCCTGGTAGCATTCCGCCCACCCGCGGCCGCAGCGAAGCGCGGGAATCCTTCTCGACATGGCCCGGTCGGTCACGCTCTGTCCCAGCGATGCGATTCCGGAGGGTTGCGGCCGCCAGTTCCAGGCGCTCGGCCGCGACATCGCCGTCTTCCGCCAGGACGGACGGCTCCTCGCGCTCGACGGGCGGTGCCCGCACCAGGGCGGCCCGCTCGGCGAAGGCGAGCTGCTCGGCCGGCACGTGACCTGCGTGTGGCACGGCTGGTCCTTCGACCTCGAGACCGGGCGCTGCGCCGAGGAACCGGACGAGTCGGTGGCGTGCTTCCCGGTCCGCGAGGCGGACGGGAGGGTGATCGTCGAGCTGCCGTGATCCGGCCGCACCGCGCGGACGGCCGGGCCGCACCTTCCTGCTTGCCGCTCTCCGCGCCCTGAGGGAAAGCCCGATGCCCTGGTTGAACGAGTCGAACCGCAAGTGGCGGGAGCGGGCCCGCGAGGTCGCCGAGAAGGTCGTGCGCCCGCTGGCCAAGAAGTACGACGTCGAGCAGGCGTATCCGTGGGAGATCAAGGACGCCCTCGCCCGGGCCGGGCTGCTCGGCGTGTGGATCCCCAAGGAGTACGGCGGCTCCGGCGACGGGCTCCTCAACCTCTGCATCTGCGTCGAGGAGCTGTCGCGCGCCTGCGGCGGGGTCGGCGTGCTCTACGCGGTCAACGCCCTCGGCTCGTTCCCCATCATCGTCGGCGGCACCGACGAGCAGAAGCAGAAGTACCTGCCCAAGATCGCCCGCGGCGAGACCCTGGTGGCCTTCTGCCTGTCGGAGAAGTTCGCCGGCTCGGACGCCGGCTCGCTGCGCGCCCGCGCCGTCAAGGATGGCGACCACTACGTGCTCGACGGCGAGAAGAAGTGGACCACCAACGGCGGCGCCGCCAACCTCTACACCGTCTTCGCGGTCACCGATCCGGAGAGCAAGCTGCACCGCATCTCGGCGTTCCTCGTCGAGAAGGACACCCCCGGCTTCACGGTCGCCAAGGTCGAGGACAAGATGGGCATCCGCTGCGTGCCGGTGGTGGAGATGGCGATGACCGGCTGCCGCGTGCCGGCCAGCCAGCTGCTGGGCGGCCATCCCGGGCTGGGCTTCAAGCACGCCATGGAGACGCTCGACCGGGCGCGGCCCGGCGTGGCGGCGCAGGGCGTCGGCCTGGCGCAGGGCGCGCTCGAGTACGCCATGGTCTACGCGACGCGCCGCGAGCAGTTCGGCCAGAAGATCCAGAGCTTCCAGATGGTGCAGCAGCTGCTCGCCGACATGGCGGCCCAGGTGGAGGCGGCGCGGCAGCTGGTCTACGCGGCGGCCCACGCCGGCGACGCGGGCGCCAACATCAACAAGCTCGCCGCCATGTGCAAGTTCTTCGCCACCGACACCGCCATGAAGGTGACCACCGACGCCGTGCAGATCTTCGGCGGCTACGGGTTCATGCGCGACTACCCGATCGAGAAGTACATGCGCGACGCCAAGATCACGCAGATCTACGAGGGCACCAACCAGGTGCAGCGCATGGTCGCGGCGCGCAATCTGCTCAAGGAGAGCGGCGCCCTGGTGGAGATGCTCGACCGCTACATCCCGCGCGAGGTGCAGCGCGGGGTCAACGACTAGGGCCCGCCGGGAAAGGCCGCGGGGCCGTGCCGGGGCCCCGGCGGAGCGAGGAGGTCGCGAAGATGGCCGCATTCCTGCGTCGCGTCGTGCGGGCGGCCGCCCTGGACGCCCGGCTCTACGAGGAGGTCGAAGCCGACGAGGGCGCCACCGGCCAGGCGATGGCGGTGGTCGTCCTGTCGAGCGTGGCGGCCGGCATCGGGTTCGCCTTTCAGGCCGATTACCCGGTGGCCCGCGCCGTGTACGGACTCCTGTCGGCGCTCTTCGGCTGGATCCTGTGGGCCGGCCTCACCTACGTCTTCGGCGCCAAGCTCTTTCCGGCGCCCCAGACCGAGGCGAACCTCTGGCAGCTGCTGCGCACCATCGGCTTCGCCAGCGCGCCGGGGCTGATCCGCGTCTTCGCCTTCCTGCCGGTGCTCGGCGTCGTCGTCTCGGCGATCGCCTCGGTGTGGATGCTCATCGCCATGATCATCGCGGTGCGCCAGGCGCTCGACTACCCCGGCACCCTGCGCGCCGTCGGCGTCTGCCTGCTCGGCTGGATCGCGCAGCTGCTGCTGCAGTTCGTGCCCTTGGTGCTGGTTCCGGCGCTGTACGGAGGGGAGTGGCGGTAGCGCGGCGGGGCTCCGCCGGCCGCGCCGGCGCCGGCTTCAGAACGCCGGGCTCAGCGCCTTGATCAGGTAGTAGCAGGCCGCGGCGACCCCCGCCGAGGCCGGGATCGTGAGCACCCACGCCCACACGATCCGCATGCTCAGGCCCCACTTCACCGCCGACAGCCGCCGCGTCGAGCCGACGCCCATGATGGCGCCGGTGATGGTGTGCGTGGTCGAGACCGGGATGCCCCAGTGGGTGGCCAGGAAGAGCGTCGAGGCGCCCGCCGTCTCGGCGCAGAAGCCGCCGAACGGCTGCAGCTTGGTCAGCTTCATCCCCATCGTCTTCACGATCCGCCAGCCGCCGGCCGCCGTGCCGATGGCCATCGCGGCATGGCAGGAGAGGATGATCCACAGGGTTTGCGGATTGCCGATCGTCAGCTTGGTATCGGGGTCCATGGTGCCGGCCGCCACCAGCAGCGCCATGATGATGCCCATGGTCTTCTGCGCGTCGTTGCCGCCGTGGCCGAGCGAGTAGAGGGCGGCCGACACCAGCTGGCCGCGGCGGAAGAGCGCGTCCACCCGCCCCGGGCGCCAGCGGCGGAAGACCCGGTAGAGAACGAACATCAGGACCACCGCCAGCCCCATCCCCATGAGCGGCGCCAGCGGGATGAACTGGATCGTCTGGACGACCTTCTCCCAGTGCAGCACCGACCAGCCTGCGTGCGCCACGCCGGCGCCGGCGAAGCCGCCGATGAGCGCGTGCGAGGAGCTGGTGGGGATGCCCCACCACCAGGTGAGCAGGTCCCAGACGATGGCGCCGATCAGCCCGGCCAGCACCACGTACACGTAGACGCCGTCGCTCGGGTTGACGCGCACGATCTTGGAGACCGTGTCCGCCACCTTGGCGGGGAAGACGAACATGGCGACGAAGTTGAAGAAGGCGGCCCACAGCACCGCCAGACGCGGCGACAGCACGCGCGTCGAGACCACGGTAGCGATGGAGTTGGCGGCATCGTGGAAGCCGTTGATGACGTCGAAGGCCAGGGCGACGGCTACCGTCGCGGCCACCAGCCACCACATTCCGTCCATCGGCGAAGCGGCCTCCTGCCGGGCGCCGGCCCGCCGCTTACTCGGGACCGGGCGCGTGGCTCAGGGCGTGTGCCGGATCAGGCGTGCTTGACGAGCATGAAGTCGATGGCGTGGGCCGCGTGCTCGCAGGCGTCGATGGCGGACTCCAGCGCGTCGTAGGCTTCCTTCCACTTCAGGACCGTGATGGTGCGCAGGCTCTCGTCCTCGAACAGCCGGCTCAGCGCCTGGCGGTAGATGTGGTCGCCTTCGTTCTCGAGACGGTTGATCTCCACCAGGTGCTTGCGGATGCCGGCGGTGTTCTTGGAGTGCGCGCGCAGCTGCCGGACGGCCGCGCCCAGCTCCGCCGTGGCCTGCACGATGATCTTGGCCAGGCGCGAGGCCTCGGGGCGCGGCTCGGTGATCTTGTAGAGGCCGAAGCGCTGACCCGCCTCCTCGATCCAGTCGAGGATCTCGTCGAGCTGCGAGGCCAGGCTGTGCAGGTCCTCGCGGTCGAAGGGCGTGAGGAAGGTCTTGTTGAGCTTCTCGTAGGTCTCGTGCGTGGTCACGTCGCCTTCGTGCTCGACCTCCTTGAGGCGGAGGAGCCGCACGTCGAGATCGGCGAGGTCGCGCACCAGGCTCTCGAGGAGCTGCGCGCCTTCCTCGATGGTCGAGGTGGTGCGCTCGAACATCGCGAAGAAGCCCTGATCGGTGGGGATGAGGAACGACACGGGCGCCTCGCGCGGCGGTGGAGCGGTGGGACGGCGGTCCGCTTCGCGAACGCCCGCGAATCTAGGCGAGCGCGCCCCTCGGGTCAAGGACCGAGCGGGCCGCCGCGCCCGTCGGGGCGGCCGGACCGGCTTGGCTTCACTCCCCCCGGTAGCTGCAGCGCGCCCAGCCGGTCTCGCGCACCACGATCTCGACCAGCGGCGGCAGCGCCGGCTTGAGCCGGACCCAGATCCACGCCGCGAGGTTCTCCGAGGTCGGGTTCTCGAGCCCCGCGACGTCGTTGAGCAGCCGGTGGTCGAGCGCGCGGCGCACCGGCTCGAAGGCGGCGCGCAGGTCGGCGTAGTCCACCAGCCAGCCGCTGCGCGGGTCGACCTCGCCCTCGACGTGCACCTCGACGACGAAGCCGTGGCCGTGCACGCGGCGGCACTTGTGGTCGTCGGGGACCTGCGGCAGGAAGTGGGCGGATTCCAGCGGGAACTCGTGGGTCAGGCGGACGCGCACGGGCGGCTCCGGTCGGCTTGAGGTTGGTGACGCACCGCCGCGCGGGCGCTACACGCCCCGCGTCTCGGGCGGCCAGACGTACTTGTGCAGCTGCAGCTGGAAGCGGACCGGCAGGCGGTCCTCCAGGATCCACTCCACCAATCGCCGCGGCTCGGTCGCTCCCCACGCCGGACCGAAGAGCACGGTGGCGCGCGCCGCCAGGCCGCGGCCGCGCACCTGCTCGCGCGCCCACTCGTAGTCGTCGCGGCCGGCGATTACGAACTTCAGCTCGTCTCCCGGGCGCAGGTGCGCGAGGTTCTCCCAGCGGTTCTTTCCGGCCTCGCCGCTGCCCGGGCACTTGACGTCCACGATGCGCACCACCCGGGGGTCGACGCGCACGATGTCGAGCGAGCCCGAGGTCTCGAGCAGTACGGTGAGCCCGGCGTCGGCCAGCTTCGCCATCAGAGGATGCACGCCCGGCTGCAGCAGCGGCTCGCCGCCGGTGACCTCGGCGAGCGGCACGCCGAAGCCGAGCACCTCGCGCACGACGTCGTCCACGGCGCGTCGCGCGCCCTCGTGGAAGGCGTAGGCGGTGTCGCACCAGACGCAGCGCAGGTTGCAGCCGGTGAGCCGCACGAACACGCACGGCAGCCCGGCGTAGGTCGACTCGCCTTGCACGGAGGCGTAGACCTCGTTGACCACGAGGTCGGCGCCCGTGGGGGCGTCGGGGTCGACCGGGGGCGGCGCGGGGCGGTCGGTCAGGGCGTTCATGGGGGCATTGTAGCGGTTTTCGGAGGCGACGGCGGCGGGGTAGACTCACGGCGTCCCGACGTCCCCGGCCCGGAGGCCGATGCCATGAGCCGCAAGGATACCGCCTGGCCCGTCCTGGTGTTGCTCGCCGCCCTGGGCGTCGGCTGCTCCAGCGACACGACCGAGCCGCCGCCGGTCTACAAAGCCACCGGGACGGCGAGCGGCGCGATCCCGCTGAGCGGCGAGACCGTCCTGCGCTGCGTCAGCGCCAAGGGCCCGGTCACCGTCCAGGGCGAGGGGCTGGCCGGTGTGCGCTGGTATCTCTACAAGTACGCCACGGCGCCGACCCAGGAGCAGGCGAACGCCGCCCTGGCGCAGATCGGGGTTTCGTCCGCGACGGTCGCGGACACGCTGGTCTTCGACGTGGTGGCCCGGCCGGACGGCGAGGTATCGTACGCTGCCGCCGTCACCCTCGGGATCCCGTTCGCGCTGGCGTGCGCGGTGGACGGCGCGGCGGTCCCCGTGGATGCCTCCGACCTGTTCCGCCCGCTGCGGGTGCGCGGGACCGACGCCGTGACCGTCGTGCGGCACGGCGCCTCCTGCGACGTCGCCACGGAGCACAAGGCGGTGTACATCGAGGCCGCGGTGCCCGACTCCGGATACTGCCTGGCGAGCACGGGCTGGGGGCACCTCGAGCTGCACCTGCCGGCGTCCAGCTCGGCGCGGGTCTGGGCCCACACCGCCGAGGTGCGGCTCGAGACCCGCAAGGGCGACATCGTCATCCGGGCGCTCTAGGTCCCGGCTCCCGCCTCGCTTCCCCTGCCGGCCGTCTGCTCCCCCGCGATCTCCACGAAGCGGCAGAGCGCGTTGACCATGCGCATCTGGTCGGCGGTGTGGCAGCGCACGGTGAGCAGGCGCGGGCTGGCCACCAGCACGGCGAGCGCCTTGGCGCGCGAGACGGCCACGTTGAGCCGGTTGCGGCTGAAGAGGAACTCGAGGCCGCGCGGCAGCTCATCGCCGCTCGAGGTCGCCATCGAGAAAACGACGACGGCCGCCTGCTGGCCCTGGAACTTGTCCACCGTCCCCACCCGGGCGCCCTCCGGCAGCGTGTCGGCGAGCTGGCGGACCTGGGCGTTGTAGGGCGCGACCACGAGGACGTCGGCGAGCGTCAGCGGCCGCGCGACCCCCTCGTGGTCGGTGAAGGTGCCGCGTAGCAGCTGCTCCATGACCTCCCGTACGGCCTCGGCCTCCTCGGCCGACCGCTGCGAGTTACCCGCGTGTTCGACCGGCAGGAAGCGCAGGCCGGTGCCGGTCAGCCCCGGCGCGTCCACGCGCTGGCGCGCGCGGCTGGCCTCGGAGTGCAGCCGCGACCCGTACATCACCTGGGAGACGAACCCGCAGACGTCCGGGTGCATGCGCCAGGTCTCGGCGAGGAAGAGGCCCCGCGCGGGCGGGATGGTGCCGTCGTCGCCCAGCAGGTGCTCGAGCACCGACACCCCGGTGCCCTCGGGGTGCACGCCCTGCACGACCTGCGGCAGCTGCTGCGGGTCGCCGAGGAAGACCAGGTTGCGCGCGCAGCCGCCGACAGCGAGCGCGTCGGCGAGCGCGATCTGCCCGGCCTCGTCTACGAAGAGGTAGTCGGCGCCCGCCGTCAACCCGGGACGCGAGAACAGCCACGCCGTGCCGGCCAGCAATCCGCAATCGGGCGGCCAGGCGTCGGGATTGTCGGGGATGTTGGCGATGAAGCCCGGCTCCTGCTTGGAGACGAACACGGTCTCCTCGGGGCCGGAGGACTTCTTCAGCCCCTTGAACCCCACGCCGCGCTCGCGCGCCACCTCCTCGACCTTGTCGAGCAGGTTGTGGATGGCGCGGTGGCTCAGGGCGGTCACGCCCACGCGCCGGCCCCGGCGCAGCAGCTCGACGATGAGATGAGCGCCGGTGTGTGTCTTGCCCGAGCCCGGCGGCCCCTGGATGAAGAGATGGCTGCCGTCGAGACCGACGGCGACCGCGAGCGCCTGCGCCACGTCCACGTCCTCGCCCTGGAGCGGCGCGCCGGGCGCCACGCCCCGCACCCGGGGCAGCGTGGGCAGCAGCAGCTCTCGGGTGGCGCGCAGCGGCCCCTCGCCGGCGGCGCCGTGCGCGAGCACCGCGGCCGCCAGGCGGCGCAGGGCCGCCCGCTGCTCCTTGGTGTTGTAGGGGCCGCCCGGGATGAGCGCCTCGGGCAGCGGCGCGTCGGCCAGCTTCGGCCCGCGCTTCAGGCGCAGGGTGCCGGCGGTGGCGCTCACCGCCACGACGGTGCCCGCACCCTGGCCGGTGGCCGGGTCGAAGACGTCGTCGCCCGGCCCGAGCTTGAACTCCTGCACCGGGAAGGTGAACGAGTAGACGAGCGACTTCTTGTCGGGCTGCGGCGGATGCCGGCGGTCGGGCTCGAGCCCGCCGATCGACTCGGGGTCCTCGATGAGGTCGACGGGCGTCATGCCCAGCCGCTCGAAGAAGTGCCACCACGCCGGGCGCTCCTCGCGCTGGTGGTACTCGATCAGGTGGGCGAGCCGCTGGTGGGCGCCCTGCTCGGGCGTGCGCTCGGCGGGGTCCTCCGGGAGCCCGGCGGTCAGGCCGTCGATCAGGGCCCTCGTTTCCGCCTCGACGCGCTCCCGCTCGGGGTTCGGCTCGCGCGGCTCGGGCGGGGGCGGCGGCTCCGGCGGAGCGAAGCGCGCCGCCGCCTCGGCCCGCAGCTCCAGCAGCCAGTCGCGCAGCTTCCGCGTCGAGACGCAGTCCTCCTCGTTGTAGCGGGCGATGTCGGCGAGCTGCTCCGGATCGCGGCTCGCGAGCCAGCGCTCGTAGGCGAGGATGGAGCCGCCGGCGTCCTTCACCGCGGCCTCGCGGGCCTTCATGTAGAAGACCTCGAGGCTCTTGATCGAGTAGTCGGGGCGCGAGACGCGCAGGCTCTGGCGCACCACCTGGTAGAGGTCCACGAACACCCGGTTGCGCAGGAGATGGTCGAGCTCCGCTTCCCGCGTGCCGTACCGGCCGGCCAGGCGCTTGAGCGCGACCGGCTCGTAATGCGCGTAGTGGTAGACGTGGGCGCCGGGGTCGGCCGCGTAGCGCTCCGTCAGGAAGTCCACGACCTGCTCGAACGCGCGTTTCTCCGCGGCGGCGTCGTGCGCCCACCAGGCGCGGTAGGCGGGCTCGGCGCCGCCGTCGGCGGCGACCACGCCGAAGAGGTACTCCAGCCCGCCCTCGAGAAAGGGATCGCCCTCCATGTCGAAGCAGACGTCGCCCGGCGAGGGCTCGGGCAGCAGGGCGAAGCCGCGCTCGACGGCCGGGGGGAGCAGCTCGTAGCGCGGCCCGCCACCGCGGATCTGCGCGAGCTGGAGCGCGGCCTGGCTGCGCAGCGCCTCGAAGGTGGCCGGGGCCAGGCGCGGCACCCGCGTCTCCGGGGCCGCGGCCCCCAGCTCGGCCAGCGTGCGGATGCCGGCCCGCTCGAGACGGGCCGCCTGGTCGCGGCGCAGGCCGGCCACGCGGCAGAGGTGGTCGTCGGCCTCGCGGCGCGCCTCGCAGCGCGGCCGCCACGGGCAGACCAGGCAGTGCTCGACCGGCAGCGGGTAGGCCGGCTCGGCCGCGGATCCCATGGCGGCGAGGAAGCGGCGTCGCACGTCGCGGAAGTAGGCGTCGTACTCCCGGTAGTGGAAGCTCTGCTGCTCGCGCGTGCCGAGCACGACGTGCATGCGCTCGGGGTCGCGCTCCTGTAGCCGTGCGACCGCCTCGGAGTAGCCGCAGATCTGGAGCAGGAAGTACGGCTTGGCGCGCCGCGCCAGCTTGGCGTCAGCGACCTCGTAGCTCCAGCCCCCGAGCGCCGACGGGCGCTCGACGCGCAGCAGGAAGTCGGCGATGCCGAGCCAGCCGTCGGCGAGCAGCACCGCCTGGTAGACGACCTCGGCGCCGGCCTGCATGGCCGCGAGGGTGGTGCGCGCCCCGGCCTCGAGGTCGGCGCGCGCCGGGGGCACGGTCACGACGCGGCGGCCGGCGTCGCGCAGCGATTGGACGTAGGCGGCCTCGTGCTCGTGCCCCTTCTGCGCCACCAGCTCGGCGGTGGGGTCGGCCACGTCGGGGCGCTGCAGGCGGCCCTGCGCCCGCTCGCGCTCGAGCCAGGCCAGATGCTCGCACTCGATGAAGTGGTTGAGATCGGAAGCGGAGAACAGCAGCGAGCCGTTGCGCAGCTGCACGGGCGACCTCCTCGAAAGGGCGCCTCACCTTACTACGACCGGGGGACGGTTTGCGCGGGCCGCGCGCCCGCGTCCGGTCCGGTGGCGGACCGGGCAGGCCTGTGATAAGCCTAGGGCGGGTGCGGCAGCGCGTCCCGCGAGCGGCGGCCGCCGCACCGCGCCCGCGGGGAGCCCGGTGACCAAGCGCGAAGTGGTGGACACCCTCGAAGAGATCGCCGTCCTGCTCGAGCTGGCGGGCGAGAACGCCTTCAAGACGCGCGCCTACGCCAATGCGGCGCGCACCCTGCAGGGTCTCGACCGCGACCTCGCGGAGCTGACGGCGAGCGGCGAGCTGCGCGCGCTCAAGGGCATCGGCCC